>JASHTY010000360.1 GCA_030040315.1 Terriglobia bacterium | reverse complement strand
CGGAACAATATCAATTATCCTACGCGATTTTACAACGGCAGCGCAAGTTTACTGCTCCATGGGCCAGTTCTTCGACGGTTCCATGTTCAACCTTACGCGGAAATTGGCATGGATTACGACCGCTACAGCCCCACGGACTCGGCCGTGGCATACGCCTACGCCCACGGGTTTGCAGCGGTTGCCACTCAGGTGGACATAAACCACAACGATAAGTTTGGCCTTAACGCCGGCATAGGCCTTGACCGCAAGCTCTCCAAGCACTGGACGTTCCGCATTGACTTGCGAGACCATACCTGCGGCTCGCCCGCCTTCGGACTGCCGCACATTCCGACCGCCGACAGCGCTGCAACTTATCCGGTCACGGGGCGGGCCAACAATATTGTGTATACTGCCGGGTTCGTCTATCACCTGGGCAAGTTGTAGCGGCGGATTTACGTCGCCAGTCGGAATCCTGCCCGCCCCGGACCGGCGGATGGCGCTGTAAAGCCGCCTCTACACCGGTCAGATTATCGCGCTTATGTTTTCAGGTAAGCGAACGAAGCCGGGCTTTGCGTAATCTAAGCATGTGAATGAGTTTGGAGGCTGTGTATCTGCCAAAGGGCGCACAAATTGTGCGGAAGGGTAACCAGGAGCGTATTTCCATCGTCAAAACAAAAGTGTTAAAATTGTAAGCTGCTGGCTAAGGGTCGACGTGGCACGAGTTTGGGACCTCGGCTGTGAAGCGCGAGGGGGGAATCAGAGCAGACAGCCCGAACTCCTAACGGCGAGAGAAATTCCGGTCACGAGGGTAAACCCGGCCAGCTTGCCGCTCTGCCGAAAGATTGGCGCAATTAATAACCGGGTGAGGCAGTGGTACAGTTTGAGGTAGCGGGGGCGCTATCCGCCAGTGGAAGGACCATTTTGCGGCCCCGGCTGGGAGACATGGCTCCTGGGAATTGAAACTGTGCTTCTGCGCCGCGTAGAATAAATCTGTACGCAAAACCTTTTCCGAAGCATCCTGCGTTTTCCTCCGCTTCAGAGGCGAAGAGATTATGAGTATCGAAAAACCCGAAACCCTTAACGGGCACGAACTGAACGTGGGCGCACCGGGCATCCATGTCCCTGAACTTCCCCCCGGCGACAAGCCCAAGGGATACGGATGGATATGGATCGTGGTGCTGGTTCTGGCGGGTGTGGGAGTTTACGTCTACCTTCACTCGCGCTCGAATTCTGCCGATGCGGCGACGACCAGCGGCCAGGTGGCCGGCGGCAAGGGCGGAGGTGGCAGCCGTATTCCGGTGATTGCAGCACGCGCCATTAAAGGGGATATCGGGCGCTATTTCAACGGCCTGGGCGCGGTTACGCCGCTGCACACGGTAACGGTTCAGAGCCAAATTTCCGGTTATCTGATGAATGTACTTTACACCGAAGGCCAGATGGTTCGCCAGGGCGATCCGCTGGTGGAAATTGACCCACGCCCATATCAAGTGATGTTGGAAAATGCTCAGGCAGGATTACTGAGGGACCAGGCCAACCTGGACAATGCAAAGGTTGATTTGAAGCGCTACCAGACACTCGTGCCGGAAAAAGCCGTTCCCGAACAACAGCTCGCCACACAGGAAGCTTTGGTGAAGTCCGACGAGGGAATCATCGCCACGGATCAGGCGCAGATTGACACTGCCAAGCTGGATTTGACGTATTGTCATATCACTGCGCCGATTACCGGACGGGTGGGCTTGCGCCTGGTTGATCCGGGTAACTACGTTACTCCCACGCTGTCGACGGGGCTGGTGGTCATTACGCAAATCCAGCCGATTACCGTTATCTTTACCCTTGCCGAGGATCAACTGCCCGTGGTGATGCAAAAGCTGCACGCGGGAGCGGAATTGAAGGTGGAAGCCTGGAACCGCGACATGAGCACCCAAATTGCTGAAGGCGTACTGGAGACAGTCGATAACCAGATTGACCCCACGACCGGAACCGTAAAACTGCGCGCCAATTTCGAAAACACGGACGGCGCACTATTCCCCAATCAATTTGTTAATGCCCGGCTCCTGGTGGAGGAAGAAACTGGAGTGACATTAATTCCCACGGCGGCTGTGCAAAGGAATTCGCAGCGGACCTACATTTATCTTGTCAAGGATATTCACGCTCCAAAATCCTCAGGGCAGCAATCTGCCGGCAAATCAGGCGCGGGATCTCAGAGTGCGGCAAATCCCGGGTTGGATGGATCGGTGACGGTGAAGACGATCACCGTCGGGATTTCCGAGGGCGATGAGACCGAAGTGACTTCCGGAATCGACCCAGGGGACGCGGTGGTGGTTACCGGCGTGGACAGGCTGCAGGAAGGAACCAAGGTCAGGGTGCAGTTGACCCAGGTCAAGGCGGGCACCGGGCAGGCCGCTGCGCAGGGCTCGAGCTAATCGACAAAGCGCCAGAATCAATTCATCAGGCTGCGGAGTTTTGCCTTTGCGCTTTGCCTTCTAAACCTCCACTTGGCCGGAAGGCCCTTTCAATGTTCGCGGCGCCCCGTCATAGATTTGAGAAGCTGAGGAACCAATGAGTCCGTCACGCATATTTATCCTTCGGCCGATCGCCACTTCCTTGCTGATGGTCGCCATCCTGCTGGCGGGTGCAGTGGGGTTCAAGGAACTGCCGGTTTCCGCGCTGCCGGAAGTGGATTATCCCACCATTCAGGTCATCACGTTTTATCCCGGCGCCAGCCCGGACGTGATGGCCTCCTCCGTTACCGCACCCCTGGAGCGCCAATTCGGTCAGGTCCCCGGCCTGCAGCAAATGACTTCCACCAGTTCGAACGGAAGCTCCATCATCACCCTGCAATTTAATTTAAGCCTCAACATCGACGTGGCGGAGCAGGAAGTTCAGGAGTCGATCAACGCGGCGGGAACTTATCTGCCGCCCGACCTGCCCACTCCTCCGATTTACAGCAAGAGCAACCCCGCGGACGCGCCGGTACTAACCCTGGCGCTTAGCTCCAATACGCTTCCCCTGCCCAAGGTTGAAGACCTTGCGGATACACGCCTGGCGCCGAAGATTTCACAGTTGCCGGGCGTAGGCCTGGTGAGCATCAGCGGTGGACAAAAACCCGCCGTGCGGATTCGCGCCAACCCCACGCTGATGGCTTCTTACGGAATCAATCTGGAGGACCTGCGCAACGCCATCGTCTCCGCCAATGTGGACCAGGCGAAAGGCAGCTTTGATGGCCCTCAGCAGAATTATCAGATTGGCGCCAACGATCAGTTGATCTCCAGCGAAGATTATCGCCCGCTGATCGTTGCGTATCGCAACGGCGCGCCGGTGAACCTGACGGACGTGGCGAAAGTGGAGGACGACGTTGAGAACGTCAACCAGGCCGCGTGGATGAATGAGGATCCCGCCGTCATCGTCAACATCCAGCGCCAGCCGGGGGCAAACGTTATTGCCGTGGTGGATCGCATCAAGACTCTGCTCGATCAACTGAAGAAGTCCCTCCCCAATTCGGTCAGTGTAAAAACACTGACCGACCGCACCACCACCATTCGGGCTTCCGTTCAGGACGTGGAATTTGAATTGATGCTCACCGTGGCGCTCGTGGTGATGGTGATTTTTCTTTTCCTGCGCAACCTTGCCGCCACAGTCATACCGAGCGTGGCCGTGCCGCTTTCTCTGGTGGGAACGTTTGGAGTGATGTATCTGCTTGGTTACAGCTTGAATAACCTGAGCCTGATGGCCCTGACCATTTCCACCGGCTTTGTGGTGGACGATGCCATCGTGATGATCGAGAACATCACTCGCTACATCGAGGAGGGTGAGCCGCCGCTGCAGGCGGCGCTAAAGGGTTCCGCGCAGATCGGGTTTACCATCGTTTCGCTGACGATTTCGCTCATCGCCGTGCTCATCCCGCTTCTGTTCATGGGCGACATCGTAGGCCGGCTGTTCCGCGAATTCGCCGTCACCCTGGCAGTGACCATTCTGGTTTCCGCAATCGTCTCCCTGACCCTTACGCCCATGATGTGCTCGAAGCTGCTCAAGCACTCGCCGGAAGCCGAGCAAACGCGATTCTACCGCGTGACCGAAGCGGGCTGGAAGGCCGTCATCAATTTCTATGACCGTACCCTGCAGGTGGTCCTGCGGCACCAGACGATTACCCTGATGGTCGCCGCTGCCACGCTGGTGCTGACCATCGTGCTCTACATCATGGTTCCCAAGGGGTTCTTCCCCATTCAGGATACGGGCGAGATTATGGGAATATCCGAGGCAGCGGAAACGGTGTCATTCCCCGAAATGTCGGAGTTGCAGCAGGAACTGGGGAAAGTTATTTTGAAGGACCCTGCCGTTGAAAGTTTGTCATCGTTCATCGGAATCGATGGCACCAACACGACGCTGAATAGCGGGCGGATTCAGATCAATTTAAAGCCCATCGAGGAGCGCAGAGTCAGCGCCGACGAAGTCATTCGCCGCTTGCAGCCTGAGCTGGCGCGCGTGGCGGGAATTACCCTGTTTATGCAGCCCGTTCAGGACATCACGGTGGAAGACCGCGTCAGCCGCACGGAGTTCCAGTACACGCTGGAAGATCCGAACGCCGACGAGCTGTACGATTTTGCTCCCCGCATGGTGGACATGCTGAAAGAATCGCCGCTGCTGCGCGATGTGACCAGCGACCAGGAAGTGGGCGGATTGGCCACGCAGTTGGTGTTCGACCGCAGCACCGCGTATCGCCTGGGCATTTCGCCCTCCACCATCGACCAGACACTTTATGACGCGTACGGGCAGCGCGAGGTCTCCACCATTTACACGCAGTTGAATCAATACCACGTGGTTTTGGAAGTTGACCCGACCTACCGGCAGACTCCCCTCAACTTGCGTGATCTCTTTATTCGCACCGGCATGGCCAACAACACCGCGGGCTCCAACGGATTGGTTTCTGGAGGATCCGCGTCCACGCAATTGTACGGTCCAACAAGCTCGCTGACTGCGGCCACCACCAGCCTTTCGAACTCGACGGGGTCTGCGGCAGCGAATACCACCATCGCCTCAGATAACGCCTTCGGCGGGACTCAAATTGCCTCCACAACGCAGTATCCCAATGGCGGGCAAGTTCCCCTTGCGGCATTCACGCAAGTCAAGGATGTCAATGTCCCACTGACCGTTAATCACCAGGGGCAGTTTCCGGTGGTTACGCTGTCATTCAATCTTGCTCCCAACGCATCACTGGGAGATGCCATTGAGGCAGTTAATAAGGTCAAAGACGAAATCCGCATGCCGGCGGCGGTTGAGGCGTCCTTCCAGGGCACTGCTGCTTCCTTTCTCAACTCGCTCTCCAACGAACCCGTGCTGATTCTGGCCGCTCTCATTACTGTTTACATCGTGCTCGGAGTTCTATACGAGAGTTACATCCACCCCATCACCATTCTCTCGACGCTGCCTTCCGCGGGTGTGGGTGCGCTGCTTTCACTCATGATCGTGCGCACGGACTTCAGCGTGATTGCCTTGATTGGCCTGGTGCTGCTCATCGGAATTGTAAAGAAGAACGGCATCATGATGATTGATTTCGCCCTGGAAGCGGAGCGCAAGGAAGGGATGACTCCCGTCAACGCAATTTACCAGGCGTGCCTGCTGCGCTTCCGGCCCATCATGATGACCACCATGGCGGCGCTGCTGGGGGGCGTTCCACTGGCGCTGGGCACCGGCATGGGATCAGAATTGCGCCGGCCCCTGGGAATCACCATGGTGGGCGGGCTTCTGCTCAGCCAGTTGCTGACCCTCTACACCACGCCCGTCATTTACCTGTGGTTCGATCGCCTAGGCGAACGCTTTTCCAGTAAGCGCCGAGCTGGCGGGCCTGAGCCGGCGCGCGCGTAGAGCCGCACTTCACGGCGGCATGCAGATCCCGCCTGGGGCGGGACCGCCGCTAGATGGAGTGATATCGGGTTTCGATGAATATCTCTGAACCATTCATTCGACGGCCGATTGCCACCACTCTGTTGGTCATCGCAGTATTTCTCGCTGGCGCCGTGGCTTTTCGGCTGCTTCCCGTTTCGCCGCTGCCTCAGGTGGATTATCCCACCATATCGATCAGTGCAACTTTGCCCGGAGCAAGCCCGGAGATCATGGCGTCTTCCGTCGCCACACCGCTCGAACGGCAATTCGGGCGCATCGCTTCCGTCACGGAGATGACTTCCTCAAGTTCTCTGGGCTCCTCCAGCGTCACGCTGCAATTCAGCCTGGACCGGAACATTGATGCCGCGGCGCGCGACGTACAGGCCTCCATCAATGCTGCTCGCGGCTACCTTCCCATCAATCTTCCCATGAACCCAACCTATCGGAAGGTGAACCCGGCAGATTCCCCCATTCTCATCATCGCTTTGACCTCCGACATCCTGACCAAGAGCCAGATTTACGATGCCGCGTCCACCATCATGGCGCAAAAACTCTCGCAGGTGAGCGGCGTTGGGCAGGTCTTCGTGGGGGGCGGCGCGCTGCCGGGGGTTCGTGTGCTCCTGAACCCCGATCTGCTCAACAAGTACGGCATCGGTTTGGAAGCCGTGCGCGGGGTACTCAGCAATGCCAATTCCAACGAGCCCAAGGGCTATTTTTCTGACGGGAGCACCACCTGGCAGGTGGCCGCGAACGATCAACTCTTTAAGGCGGAGGATTACCGCCCGTTGATCGTATCTTACCACAATGGAATTCCCGTACGGCTCTCGGATGTTGCCGATGTGGAGCCGGGTCCGCAGACGGTTATGTCCTCCGGCTACACCAACGGCAAGCCCTCCATCATGCTGGTGGTCTTCCGCCAGCCGGGCGCGAACATCATTGACACCGTGGACCGCGTACGGGCCATGCTGCCGCAGCTCAAGGCGGACATCTCACCCACCATTAACACGCAATACGCCATGGACCAGACCCAAACCATCCGCGCTTCCGTGCGCGATGTGGAGCGGACGTTGATTATCTCCGTCCTGCTGGTTATTCTGGTGGTTTTTGCTTTTCTGCGTAACGCGCGGAGCACGTTTATTCCCAGCATCGCCGTGCCCGTGTCCCTGGTGGGGACATTCGGTCTGATGTACCTGCTGGATTACAGCATCGATAATCTTTCTTTGATGGCCCTGTGCATTTCCACGGGATTTGTGGTGGATGACGCCATTGTGGTGATTGAGAACATCTCTCGGTATCTCGAGAAGGGCATGGCGCCCTTTGAGGCGGCCCTCGAGGGCGCACGGGAAATTGGCTTCACCGTGCTCAGCATTAGTATTTCGCTCGTTGCCGTGTTCATTCCCTTGCTTCTGATGGGGGGGATCGTCGGCAGGTTATTCCGTGAATTCGCCGTGACCCTCTCGGCTGCGATCATCGTATCGCTCGTTGTATCGCTGACGGCCACGCCCTCGATGTGCGCTCACCTGCTGAAACAGCATGAGGAGCACGGAAGGATTTATCAGGCCTCCGAAAGCGCCTTTAATTGGGTGGTGCAGTTTTACGGCAAGACATTATCCGTGGTGTTGCGCTTCCCCGCGACCACCACGGCGGTGTTGCTGGGTACGATTGCGCTGAATGTTTACCTTTATATCGACGTCCCCAAAGGCTTCTTTCCTCAACAGGATAACGGTCGCGTGATGGGGTCGATAATCGCCGACCAGGATACCTCCTATCAGGCGATGGACACCATCCTGCAGCAGATGGTTGACATCGTTAAAGACGACCCGGCGGTCGACGCGGCCAGCGGGTTTACGGGTGGTGGCGGGCCGGGCGGCGGGGCCATCAACCAGTCCCGCATGTTCATCAGTTTGAAACCCATCGAGCAGCGAAAGGTCTCCGCGGACCTGGTCATTGCCCGGCTCCGCCCGAAATTGGCCGTGGTTCCGGGCGCCACACTCTATCTGCAATCTTCGCAAGACATCCGCGTGGGTGGACGCTCCAGCGCCGCACAGTACCAGTTCACCATGCGAGGTGATAACCTGAAGGACCTGGATGTTTACGGTCCGCGCATGTTGCAGGAATTGCGGACGGTCCCGCAAATTGTGGACGTGAATACGGACCAGCAGAACAGCGGGTTGCAGAGTTACGTGCAGGTTGACCGGGGGACGGCTGCCCGTTTCGGAATTTCTTCGCAGCTCATCGATAACATACTTTACGACGCGTTTGGGGAGCGCGAAGTTTCCACCATGTACACGCCCCTCAACCAATACTACGTGGTCATGGTCGTGGGGCACCAGTTTTGGCAGAACCCCCTTTACCTCAAGCAGCTCTACGCGGATGCGCCGGACGGCAAAGAGGTTCCCCTCAGCGCATTTGCGCGCTTCAGTTCCATCACCGCACCGCTGGCGGTGAACCATCAGGGGCTCTCGCCCTCGGTTACGGTGTCATTCAATCTCCAGCCCGGCGTGGCGCTGGGAGATGCAGCGGATGCGATCATGGAAAAAGCCGCGAAAATCGGGCTGCCCTCCACCATCCACACGGGGTTTGCCGGAAACGCCCAAGCTTACGTGGACTCGCTCTCCAGCGAGCCTTTGCTGATCGCCGCGGCCCTCATCTCGGTTTACCTGGTGTTGGGAATCCTGTATGAGAGCTACATTCATCCCGTCACCATTCTCTCCACTCTGCCTTCGGCAGGCGTGGGCGCGCTGCTGGCGCTGCTGCTTACCCGGACCGAGCTGACCGTCATTGCCCTTATCGGAATTATTCTGCTGATTGGAATCGTGAAGAAGAACGCGATTTTGATGATTGACTTTGCGCTGGCTGCCGAACGCGGGCAGGGAATGACGTCGCGTGATGCAATTTATGAAGCTTGTTTGCTACGCTTCCGGCCGATTCTGATGACGACCATGGCGGCCATGCTGGGCGCCGTCCCGCTTGCCCTCGGAACGGGCATGGGCTCGGAATTTCGCCGCCCACTGGGTTATGCCATCATCGGCGGATTGGCAGTCAGCCAGTTGCTGACTCTTTACACGACTCCCGTTGTCTATCTCTACTTTGACAGCATTCAAAACTGGTGGTATCGGGTTCGCGGTCTTGACCCGGAAAAGGCCCGGAAACTTGAAACCGGTACGGAGATATGAAACCTACACTTAAGATTCTATTCTGCTTGCATTTGACGGCCTGCTGCCTGGGCGGGGCGGGCGCCACATTGGGTGATACTGGGTTTCGATGAATATCTCTGAACCATTCATTCGACGGCCGATTGCCACCACTCTCCTGGTGGTGGCGGTATTTCTTGCCGGAGTGGTGGCCTTCCGCCTGCTTCCGGTGTCGTCCCTGCCTGCGGTTGATTTTCCGACTATTTCCGTGAATGCGACCTTGCCGGGCGCCAGCCCGGAGATTATGGCTTCGTCCGTGGCTACCCCTCTGGAGCGGCAATTTGGTCGCATCGCTTCCGTCACCGAAATGACCTCTTCCAGCAACCTTGGGTCATGTGGCGTGACTCTTCAATTCGATTTGAATCGAAACATTGACGCCGCAGCCCGTGATGTCCAGGCCGCCATCAACGCGGCTCGCGGTTACTTGCCCACCAATCTGCCCATGAATCCCACGTACCGGAAAGTGAACCCCGCCGACTTCCCCATCTTTATGGTTGATCTCACCTCCGACGTGCTGCCGACGAGCAAGATTTATGATTATGCCTCCTCCATCATGGCGCAAAAGTTATCTCAGGTGAACGGCGTTGGCCAGGCGAACGTAGGTGGGGGGGCTCTGCCGGGGGTCCGGGTGGAATTGAATCCCACCTTGCTCAACAAATACGGCATAGGGTTGGAGCAGGTTCGGGGGATCTTAAGCAATGCCAATGCCAACGTGCCCAAGGGACACTTTTCCGACGGTCACCGCATGTGGGAGGTGGACGCCAACGACCAATTATTCCGGGCGAAAGACTATAGCCCCATCATCGTGACATACAGGAAGGGCTCCCCCGTGCGCCTATCCGATGTCGCCGAAGTGCGTGACGCCCCGGAAGAAATTCGCGCCTCGGGTTACTCCGGTGACAAGCCCTCGGTGATCGTCTTCATCATGCGGCAGCCGGGCGCCAATATCATCGATACCGTGGACCGCATCCGGGCCATGCTGCCCCAACTCAAGGCGCAAATGCCTCCTGCCATCGACATGCAAGTCGCCATGGATCAGACCCTGACCATTCGCGCCTCCGTTCACGACACGGAATGGACCCTTATCATCTCCGTGTTATTGGTGATTGCGGTGGTTTTCATTTTTCTGCGCAACGCGCGGGCGACGTTCATTCCCAGCGTGGCCGTTCCGGTCTCTCTCGTGGGGACGTTCGGAGTCATGTACCTGTTGGGCTACAGTCTCGATAATCTTTCCTTGATGGCGCTTTGCATCTCCACCGGCTTTGTGGTTGACGACGCGATTGTGGTGATTGAAAACATCACGCGCTACCTGGAGAAGGGAATGGGGCCTTTTGAGGCGGCGCTCGAGGGCGCCCGGGAAATCGGCTTTACCGTGCTGAGCATCAGTATCTCGCTGGTGGCAGTGTTCATCCCCTTGCTGCTGATGGGGGGAATTGTCGGCCGGCTTTTTCGCGAGTTCGCCGTGACGCTCTCCGCCGCTATCCTCGTTTCTATGGTCGTCTCCCTCACCACAACGCCTTGCATGTCCGCCCACCTGTTGCGGCAGCACGAATCGCATGGCTGGGCGTATGGGGCTTCCGAGCGCGCCTTCAATGCCGTGGTGAAGTTCTATGGAAGGACCCTCTCCGGCGTGCTGCGCTTCCCCGCCATCACCTTGGCCATTTTGTTGGCCACCATCGCGTTGAACGTTTATCTTTACATCCGTGTTCCTAAGGGTTTCTTTCCGCAGCAAGACAATGGGCGCATTTCGGGCTCGATTATCGCGGACCAGGATACCTCCTTTCAAGCCATGGACGGGATTTTAAAGCAGATGCTTAAGATTTGCGCTGCCGACCCGGCAGTGGACGACGTTCACGGATTCACCGGGGGTGGCGGCTACCACAGCTCCGCCATGAATACCGCCCAGATGTTCATGTCGCTCAAGCCACCCGAGGTGAGAAAAATCTCCGCGGATCTGGTTATTGCCCGCCTGCGCCCGAAATTGGCCGTCGTACCCGGCGCCACACTTTATTTGCAGGCCTCGCAAGACGTACGCGTTGGCGGACGGTCCAGTGCGGCCCAATATCAATTCACCATGCGGGGTGACAATTTGAGGGACCTGGAAACCTACGGTCCCCGCATGCTCCAGGAGTTGCGGACCATTTCCCTGATCGCAGATGTGAACAGCGATCAGCAAAACAACGGCCTCCAGGCCTTCGTGCGCTACGATCGCCCCACGGCGTCGCGCTTCGGCATTTCGTCGCAACTGATTGACAACGTTCTTTACGATGCCTTCGGTGAACGCCAGGTCGCGACGATGTACACTCCCTTGAATCAATATCACGTGGTCATGGAGGTGGCGCCCGAGTACTGGCAAAATCCGTTGTTCCTGCGCCAATTGTACGTGTACTCGCCGGGAGGGCAGGAAGTACCCCTGAGTGCCCTCGCGCAATATGCCCCCATTACCGCCCCGCTTTCCGTGAACCACCAAAGCCTCTTCCCCTCGGTGACCATCTCCTTCAATCTTATGCCAGGTATCCCGTTGGGAGATGCCGCGGACGCCATCACCGAAAGGGCTGCCAAGATTGGCTTGCCTTCGACCATTCGCACGGGCTTTGCCGGCACTGCGCAAGCTTATCAGGATTCCCTGGGCAGTGAGCCTCTGTTGATCGCCGCGGCGTTGATTTCCGTCTACCTGGTTCTGGGAATTCTCTACGAGAGCTACATTCATCCCGTCACTATTCTCTCCACTCTGCCCTCCGCGGGCGTGGGTGCGCTGCTGGCGCTTATGCTTACCCACACCGAGCTGACAGTGATTGCCATCATCGGAATTATTCTTCTGATTGGAATCGTCAAGAAAAACGCAATTCTGATGATCGACTTTGCGCTGGCCGCTGAACGCGGACAAGAGATGTCCTCACGCGATGCGATTTATGAAGCTTGTTTGCTGCGCTTCCGGCCGATTCTGATGACCACCATGGCGGCCATGCTGGGCGCCGTCCCGCTTGCCCTCGGAACGGGCATGGGCTCGGAATTTCGCCGCCCACTGGGTTATGCCATCATCGGCGGATTGGCGGTCAGCCAGTTGCTGACTCTTTACACGACTCCCGTTGTCTATCTCTACTTTGACAGCATTCAAAACTGGTGGTATCGGGTTCGCGGCCTTGACCCGGAAAAGGCCCGGAAACTTGAGACCGGTACGGAAATATGAAACCTACACTTAAGCTTTTATTCTGCTTTCTGTCGACAGCCTGCTGCCTGCTGATTACCTCCTGCATGGTGGGCCCAAAATACGGCAAGCCGCCTGCTCCCACGCCGCCTGCTTACAAGGAAATGCCGCCGGATAACTCCCCTCAGGCCTCGGAGTGGAAGACCGCCCAGCCCAGCGACGCCATGGCGCGCGGGAAATGGTGGGAGATTTACAACGATCCCGAGCTGAGCAACCTGGAAGAGCAGATCAGCGTTTCGAATCAAAACATCAAAATGATGGAGGCGCAATTCCGCGAAGCAAAGTTTGCCGTGCGCATCGCCCGCTCGGCGCTCTACCCCACGGTTGCTGTTTCACCCAGCATCGTGACCAGCCGAACCTCCGGCAATCTCTCGAGCAGCAATCAGGCGAACACAGGCTCGACGTATACCCTTTATGACCTTCCGGTCTCCGTCTCCTGGGAAGCCGACACCTGGGGCAGCGTGCGGCGCAGCATCATGTCGAGCGCTGAAAGCGCGCAATTGAGCGACGCCCAGTTGGAGAATGCGCGCCTTTCCTATCAGGCTGAGCTCGCGGAGGATTATTTTGAGTTGCGCGGCACAGATGGCGAAAAACACCTGCTCGATACGACGGTTCAGTCTTACGAAGAGTACCTGAAGCTAACCCAGGACCGGTTCAATGCGGGAGTCGCCTCCGGCTCCGATGTTGCCCAGGCCCAAACTCAACTGGAAACTACCCGTGCGCAACTGGTCGATTATGACGTGGCCCGCGCACAGTATGAGCACGCCATCGCGGTCCTCGCCGGGAAGGCACCGCCAGAGGTTTCGATAACCTACTCTCCGATTAAAATCACGCCGCCGCCCGTCCCCGTCGGATTGCCTTCACAACTGCTCGAGCGCCGGCCGGACATCGCCGGAGCCGAACGCCAGATGGCCGCCGCGAATGAGCAGATCGGCATTGCCAAGGCCGCTTATTATCCCCTCATCGGGCTCACCACGGACAGCGCTCCGGTGGGCGTGGAAAGCACCTCGTTCCTGCATTGGATTTCCTGGCCCAGCCGCTTTTGGTCCGTCGGGCCCGGCGCCTCGGAAACCATCTTTGACGCCGGCAAGCGCCGCGCTACTTTGAACCAGTCTATGGCTGCCTACGATGCCATGGTGGCCAACTACCGCCAGACCGTTCTGACCGCCTTCCAGCAAGTCGAAGACAATCTCGCCGCCTTGCGCGTTCTGGAAGATGAAGCGAAGGCAGAGGACGTGGCCGTGCAGGCAGCGCAGAATGCTCTGGATATCTCCACCTACCAATATAAAGCCGGCACAGTCAATTACCTCACCGTAATCACTGAGCAGGCCATTCTGCTCACCGACCAGGTGCAGGCTCTCAGCATCCTGACCCGCCGCATGACCTCCAGCGTTCTGTTGATCGAAGCCCTGGGCGGCGGCTGGGATACTTCCAAACTTCCCACTATCAAACAGGTTTCAAACGGAAAATAACCAGTGCCAGGAGTTTCGTCTCATTTGTATGGTACGCTGGGGGGTAGCTGACGAAAGGGAGTCACTCGTCTCGCGAGGTGCCGCACATGGGCGTGACCTACGTGAAAGGAACGCTGACGGGACCCAACGGTCAAAAGGAAATGATGGAGTTTCATGTTGATAGTGGCGCGACTTATACGCTTGTGCCGGATGGAGTTTGGCAGAAGTTGGGCCTGGTTCCAAAGCGCCGGGTGAGGTTTACGCTTGCGGACGGGACGCGCGTCGACCGCTCGGTCTCCGAGTGCCATTTGGCGCTGCAGGAAGGGGACGGGCATACGCCTGTCATCCTCGGAGACCCTGGCGACGAGCCGCTCCTGGGCGTGGTGACGCTGGAGATAATCGGCCTGGTGCTCGATCCTTTCAAGCGCACTCTCGAGCCGATGCGAATGTTGCTGGCCTGACATCCACACCCTTAACGTGCCAGATTCGGATACAGCTTTGCAGCTACTGTGGTAAGCGCTGCGATCGCCACCGCGAGGATCGCGAAGTCAATTCCCAAGCCGAAAACAGTGCTCCCCCCGCGGATCATCATCGCCCGCATTGCATCGACCTCGTAGGTGAGCGGATTCAGCCAGGCGATTACCTTCAACCAGCCGGGCATAATCGAAATCGGATAAATCGCATTGCTGGCAAAAAACAGCGGCATGGTCATCACCTGGCCGATTCCCATGAATCGTTCGCGCGTGCGAACGATGCAGGCGATAATCAGCGAAAGCGTGGAGAATGTAGCCGCACCGAGCACGATGGCCAGCGCCACGCCCGCCAGCATGGGCGGCCGCCAATTGATCCCCACGCCCAGCAGCCACGCCAGCGCGTAAACGGCCACGCCCTGCGAAAGCCCTCGCACGCCGCCTGACAGCGCCTTGCCGAAGACCAGCGCCACACGCGGCGCCGGGCTCACCAACAGCTTGTGAACAATTCCGAGATCCCGCTCCCAGATCACCGCGATGCCGTAAAAAATTCCGATGAACAGAACGCTCTGGGCGAGCACGCCCGGGGCCAGGAAATC
>JASHTY010000359.1 GCA_030040315.1 Terriglobia bacterium | reverse complement strand
CGCGCTTCGCGGTCAAGTTCCGTGCCCGGGCGAACGTAGTGCGCGACGTCGGCGATGTGAACCTGCAACTGGTAATTGCCGTTGGCCTGGCGCTCCACCAGGACGGCATCGTCAAAGTCCTTGGCCGTTTCGCCGTCGATGGTGACGATGGGTAGCGCGCGGAAATCACGCCGGCCCTTGCGATCGCGCTCCGGAATGAATTGCGGAGCAGCTTCTGCTTCCGCCAGCACCTGCGCGGGAAAGCGATGCGGCAGATGAAATTTGCGGATGATAATTTCCACGTCCACGCCAAAGTCTTCGCGCCGGCCCAGGATTTCCAGCACGCGGCCTCGGGGCAAAGCCGCCGGGCGCGGAAAGCCGGTAATTTCAACGTCCACCACCAGCCCGTTTAGATCTTGCGGCGATCGCCCGGAGATGGCTTTCTGTATTCTGCCTTCGGATTCACCGCCGAACTGACGGTCACGGCTGCGTGGAGTTTCCGGCGGCGCACTATTCTCTTCCAAGGAGTCGTGGGCCTTCGAATGCAGGTCCGCATCGCGAGGCCATTCCTCGCCGCGCGGGATGACGATTTCAAAAGGGATGCGTTGATCGAAAGGGAGAACAAAATTGTAGCGCTGGCCGCAATGGAATTGCCCCACCACGGTTTTCTGCGCACGATTGGCGACGCGCAGGATGCGGCCTTCGCGGCGCCCATCGGGCTTGGAGCGAAGCACCTGCACCTCCACATGGTCGCCGTTCATGGCGGAGCTCATCCCGTCCGCGGGGATATAGATGTCCTGGTCCGTGCCAGCCAGCGGCGCATCGGGCACCACAAATCCATAGCCGTCGCGATGGCCGATCAGGCGGCCGGTGACGATGTTCCCGCCGCGAGGCCTGGTGGTGCCGGGCCTTGGGTCTTGGGACTCGGGACTCGCTGGAATTCCCCGCGGTGAATGGCGAGTCGATTCTCTCGCCAGCGCAAAATGGTTCTTCTTCAAATAGACAATACGGTGCTCGCGGGAAAGCGATTTCAGAGCGGCCTTAAGGTCGCGCGCCTGGCTCGAGCGCAAGCCGAGTTCCACCACCAGCTCACGCAGAAGGAACGTCCTGCCCGGCGCGCGCTGGAATGTCTGGAGTATTTCTTGTGTCGATGGGAATTCACGCATGGGGATTCGCAAAGTCAACGAAGCAATCCGGCATCGCCTGACGAGAGGCCCGCCGTGCATTTCCACTTCAGCTTACCACTTAGTTTGGCCGCTTCGGTAGCGGTCACTCAAGAGATCAAGGTGAACCTGGCTGAAGCGGCTGCACTTCCTGGGGCTACGCAGACGGAATTTCGACGAGGCGCACAGCCTCGCAGTCGGTCCCGCAAGAACGGGAAAACCCGAGCGACGAAGAAGAATCCCTCGACGCTTTGCCGACATCCAACCATTGTGCTCATCACAATTCACTGGGAGGGAAAACTATGTACGCAATTGTTGGTGCAACTGGAAACACGGGCAGTGTGGTGGCCAAGACCTTGCTGTCGCAGAAGCAAAAGGTTCGAGTGATCGGGCGGGACGCCCATCGCCTGCAGGGCTTGACTCAACTGGGCGCGGAGGGCGTTGCAAGTGAGGTTACGGATGCGGCAGCGCTTACGCAGGCGTTTCGCGGGACGAAGGCGGTATACCTCATGGTTCCGCCCAACATCGACCATGCCAACGTGCGGGACTTTCAGGAGCGCGTGAGCGACGCGTTAACTGCGGCCGTTCGAAGCGCGCGCGTGGAGTATGCCGTCCTTCTGAGCAGCATCGGCGCCGACAAGCCGGACAAGACCGGGCCTGTGCTGGGTCTGCACAGCTTCGAAAACAAGCTGAAAGGCATTGACGGGCTCAACGCCCTTTACCTGCGGGCCGGCTACTTCATGGAAAATCTGCTGCCGCAAGTTGGAGTGATCAAGAACTTCGGCGTGGTGGGCGGACCGCTGCGCGGCGATCTGGGTTTGCCCATGATCGCAACGCGAGACATTGGCGCAGCCGGCGCGCAGGCGCTTGTGAAACTGGACTTCAGCGGCAAACAGGCGCGGGAACTGCTTGGACAGCGCGACGTGACCTACGTGGAAGCAGCCTCCATTATCGGCAAGGCCATCGACAAACCAGGGCTTGGTTATGCCCAGCTTTCACCCGAACAGTTGAAGCCTGCAATGGTGCAAATGGGCATGTCCTCCAGCATGGTGGACCTGCTGTTGGAGATGTCCGAGGCTTTAAACTCCGGCTACATGGCGCCGCTCGAATCACGCTCGGCCGGGAACACCACACCCACTTCCATTGAGGAGTTTGTGACGAAGGAATTCGCCCCGCGATTCTTTGGGAAAGCCGCCGGGGCGTAAGCTGCCCACTGCCGGAATACTGTCAGCTTCCACCAAAAAATGCGCGGCGGCCAAAGCCGCCGCGCGTACTTCCCGAACTATTCAGAACTTGCTATCGAGCCTTCTAATCTAGAAGCTGATCCGGAAGCCGAACTGGAGCTGCCGCGTCCAGAACTCGTAAGTGTTGTTTGCGGCGATCACCGAACGGAACGGCTGGTAGTTCTCCAGGCAGGGAGTAGCGGCAGCGCAGGTGTCCGTGTTTCCCGCGGAGTCGACGACCGAGCCCGAAGTTGCAATCGTGTAAGCCTCGGTGGTTTCCCCTGACGATCCGCCCTGAACGTTATAGTGGTTCAGGAGGTTGTATGCTTCTGCATACAACTGGATTTTGACCTTTTCCTTGATGGGAACGGTCTTGGCGATTCGAACGTCGAGGTCCTGAGAAGGAGGTACCCTGAAATTGTCGCGCAGTGGGATGCGGAAGGTACCGTCCGAGCCATTCACACCTCCACCATTGGAGAGAATCCCTGGCGCATTCCCGCTGATGGTTGCTGAGTAGGGGAGGCCATCCTGAGCGGCGAAAATGGGCGCGATCTCCCATCCGTCGGTCAGGTAGCGGGCCGGGCCGTTTACATGCCATGGCGAGTTGGCGACGAGATAGACACTGAGACGGCGAGGAACATCCAGGTACGAGTTGCCGTAATCTGCCTGCATGTTGTTGGGATAGAGCAAATTGAATCCGCTCGTCGCGGTGATGGTGGTGCTGGTGATGGTACTGGAATCGTAATCCAGCGCGTGTGCCCAGGTAAAGTTGGCGTCAAACTGGACGGAGTGACTGAGGCGGTGCTTGCCTTCGATGACCGCCGCATTGTAATTGCTGCTGACGCCGAAGAGGTCGAGCATCTGGGCGAAATTGGGGTTGGGGCGGCAGGCATAAAAAGGAGTGGTATAACTTGCACCGGCAAGCGGTCCCCCGGCCTGCAAATGGTAGGTAAGGGAGCCGCCGGCGCCGGCGCAATTGGGGGCCGCGGCAGTGCCGGAATTGGTTCCCACGACCATGTTGTCATCGGTATACTGGGGCAGCATGTGTCCAAAGCTTCCCATATAAGCCAGCGAAATTACGGTGTTCCAGCCCAAGTTCCGCTCGATGGAGAAATCGGCTTCGTCAATCTCCGGGTTATGGTAGTGCGGATTGAAGTACAAGACCGCGGGGATTGGCGTCGTGGCCGTGGTGCTGGAGCCGTTGCCCGACGGGAAGGCGGCCAGAATCTTGGGGAAGATCCCCAATCCGGCATCGGTACTTGAGAACAGCGGGGTCTTATAGGTAGACGAGCTGGTGCTATAACTGAACGAGGGCTGGCCCGCCACCACGCCGTTCTGAATCAGGCCGCTCTGCGTCAACACGCTGAAGATCTGGGCATTCATGATTCGGCCATAGTAGATGCCAAAGCCGCCGCGGACAGCCGTCTTACCGTCGCCAAAGACATCCCAGGCAAACCCCAGGCGCGGGCCGAAGTCCTTTTTGTAGTTGGGCATCTGCTCGGTGGCAGGGACGAGAGGATTGGGGAAAAAGGGCGAGGGAAGGTGTTCATATTCCCAGCGCATTCCCATGGAGATGGACAAGCGCGGCAACACTTTCCAGTCGTCCTGAACGAAGAATGCCAGATCGTCAGTGGGAATATTGAAGGACAGCGTGCCGAATCCCTGCGCAAAACTCGAATAGAACGAATTGCAGGGGGCCCCGGCGCATGCGGCGGGAGAGTAGACATCCTCGAGGAGGTTCCCAATTCCATTGCTGTAGCTGAACGAGCCATTTTGCTGATAGATGTTACTGATTAAATCGTTGACGTGGCTGAAGTCGCCACCAAACTTGACCGTGTGATTACCGTGGCTCCAACTGATGGTATCGGCAGCCTGGTTGCGAAGTTCGCGCGGATAGTCGTAGCGCAAATCGTAGTACGCCGTTCCCGCGGCGAGCGCTCCCGTCGGGCTTACGTAGGTCGCGGTGCCCAAGGGGTTGGTATAAGTCGTCCAGGAAGGCCAAGTGGTGGACCCTGCTGTGGTGGTGTACAGCTCATTGGCTTCCCAAGGATCGAGGGGGGGAGCGGACTCCCACTCAAAGTCCATGCCCGCCTGGTAACGGAATTCGTTTGAGATGTTGGGAGTGAAGAAGCTGTCCAGCTTGCCCACTCCCCAGGTATCGGAAACATTGTCATTTCCCATGGCGGCCCCTACGCTGTAATTATCGACCACCTGGGTCTGAACGCCATAGGGTGAAATCCAGCGCATGCGATTGAGTTCAACAGAAGCCCGGTTCTTTTCGTTGATCTGGAAATCAAGCTTGGGGAAAATAATGTTCTGCTTGCCGGTACGGGGCGTCGTACCCAAATTGTTGCTGGTGAAACTGTTCAAGCCCGTGGTGTAATCCGTCACGCCTGTGGCGTAGGAAGCCGGCGTGGCCGTCATGCCTTCAACAACAATTCCGGCGATCGCGCAAGCCGCAGCGGTGGCCTTATAAACATTGGAGCTTGAATATATGCTGTCACTGCTACTGTTGACATTCGCCGAGAGCACGCCGTAAGTCATATTGCTGGCGGCGGTACACGTCCCTCCCGCGCCGGCAAGAGTGGCGGGGGAAACCGGTAAGGCAAAATATGCCGCCGGGTTGCTCACCACCGCGTCTCCCGGAAATTTTCGATAAAAATTATCGTATGCCACGAACAGGAACAGCTTGTCCTTCACGATCGGCCCGCCAATTGACCCGGCCTCGATATCCCAGTAATCCTGAGGCTTGGTGGGATAGCTGGCCGCCGTGCCGGAAGAGGTAAGCTCGGTGATTGTGGTATAGGGATTGCGCGCCGCCCAGTTATTCTCGCGGTTTTTCCAGGATGCGTCGCCGTGCCAGTTGTTGGTGCCGCTCTTGGTGATGGTGTTGACCACGCCGCCGGCGGCGCGGCCGTATTCGGCAGAGTAATTCGAAGTGTTTACCTGGAATTCCTGCACGGCCTCTTCGCTGTCGGAATAGCTGATGCGGGTGCGGCCGCGCTGCTCGCTGAAGAACGCCTGATTGTCATCGGCGCCGTCCACGGTCACGTTGTTGAACAGGGTGCTCACACCGCGGAAACTGAGAAGTCCGTAGCCATTTGCATCCTGCACGACGCCGGGAGTAAGTTGCGAGAAGGCCGACCAGCGCGCGCGCTGAATCGGCAAGTTGGCAATGGCCGTCTGGTTGAGCGTGCTCGTCAGGTCGGCGGAGGTGGTGTTCACCTGCGGCGCCGCTCCGGTGATGGTTACGGATTGGGTGGTCGCGCCAACCGTCATGTGCGGCGAGACGTTAGTAACGCTCCCCACGGTCACGACCACTTCCTTGGCGATGAATTCTTCAAATCCCTTGGCAGTGAAGGTGACCGTGTAGACGGCCGGGGTCAATTTGATCGCCTTAAAGAATCCCGCCGCATCGCTGGTCACGGTCTGCTCAAGGTTTGTCCCATTATTATGGACGACCACGGTTGCGCCCGGCACCACGGCGCCCGTCTGGTCATATATCGTTCCACCAATCGCGCCATCCGTGGTGGATTGGGCCCGCGCCGTGGAAACCAAGCTCAGGCTCAGCCCGAATGCCGCAATGGCTAGAAACAGACTCGCGAACGCTCTGTGAGATTTTCGCATATTCATGCCCTCACCATTCCTTCTCCGCCGGATATTGGCCGGGATCGCTCCCGGTTCTGCCCCCTTTGAGGCCGGAAAATGTTGTGTTTGGTTGACGCAAACCACGCGCAAGACCAAGTCCAATGTGCATAGAACAAATGACTCTACCAATGCCTTGATTCCAAACCGATTAAATCAGACTACCAACCACAATCTTGTCCCACTATGAAATATGGTAGAAAGACTTCGATTCTCCGTAGCTTGGCAATTCAAGAAAACTCCCGCGTTACACGGAGGTTTATTGTTTATTTCAAAATAGCTGCCGCTTTCCCCTCAAACTCCCGCTCCAAGGAAAGCAAGGTCAGGCAACTTCCTTCCATTCTCCAAGCCCGGAGCCAAGTGTGCCATCCGCCGCCGTCGGCTCTCCGGGCTAATTCCTTAGAACAGCAGGTGCAGTCCCAGCATCAGGAAGCGCGAGCTGCCGATGGTATGTGTGATGACCCCGGGGGTGCCTCCGTACCCTACGGGCGGATTAACCGCCGGCGAATCACCATCCGGGAGGTACTCGACGGCGTTATTGGGCGCATCGAAGTCCGGGTGATTGAAAACATTGAATGCGTCAAACTCAAAGCGCAATTGAAAGTCCCTAGGGAGCGGGAAGGTCTTGGCCAAACTCATATCGAAACGAGATTGGAAGGGGCCGCGAAACATATTGCGGCCCGTTGTACCAAATGTTGACTCATACTCGTCGCACCCCGTGGCATCGCAGGCGGGGACGCCGTCGGTGCCGGGGGTGACATACCATCCAGTCGGTCCCGTGGTTGGGTTGACCTCACCAGGGGCAAAATCGCTCATGTTGATCACCGGATTGGACGGATTCACACCCAGAGTGCCCTGGAGTTCCGCCTGTTTGGCCTTCACGCTCGGCAATAGCGGGACATTGGGGTTGGAAATCTCGATGTCCGTGCCGAAGTTCAGGCTACCAATTGAACCGTAAAAGTCATAGATGCTGTAGGGCTGTCCGCTCTGGGCAACCACCTGTCCGCCTAGAATCCAGCCATTGCTGAGATAGCCCAGGCCACGGTCAGTCTTCGACGGCCTGGGGAGGGTGTAGGCAAAATTGACCAGGAAAACGTGCGTCTGGTCAAAGTCCGCTGAGGCATAGTTCTGTTGAGGAACGATGGGATTGTTCCCCGTAACGAACAAGCCGAGGGCGCTTTGATCATCGAGAGCGTGCGAGTAGGTATATGCGGCAGTGAATTGCAGCCCGTGAGACATGCGCTTGTGAACTTGTGCCTGAAGGGCGCTGTAGTTGGATGTCCCCTCCGCCTCGTAGAGCACGGAATTCATGTCGAGACCAGGGTAGGGAACGCGAATAGGTGCATTGCCAGAAAACTCAACGCTGTCGGGTTCAAGGTCGCAGCAACTCTTCCCGGCTGTCGGGTTCTCGGATGCGGGGCAGGTGAATACTTGCCCGCTCGGGGAAGTGTTGGTCGACCCCGCTGAGCATGTTACGCCCCCGTATGAATACATTTGGACGTTCTTCGCGTTTGCCGCCCAAATCGGATTGGATGGCGTGGCAATGTTCGGTTCGTTGAAGGCTATGGGCAGCACTTCATGCTGACCGTGATTGCCTACGTATGCCACGTCGATCAACCAATTGTTGCCAAGCTGGTATTGAAAGTCGAGGGTCCAATTCTCGGTGTAAGGCAATTTGTTGGCGATATCATATCCGCCATAGACAAAGGGCCCGAACAGGTTGCCAGCCGGCCAGTCCTTTGAGCTGTCCTCGGTGGTTTGAAGGATGTTGGGCAAATAGGCGGTGATGGCGCCGTCAGTGGTGGGCGGGGCTGCAGGAATCGTCGTGCCGAATGGCGCGGGCAACTGTCCCGCGGTATTCAAACCCACCACCGGCTGGACGAAGGGAGGGGCCAAGGTCACGCCGAACGGCCCGTTGAAACCCGCACCGGCGCCGGGGGAGAAGTAGCTGAACAACTCGCCGCGGTCGTAGTAGATGCCGTAACCTGCGCGCACGGTGAATTTCGATTTCGGCGACCAGGCGATGCCGATGCGCGGAGCGATTCCCCACTGGTTCTGGGTCATGGTGGAGTTGCTGACCCCCTGCGTAGGGCCCGTCAGACTGTTACCGGCAAGCTCGATGCCACCGTTAGTGATGGCATCAGAGGCCACGTTATACGAATAGACGGCAGGATTGAAGGCGGTTAACCGCCCATACTTTTCCGCAAACGGTCCATCCGAATCCCAACGAAGGCCCGCGGTTATTGTAAGGTTGCTGCGAATTTTGAAATTGTCGTTGATGTAGGCGCCACCGGTGTTAACCCGGTAGTAGCGGCTGGATGATCCGACAAAGGCGTAGGTGGAGCTTCGCGTGGTTCCCTCCACAAATGTCTCAAAACTGGCAAAAGTGAGTTCCGAGGCGTCGGATTCGTTGTTGATAATATTGAGCTGCGTGCGATCCCATTGCGTTCCCAGAGCGATGGTGTGTTTTCCGATTACCTTGTTGAGCGAGGTTTCGAATTCCCATTGGTTTTGATACATGCCGCCATTGCCAAAGCTCAAGCTTGGCCCCCAATAGAGTGCACCCCCGAGTGTATTATCGTCGGACCGGATCTCCATGTAGGGGAAGGTCGTGTCGCCGAGCAGACCCATGCCCTCCTCACTCGGCGAAAAACCGTCGGTGGTCGCCGCGAACGCCCGCAGCCGTGAAAAGCCCACGTGCTGCTCCCAAGTGAGAGTGGGGGAAAGGATGATTGTGTTGGCAATATTACCGACGTTGCTCCCCGCCTGAAGTTGCTGCGGGAACCCCAGCAGGTAACTGATCGCGCCAAAGGGGTTGGTGGTGGGATTGTCCTGAACGTAATACTTCGCTGATATTCGATCCGTGCTGCTAAGTTGGTAATCCACGTCGGCGATTCCTTGATTGACGGGAGCGCGTGAGTTCGGCCCTTGAATCACCGCATCGTAGCCGAGCGCCTCGGCAGTGGACGTACTGGTGATCTGCGGGGAAGGAATCAGATATTGTCCGTTGGGAAGCGTGGCATTCAGGAGGTTCAAAGCCGGCTGAGAGATGCATGGCTCTACAACAGTGGAACCGCAAATACTGCCGGTGAACGCTTTACTGCCCGTAAGGCCGTAGTCCGAGTTAACGGCGGTCGCGATGCCGCCCGCAGTGCGGTTGTTGGTGAGGGTCAGCGGCACGTTATGTTCTTGGGTTGACAGCGTGGCGTCGGCGACGCGAACACCCTGGTAGGAGAGGAAGTAAAAGGCCTTGTCCTTCTTGATCGGCCCGCCGAAGGTGGCGCCGAACTGATTGCGATTCGTATAGGGAACCTTGGTGGTAATGGCGGGTGAGGCATTGTAGAAGAACGGTGCGGCATTGAGGGCGCTATTCTGCCATTCCTCCCACGCCGAGCCGTGCAACTGGTTGGTACCTGACTTGGTGAGCACGCTGATGTGCGCGCCGCTGTTGTTCCCCTGTGTGGCATCGTACATGGCGGCGTTTACCGTGATCTCTTGAATCGCATCAACGGGAGGCGTGGGCAGCGCCTGGCCGATGGCGCCGTATACGGACGTGCTGGTTTGAACGCTGCCTCCCGTGCCAAAATTCTCTCCCGTGTTCAGCACAAAGCGGTTCTCACCCACGGAACTGCTGGAATTCCCGTTGAACAGGTTGTTGGTGCTGATCCCGTTGAGCGAAAAGCTGTTGCTGGTGCTGCGGTTGCCGTTGGCGAAAATCTCCTGGTTGCCGAGTCCGGCGCTGGCGCCTCCGCCCGACAAGAAATCCGCGTGCACGCCGGGGGTCAGAATCGCCAATTGCGTAAAGCTGCCGGTGCCGAGCGGCGTATCCTGAATGGTCATCTGGTCCACCACATAGCCGTTGGTGGCGTCAGTCTGATTCATGAGTGGCGTGGCCGTCACTTCCACCGTGGTGCTCACTGTTCCCACTTTCAGGCTGCCGTTTACGGTCGTCGCCCGGTCGCTGGTTACGAGTACCTGGGTGTGCGTTTCGGTCTCAAATCCGGTTTTCGTGAAGCTCACCGTATAGGTTCCGACCGGAAGATTGGGAATGGAGTAGGATCCGGTCGCGCCCGAATGCACGACCACGTTCAGGTCCGTGCCCACGTTGTGGGCCTTCACTTCCGCGTCCGGCACGGCAGCGCCGGTGGAATCGAGCACTGTCCCGTTGATGGCACCGACCGTAAGTTGCGCGCGCAGGGGCGTTCGCCCGGCGAGCAGCAAGACAAAAACCGCGGCGAACGTCCAGGGGCTCAGACCCAGGGTGAACTTGCACCTCTTCGTTGATCTCATAACTCTCCTCGAACACCTGATTGTCTGTGATTCACTTCCTGGACCCCAGCCCCGCGCTCAATGTCAGATCCAGCACATCCACGAATTGAACCCGGCTCAAACTAGAAGGTATTAAGTTTTGCAGGTTACAGAAAAGTGCAGCTTCCATGACGGGTTTTTGAAAACAAGAAACCCACCCCGCCAATAGCTCTTCCGGCGCGGCTCATAAAAACCGCTTTTCGCGATCATAAAGACTGCTTTGTGTTTCTTTTCAGACTCTAACGCGGAAGTTTCTACCACGAACCCGACAAAAAGTAAAGGCAATCAGAAGTGCCAAAAACCAATACCAAATTTGTTGCCTATGGCGGGGTTCAGGTTGTCAGCAGGATGAAAAAATCCTGTGAAATTACTGCACGCTTCCGCCCGCGCTGGTTGATTCACTGAAGCCTGAAAAAGAGGCGGCCTTCGGGCTGGTGCGGGTCGTCGCTATCCAACGCGCTCGCAAAGCATTACTCGCTCCTGATTGTCGACTTCGCGCAGACGCACCTCAATAACTTCCGTGTCCGAGGTTTGGATGACCCTTCCCACGTAGTTGGCCTGAATGGGCAGCTCGCGGTGGCCACGATCGATCAGTACACACAAATCCACGCGTTGGGGGCGGCCGTGGTCAAGCAGAGCCTCCAGCGCCGCGCGTGTCGTGCGGCCCGTGTAGAGAACGTCGTCAACCAGAATGGCGGTCTTTCCCGCCACGCTGAATGTGGATGGGACTTCCTGCACCACAGGCTTCTGCGCCACGGTCGAGAGGTCGTCTCGATAAAACGTGATGTCGAGCGTCTCCACGGGGGGCGCGGTCTTTTCGATTTCCTTCATCTTCTTCGCCAGCCGCTCCGCCAGGGGAACTCCCCGGCGGCGAACCCCGACCAGAACCACGTCCGCCAGGCCATTATTGCGCTCCAGAATTTCGTTCGCCAGGCGCACCAGCGTGCGGTCGATCTCCGAACTCGACATCAACTGCGCCTTCTCGCGGACTTCGGCAACTTCGGGTTTGGCTTGTGGATTCTCCATGTCACGCTCCGAATTACATCGGCAAGATGGGAATAAAGTGTAAGGGGAAATAGCCAAAGGGTAAAGTGTAAAGGCCAAAATACCAATTCTCTTTTAACCTTCAGACTTTAACCTTTCTTCGAGGAGCTTGGCATCAATCTCCTCAATCTTGCTGACCTCATCATCCCAGAATGATTGGGATTTCATGCATTCCAGGTAAGCCTGCGGGTATCCGAAAGGCGTCCACACCCTTTCTTTGTAACCAAACAGCCGCTGCTTCTCCTGGCGCGGGCGGACATCCAAAATGTCTCGCGCATCGCCACCGCAGAAAACCTCTTCGAAGCGCGCCTTCAGGCTGCTGTCGCTTACGGGCCCCTGCCTCTTATCGCGGTCGGCCAGCACGGAGGGATAACGGTCGAATCCGTCCGTGGCAATCGTCACCACGTTGTCCTGCGGACCGAGGTTGAGGAACCGCGCCATGCGGATCGCGCCCAGAACATTGCAAATCCCTGACACTCCAAGCAAGCCCTCCACCGTTTCGAGCGAACCAGCCCGCATGCCCAGCAGCGATTCCAGGTCGCGCCGCCGCCGCTCGAGCAATTCCAGTCCCATCACGCAATCATCATCATGAATCAAGGCGACGTAGTCAGTGGTCAGGACGTTGTGGATGAGCGTCACCATCTTGTCGCCTATGCCTTCGATGCGGTGCGATCCGACTCCATCGTTGAACAACGTCGAGCACTCACGCGGTTCGAGCGCCGCCACGGCGCATTCCGGAAAGGTGGACTTGATTTCGTCGCCCGCCGCCAGTGTTCCTGCCGAGCCCGGCGCCGAGGCGAACACGGCGATGCGCCCGTTGCCATACTTTCTGGCCGCCTCAATCGCGCTCCGTCCTGTCACGTAGCGATGAAAGCGGTAGTTGGGCAGGAGTTCGAATTGCGCCAACACCTTATTGCGCGGGTCCTTGCGGTAATGCTGCGTGCGCTCGAGCACCAGAATCACGTCGCTTTCCGACCCGGGTGTGAGATCAAGTTGCCCGCCATATTGACGGATGCGCTGGTAGCGCTCGGCGCTCATGCCCTCGGGCATGATGACGATGGCGGGGTAACCCTTCAGCCTGGAGACGTATGCCACGCCGATGCCGAAGTTGCCGGTCGAGGGGCCAATTGTGGTGCACTGACCCGGCACGATTTCTCCGCTCAATTCGCCTTCCATCAGCGTCGCGTACGCCGCGCCCACTTTGTGGCTGCCCGAGGGAAAAAAGTGGCCGACCATAACTACGATGTTCGCTTTCACGCCCGTCAGATCATTGGGCAATACGATGTGCCGAATGGAATGGTCGGGTCCGCGCCAAGTGATGTTGAAGAGATTCGCGGCGTCAAGCTCATTTCCCTGTGCCGTGGCAATAGCCTTGCTCCGCAGTCCGGCGGGCAATTTCGCAGGGTCGAGCATCTCCGCATAGGTCGGACCGGGTACGTAACTTGGTTTTGTCATCGGACAATCCTTGTGCTGTTGTGCGGACGATTTCGGAAGGATTTCACCACAGAGTGCACGGAGAACCGCAGAGAGATCTAGCTCTGTGAAGCTCCGTGCCCTCTGTAGTGAGAGCTCTTATCACGCAATTTAGAATCGCTTCCAGAGCGAGCTCGCCCGGGCCGCGGCCTTCGCTGCCACTTCGCGTTCGTCCACGTTGACACATTCCTTGTGGCGCAACACAAACCTACCGTTCACGATCAGCGAATCGACGGGCGCGTTGGCGATGCCAAACAAAAAGTGTCCAAACAGATTTTCCGCGCCGAGCGGCGTCGGCGGATAGTAATCCACCAGAATCAGGTCGGCACGCGCCCCGGTTTCGATGCGGCCGATTCGCCAGCCCCAGATTTTCTCCGCTATGGTCCGGTTGTTCAGGAGCGCGGCGGCATAAGCCTCCGCGTAGCCGGTGCGTGGATCACCCGCACGCAGCTTCTGCACGTGAAATGCGGCCTTGAACTCCTCCCATATGCGCGGTGAATAGCCATCGGAGCCGAGCCCCACCCGAACACCCGCGCGAAACATTTCGACAAGATGCGCCATTCCCACTGCATTATTGCAATTCGATTGAGGATTATGAACTACGTTGATGCCGTGGCGAGCCAGCGCGGAAATGTCACTCGCATTAACATGGACGCAGTGCGCGGCCAGCGACTTGTCATCGAGAATTCCCAAGTCGTGCAGGCGCGCAATCGGGGACTTTCGGCCGCGGCGGCGGGCATCTAGAACGTCGCAGCAATCTTCTGCCACGTGTACGTGAAAGCCCGCGCGCAGCGATTGATTTGCTCCAACCGCGCGCCGCAAGGTGCGGTCGCTGAGCGTAAAGGAAGCGTGCAGGCCGAAGCAGCCGGCAATCAGGCCGTCACCTGGTTCGTTCCGCAGGCGCTCGAGGAAGCGGATGTTTTCGTTCAACCCTTCCGTGGTGCTCGCGTTGCCATTGCGGTCGGAGGTTTCGTAGCACAGAACTCCGCGTAAGCCTACTTCACGAAATGCTTGCTCGATGCGGTCGAGGCTGCCCGCACAGGCGCTGGGACTCGAATGATGGTCCACCAGCGTGCCCACGCCGTTTTTGGCCGAATCAATCGCACCCACCAGGGCACTGTAGTAAACATCGTCCGAATTCAGACCGCGGTCGAGCCGCCACCAGAGCTTTTTCAGAATCTCCGGAAAGTTCTTTGGCGCACGGCCCGGAAGCAACATTCCGCGGGCCAAGGTGCTGTAAAGGTGTGTGTGGCAATTGATGAGCGCAGGCATCAGCAGCTTGCCATGGGCATCGATCCTTTCATGGCTCTTCTCCTCAGATATGGAGGGGTGGCGGCCCTGCCCGCCGGGGTGGTGTTGAACTTGTGTTGTTCCCTCAACCCGCCCGACGTAACCAATCGAGCCGTCTGGAAGAACTTCCACCACCCCCGAATCAATCACCCGATGGGAGGAATCAAACGTCAGCACGCGAGCGTTGGAAATAATCACAGTCTCTCTGCCTTTGCATTTTCAAGGGAACTGGCACGGTCAAAATGACAGATCGACGCCATCCTCAAACCTTCGAGGCCGTCGGGGGTGAAGTCAAAGTTGGCTTCCCCACGGCTTGCCGTCTACTTTCCCCCGCTTTTCAACTCATCCGGCCAGTTGGTGATCAGCACCGGGGGCTCGGCCGCGCTCATTTCGGGAGAACCATTGATTAGAAACTTGCCGCCGTCGTGCGCGGCCAGGACGCACGGCCCATTGGGCCCGGTGACCGTGGTCATTGTCATACTGAACAGCCGCTTGGGATTGCCCAACTCCACCGCGCCGCCGGCTTCGGCCACTTCAACCGCCATTAAATCGCTGCCGGCGTAGTAATATAATTCTCTGCCGTCGCCGCGCCATGCCGGTAAACCTCCTCCACCCGTCGATACCTGCCACTTCGCGCCGCCCCCGGGGAAGGGTGTGATGTAAACCTGATAGTTTCCGGTTTCATACCCCATATAGGCCACGAACTTGCTGTCGGGAGAGAATGCGGGGGCGACCGCGCCAAAATCGTTCTGGACCAGCGGAAACGGCTTCCGATTTCCAACCAGCGGCAGAACCCAGACACTACTGCTGTGCTGACCTTCATATCGGTCATAAGCGAGATACCGCCCGTCGGGCGAGATGTCGATCGGATACTCGGACGTCCCGGGGGTGTTCAAAATTGTCTCCTCCGTCCCCGCACCATCTGCAAGGCGGGCGTAAATGTGCGCCTCTCCCGCTCGGGTCGATGCGTAATAAACCCTTTTACCGTCCGGCGCCCACGTCGGCACAGATGCCGCTCCCCCCGGGTCGAACGTCAGTCGTGTCCGGGTGCCCCGCTCGAGATTCAGCAGCCAAATATCCGCCTTGCTGCTGGCATCTTCAATTCCCACCGCCACTTGCTTTCCGTCGGGCGAGACGCGTGGCCAGATGTACCGGGCCGGGGGTCCCACCACACCGAGCAGCCTTCCGCTGCGATCCATCAGCCGGAGCTGCGATCTGCCGCCCGCCCCGCGGAAATAGAGCACCGTTCCAGTCTGCGACACAGCGAATGTTCCGTGGAAGTACTTAAGAAACGCCGAGGCTTCCTCGCCGATCGGCGCCGCTTCTCCGAGCGTTTCCCCGCCGCTTACCTCAAATTTCTGCGCCATCAGATACCCACCGCGCACAAATACTAGATACCCTGAGGCGTAGACGGCGTTCGAATCGTTGGGGAACAAATACCGGTGTTGCTTGGAGTCGAGCGAGCCGAATGCAATCCCCGAATGCTCCGGCGTCTTGCTGTGGACATAAAAGATGAAATGCCTTCCGTCGGGCAAGAACCAGGGCCATGAATGACCTTCCTCCTGCCGCGATGCATCCAACTCCGAAGCTGCAACCGGAGTCCCGCCTCCTGCTGGCACGCGCAAGAGAGTGGGGGAATCGCCCAATGAGAAAAGGATAGTGCCCTCATGATTCCAGGAGCCACCCCGGCCATTCGTGGCATCGCAGATGGTTCGCGCTGGGCCACCCGAGGCATCCACGCGCATCAACTTGTTTTGCGCCCAGAAAGCAATTGACCGTGAATCGGGCGACCAGAACGGGTCGGTTGCGCCGGCCGTGCCCTGAAGCGGTTGTGCGTCCAGCGAATCGAGTGGGCGCACCCAGAGCACATTGGGTCCCGTGGCATCAGGCGCGACGACGGCCCAGCGGGTGCCGTCGGGTGATAGGGCGCTGAATCCCGCACGTCCATTCGGGTCCGCCTTGTCCGGAGCCAAGATAAAACTCCTGATCAGCCGGTGAGGCTGGTCGCGCAGGCGCCAATTGTTCACCGCTGTTACCGCCAAAAGCAGGAGGAGGACTGCGGCCGCCAGCGCCCAAGGCCAGGCGCGTTGAAGCGCGGGTGACCCCACTCGCGAATCTTTCGCCAGTGAGGAAACCGGCGCTACGGTTGAAATCCACTTTAGCGCCACGCCCACGTCGTGCGCGCTCGCAAAGCGTTCCTCGGGATTCTTAGCCAAACAGGTCGCCACAAGCGCGTCGAGAGCAGGCGGCAACGCCGGCCGCATGGAGCTTACCGGCGCGGGATCGTTTTCCAGGATCGTGGTCGCCAGGCTCAACTGTGATTTCCCTGTGAACGCCCGCTTGCCGGTGGCCATTTCGTACAACACCGCGCCGAAAGCGAAAATGTCGGAGCGCGCGTCGGCCTCCTTGCCCTGCAACTGCTCGGGCGACATGTACTGCATCGTGCCCACGATGGAACCCGCCGACGTGAGGGGTGAGTTCGCCGGGTTGGGGGAAGAAACCGTCAGCGCCGCGCTCAGTAACGGCGCGGCAGAGCCTGAGGGCGATCCCGACGTCACCGATGCCGATGCCTTGGCCAGTCCGAAATCCAGCAACTTGGCTCCGGACTTGGTGAGCATGATATTGCCGGGCTTCAAATCGCGATGGACCAGCCCTTGACGATGGGCTTTGTCGAGCGCGTCGGCCACCGTCGCGCCGATCTTCACGATGTCGTCGAGAGGTAGCGCGCCTTTCCCGAGGCGCGCTGCGAGCGTCTCGCCTTCCAGGTACTCCATCACCAGGAAGTCGACGCCGTCTTGCGTCCCGACGTCATGCAGTACGCAGATGTGCGGATGTTGAAGCGCCGAGATGGCTTTTGCCTCGCGCTGGAAGCGCGCTTTGTGCTCCGGGTCGGCGGAGAGTTGCGCGGGTAGGACTTTGATGGCTACGATGCGGTCCAGCCGGGTGTCGCGCGCGCGGTACACCTCGCCCATTCCACCTGCGCCCAACTTATCCTGAATTTCATAGTGACCTAACTTCGTCCCGGAGGTAAGAGCCATGCGCCGCCTTTACCTGAAGATTGCAAGGCATTCTACTATGGAAGCGCGGAGCGCGTTCAGAGCATTTCCGGCGGCAGCACGCTGATGGAGAGGCAGAGCGGAAGAATCCGCGACTTAGGCGTCGTAAGCAATGTTCTCATCGGCCATGGTCAGGGCCATGATGGCCTTCGCGGTGTGCAGGCGATTCTCCGCCTCCTGGAAAACCACCGAGTGCGGACCGTCGATCACCTCGTCCGTTACTTCGTTGCCGCGGTCGGCGGGCAGCGGATGCATGTAGAGCGAATCCTTCTTCGTGACCTTCATCTTGGCGTCGTCGCAAATCCAATGGCGGTATTGTTTGGCGATGCGCAGAGATTCCTCCGGCTTGGTGCCCATGGTGTCGAGGCAGCCCCAACTCTTGGGAATGACGATGTCGGCGTTGCGGAAGGCGTCGTCCATGTTGTCCACGACTTCGAACTTCACCCCCGCCGCGCGCGCGTTCTCGCGGGCCGCTTCCAGCGTTTCCGGCATCAGGCGGTATTCCGGCGGAGTCGCCAGCACCACATCGAGGCCAA
>JASHTY010000358.1 GCA_030040315.1 Terriglobia bacterium | reverse complement strand
TGCCAGCGAACTGGATTTCGCTCCCACCTCGCAGCCGAATCCCAGGCAGCGACCGCAATGCACGCACGCCGCGCGGCCGCGATATGGCTGGGAAATGATCGCCATCGGTGAGGGAAAGGGATGAAAGCCCACCTTCCACGCGGCCTGCTCAAAGATCACCCCTGAAGATTTGACCGGCAGCGGCGGCAACGGATAGGGCTTCGTGCGTGGCGGGTCGAATGGACTTGCGCCCGCAAGACCGGAGACGCCCACTTCCCACTCGACCTTCGTGTAATACGGCTCCAGGTCGGCGTAAGTGATCGGCCAATCGTCAAACGCCGTGCCTGGAACCGCGCCGCGGCGGCTGCGCTCGATGAAATCGATCTCGTGGAAGCGCCAGAAGTTCGCCGTGAAGTGAACCGTGCCGCCGCCCACGCAGCGCCCATAGATTGCTGAGAGTTGCTTGATGGGCTTTTCCTGCGGCGTCGGGCGATACATCTGCGGGGAATCGTGACCGTTGTTGGTGAGCGCGTGCTCCTGCGACACGGCAATTTCGTCGTGGCCGAATTCCGAGGGTTCAATGTAGCGCCCCTGCTCGAGCACGACGACTTTGAAGCCATTGGTGGAAAGCTCCTTGGCCAGCACGCCGCCCGCAGCACCCGAGCCGACGATGACGAAGTCAACTTCTTCTGACGGCTTGTAGGTGACTTGGGGATTCATGTTGGATTAAGCGCTTTCACCACAGAGGGCAGAGAGAAAGTCGTCTAGTTTTTTCTCTGTGTCCCTCTGTGCTCTCTGTGGTGAGTGCTTTTACTTGATATTATCTACTTTAATTATCATAAGATTCGTCAACAACATCTACTTCCCCTTCTCCTCCGGGGGATGCCAGCCGGGATAGTCGCGGTCATAATATCCGAATGGCGGAGTGAAGGCCGGGCTGTCGTCGTAGCCGATCAGCTTCCAGCCGACTTCGCCTCGATTGCCGCCGCGCATGGGGTCGCAGAGGAATCCTGTGATGGTGTGCATGCGGATCAAGTCAAAGAAGGGATCCTTCTCGAGCGCCTTCAGCACGGCGTCCCGCTGCTCGGGAGTGGCCTGGGAAAATTTTCCGACGCCAGGATAGAGCTCCTGGGTCTTGGCCTGCAAAACCGGCAATCCCTTTACATAACCGGCCAGGCTGTCCGTATCGAAAGTTCCCAGAGCCTTGTCGATAAAGTAGATCACGCCCGCCTCGCGCGCGCCCGGGGTTTCGTCGGTCGGAATGATGCGGCAGGCGGCAGCTTCGATTTCCGCGGCCTGGCCGGCAGTAAGAATCTCGAACTTGGCAGGGGTATCGGCCGCGCGCATGTGCGCGGCGTGCTCCGCGGCTTGCAGAATGGCGGGCCAGTGCAGGGCTGCCCATCCACCACCCACGCCGCGCAGCCCAGCCACCAGGAATTTCCGCCGGTCGAGTTCAGTCCCTGAATTCGTGTTCATGACTTGGTCCTTGGCTAGAATGAATCGCCCACTTTACTCGCAAATCGCACCCCGAAGCGAGGGATTTCTTTTTATCGCGTCGATTAGCCAGATCAGCGCTTCATTAGTAATGTTGCCACGCTGGTTTGGAGCAGGCGCGTTATTGTGCGAGGGGATTTTCCACACTTGACTTTGAGCTAACCACCTTGATTTTCATCAACATCGTAGGTTTCTAGTATATATCCGCTTTATTTTCTATCACATCGTAGGATCGCCCAAAGTGTCCTTTCAAACCACCTTTGTTTTCAATGACATTCCAGGATTGCTCGTAAGAAAATTGATATCCCTTCAGAGGGGGTCTATTCGATAAGCCTTTTATTTTCAACAAGAAATTCTCCGGAAAGCCTCCTCCAACCCTCGCCTAAGTTTTTGTTTATGTGTAACATCGTAGGTTCGTAGCGCCCCATTCATTCCGTTGTTGTTGCCAAGGCTCAGGAAGTTCACAAGTTCAAATATTTTGAGATCCTTTGTTTTCATCAATATCCCCGGATGCACCTTCATTTTCATTCTGGCATCGTTTGGACGGTCCAGGGTCGATTGTGGAGAAACCATACCTTCGACCTCAATGTCGGCGACCAAGCTCTCTCAAGTCTCCAAGTTCTACCATGCAGGCCATGACCGCCTATTCCCACCTGCTCGATTCTGCCTGTCACCGGCGGTAGATTATCCCGTCCGCATCGGTGAGTTTCGGAACAAGTCTCCGACTCCCCCCGCGCAACAAACGATGATAGCCCGTATTTATCATTTTGGCAAGATATCAGAGATCAACTTGATGCAGAAAATGTGGTTCTTCCGAGTTAGTGATTCTCAAGCTCGCGCAAAAATGACCGCACATTGTCGCTGTCCCAATTAGCCGCCCCGATTTGGCGAAAGACGGCGTTGCCCTGGCGGTCGAGAACGTAGGTGGCGGGAATGGCGACGGCGGGCAGGTCAGGCGGGCTGCCTTTCGCAAGATAGATGGGCAAATCGATGGGGTGCTTATGAAGGAATTCGCGGACCTCCGTCTCGCCGTCTCGCGCGGGGAGCACAAAGGCGACGTTATCTTTCTTCAGCGAATCGGCCAGATTCTTGATCGCCGGCATTTCGCCAACGCACGGGCCGCAGGAGATTGACCACAAATCGAGAAAGACCACCTTGCCCTTGAAGTCGGCGAGGGTGACGGACTTTCCCGCAAGGCTCTTCATCTGCCAGCTCTCGTGAAGGGCGCCGCTGAGCTCGGGCAGCCAGGGATCCTCCAATTTTTCGTGTGCTCCTGAGTTCGCCAGCTCCTCCACTCGTTGCTGGAGATAAGAATGAAGGAGCCAGGGATTCTCGTTGAACAAAATCCGTATGGCGTAATGCCTCCCCCAGACGTGCAGAATCAGCAGCGTCACCGCCACTCCGCATCCCAGACCCATGAATATGCCTTTCCACGAATAACCCATGGAAACCTCCTTGGCCAAGGAACTCCCGTCGAATGTAGCATGGTTTTATGGCAATGCTACAGTTCCATGCCATGCTCGAAGAACGTGAACGAGCGGAAAATCCGCGCTTGTGGGGGCAGAAGGCAGAAAACACCCTGTCACACTCGCTGACCGATTATGTTGCTCACCTTCGGGCGCGGCCGGGAGTAGAATCGATACCCTTGCTGGTCGGTAAGGGATTGGAAGTTACCCGCCTCAATTCATGAGCACTGAACGCCCCAAACTCGCGGCCATCACCACCACCTATTTCAAGTATTCACACGGCCAGAACATCATTGACCGCTTTCTTTACGGCTACGGATGGAAGGGCACGCACTATCATCCGCCCATGGACGTTGTGGCGCTGTACGTCGATCAGGTCGGCGAAGGCGACCTGAGCCACGAGCGGCCGCAGCAATTCCCTGATCTGAAAATCTATCCGAGCATCGCGGAAGCGCTCACCTTGGGCGGCAGCAAGCTGGCCGTGGACGGTGTGGTGGTGGTGGGCGAGCATGGCAATTACCCGAAGAACGAGAAGGGCCAGACCGAATATCCGCGCTGGGAATTCTTTCAGCAAGTCATCAAAGTGTTTAAAGACAGCGGCCGGTCTGTGCCCATGTTCAATGACAAGCACCTGTCGTGGAACTGGGACTGGGCAAAGCAAATGGTCGAGACGGCGCGCCAAATGGGCTTCGCCTACATGGCCGGGTCGAGCCTGCCGGTCACGTGGCGGATTCCCTCCGTCGAAATGCCACTTGGCTCGCGCATTCGCGAGGCCGTGTGCGTGGGTTACGGCGGCGTGGACAGCTACGATTTCCACGGGCTCGAAACGCTGCAGTGCATGGTGGAGCGCCGTGAGGGCGGCGAGACGGGAGT
>JASHTY010000357.1 GCA_030040315.1 Terriglobia bacterium | reverse complement strand
ACAAAGGTGGACCCCATCGTTGCGCTTCGGGAGGCGTGATCTCGCGATGACACTCAATTGCGGAAAGGGTACCTGACACCCTTCCCCAGAAATGCCAAAAGGAAATTCCGGATAGAATCGGACTTCGCGGTTCCGTTCGGTTCGTTATTGAAGCCCAAGCCGACCCCATCATGCCCGGACACAAGGGGAATCGAACGGAGTTGCATTTGATAACAAACGGAGTGAGAAGAAGGGAGAACTATGAAGAGAATATCTGTTGCATTCATGATCTTCGTATTGGCGATGGCGTGCGCGGTCCTCATTGCTCAGCAGCCTCCGGCGGGAGGGGCGAGAGGAGGGGGGCGCGGCCCGCAAACCCCACCGGCGACAGGCCCAATGCTCGACCTTGCGAACAAGCTGGTGGACGCCATCAATAAACAGGACACGGATACCCTCCAAAAGATGCTGGCGCCTGATGCAGTGTACCTCGACGAAGACGGACATGCTCCGCCGGCCGCGAGGTGGATCAACAAAATAACCACGGGCACCCCGGCAAAGCAGATCGCAATTTCGGCGACTCATAGTCAGATGTGGGAGGGGGCCGGGTGGGTTTCGTTCAATTACACCCTCACCGAAAACTTCCAGGGCCAGCCCAAAACTTTAAAAGGGACGGCAAGCATCGTCGCTAAACAAGCCGCCGGCGGCGACTGGCAAATTGAACTCGTTCACGGCGCCTTGGAACAAAAGGTCGCTGGCATTACGCAGTAGGAAGATGGGACGCATCTCGCGATGAGTACATCGCCGGAGGGAAATGGCCGAAGAACGGGCATCCCTCGGTTGGCAAGATTCCGCCTGCGGCGCTGGACCGCGTGGCGGCAGAACGCCTTTGCGAAATCTCCGAGGAACTTACGGGAGTCCGCTACCAGCCCCTGCCCGCAAGGAGAACTCGAAATGCGGGTGTTGATCGTAGGGATCGGTGCGCTGGGCGGAACGATTGCGACCCGGGCAATCTATGCGGGAATGCCCGTTCGCCTGGCAACTCGCAGCGCCGAATCCGCGGAAGCGCTGCGAAGATCGGGCTTACGCGTCTCCGGGATCGGAGGAGAAGCGCGAGCCGTCTCGGTCGACGTTGCCCCAGTTTCCGACTATGGAAAAGGGGATGCCTTCGACCTGATCCTGCTCGCCACCAAGGCGCAAGATGCGCTGAACGTTGCGCCGCATTTGTCGTCCTTGCTCGCGCCCGGAGGGGCCCTCTTGCCGATCCAGAACGGCGGGGTCGCGCGGATGCTTGCGGATCGTCTGGGCGAGGACAAGGTTCTGGGGGGATTCTCCAATCTTGGCGCGACCATGGTGGAACCGGGTATTTATGAGCAAAAGAATGCCGGGCGTCTGCTGATCGGCGAACTCGCCGGGGGCGTGAGCGGCCGCGCCGGTCGCGTGGCCGACGAACTGGGCCCGGCCATCGAAGTGCGAGTCTCTTCGAATCTGACCGGCGCGATTTGGTCGAAGCTTCTGATCAACTGCTCCGTCACAACCCTCGGCGCCCTCTCCCGGCAGACCATGCGCGAGTATATGAAGACCGAAGCCGGCAGGAGAGTATTCCGGCTCGCGTACGCCGAAGCGCTATCCGTGGCGCTTGCCATTGGCGCCCGGCCAGAACGGTTGGCTGTGGAGCCGATTCCGCCCGGCTGGGACGGCAACGGCACAGCAGAAGGACGCTATGAGTCGTGGGTCGACGGAGTCATCGCATTCTACGGAGACATCAAGCCCTCCATGCTTCAGGATTTTGAGTACGGCAGAAAAACCGAGATTGACTTCATCAATGGTTATGTCGCGCGGTTCGGCCGCGAATTCACCGTGCCGGCATCGATGAATGAAGCAATTACCGATCTCGTGCGTGGTATCGAACGAGGAGCGACTCAACCCGCACCGGAACGCTTAGACGATCTCCGGCGAATTGCGGACAATTGAGTCTGCAGATCGTGGTGACTCTCCGCCGGTCGTGATCTGATCACAAGTCCCTTACGGCGGGACTGTTACGGCTACACCTACGCGGGCATTGCCGCCGACGGGGGCGCGAACGAGGCCCCTTCGAGCGACCCCCAGGCGAAGGACGTCCAAGGTACTGCCTCCGGGTTGATCGCGGCGGCTCGTGGGTGTTCCCGGCGTGGCTACTGCGACCGGCCACCCGAGAACGCAACCCGGCCGATTATCGCGACGCGATCATAGGTTTCCGCGTGGCCAGGAGCCTCTCGGCTCAGGAACAAGCGTTGCCACAACCGTCGGCCCCGCGCATGGTCGATCTGAAGGTGAGCGGCTCCCCATTTTCTGATCCACATTAATGGTTGGTTTCCGGCGGAATCCTGGAGTTGAAGAGGAGGTTTCGCCGTGAAAGGGAAACGGTTTTCTGTAGAACAGATCGTGGGGGTTTTGAAGCAAGCGGAGGTAGGAGTCCCGGTGGTGGAGCTGATCCGCCAGGTGGGGATATCCGAGCAAACGTTCTACCGCTGGAAGAAGCGGTACACGGGCCTGGAGGTGGACCAGTTGCGCCAGTTGAAGCAGCTTCAGGAAGAGAACGTTCGGCTGAAGCGGGTGGTGGCGGACCTGACGCTCGACAAGGTCATGCTCCAGGACGCGCTGTCAAAAAAATTGTGAAGCCTTCGCGGCGCCGCCCAGTCGTGGAATATTTGTGCGGTGGGTACAAGGTCAGCGAGCGGCGCGCGTGCGGAGTGGAGCGTTCCGCGGTTCTCCAGCAGAATCGTAAGAAAGGCAACACCTAGCGATGCGCCAAGTTTACGGAAGGTCATGTGCAGCGACACTCCATCGAGCAGATAATGCTGATCGAGTCGTGCTACTGTGCCTGAGCCTAGAGACGGCAGGAGCATATTCAAGCAGTATGCATGCAAAACAAGAGGCAAGAGGAAGTAGCTGTCCGGAGTGGAGTTCGTGAGCCATCGATAGAGTAGGAGCATCGAACCGATGAGCATGCACGTAGCCGCTGCCGTTATTTTGCCTGGGCCAGATCTGGCGATAAGTCTGGCGATCGCCGGTCGAAAAGCCGCAGAGGTCAAAGCGTAAAATGCAAGCGGCCGCCCTGCCTGAAGATCGCGCGCTTTCAGGGAAGGCACGTCTGTTCCCTCAGGTTTCAGTTCTCGCCGACTTCGTCCTCTCGACGACAGCGTGGTCGGGATTTGTAAATTCGTCTCCGAAGTGACGCGGCGGATTTGAGAGTCGGATGTGACAGATCTGGCCGTCTGGTTTGGGCGGACGGCGAGTTGAATTTCATCGACTCTCCCCAGCCCGATTAGCTAAGGCGGTGCTAGTCGCGCGGCAGCCTGCCTTTCGGTTTCAGCACTGCGGGCGTCGCCTGCTTCTTCATACACCAAGGCCAGGCGAGCGTGGGCCTGGGGATCCTGCGGCTTCAGTTCCGCGGCAACCTGCAGGCACTTGATGGACTGAGCGTAATCTTTTGCCGCGCGGCTCTTGGTGCCAAGAATGGTTGCGGACTTGAAAAGCAGATCGAGCGTATCGACATCCTGGGGATTCAGGTGATGGGCGTGATCGAGCACGGCGTACGCCTGTGAATCGTCATGCAGCGCAAACAACGTGGCGCCGAGAAGGGCGTTCGAATCGAAGAAATTGGGTCGCAGTGCCACTGCGCGCTCCAATGGCGCGCGCGCATCCTGGTAACGTTGCAGGCGAAACAGAGTGAGCCCCAAATTGTGCTGAATTTCATACGATTCGGGGTCAAGGCCCGCGGCGCGCCGGAGGGGGTCAACAGCATTGGCGTAGCGCGCGTGACGGCCGTAAATCATGCCGAGAGTGGTGAGCAGATCGGGATCGTTGGGTTGATTAAGCTTCGCGCAGGCGATGCGCGCCGCCGCTTCGTCACCCTTGTCCAAAGCAGCGCTGCAATTCACACCGTCCTCCGCGGCCTGGTTGTAGATCTCGCGCAATTTTTCGGACGACGCATATTCGCGCTCGGCGTCAACGGCTTTTCCCTCGCGCTGGTCGATCCGCGCCAAGTGGTCGGGAATGCGGTAATCGCGGGGATTCAGCGCGCGCGCCTTCTCAAACCACAGCTCTGCGCTGCGAAGGTCGCCCTTATCGACGTACGCTGTGCCCAGATAATAGGCGGTGTCGGGAAACGGGGGGCGTGCGACCACACTCTCCAGCTCGCTGATGGCCCCGTCCAGCCGGAGTTCCAGCAAGTCCAGCCGGCCGAGGAAGTAAATGACGCTTGGGTCGGAGTGCGTCTCCGTGCGCAGTTGCAGAAATTCCCGCCGGGCGTCATCGAGCCGGGCCAGCGCGAAATAGCAGACTGCAAGCTGATAGCGCGCGCCCGGCAATTTGGCGTCGATCGCCAGCGCCGCTTCAAATTCCCTTGAGGCTTCGGAGAACCTGTCGTCCTTCTCAAATTCATAGCCCTTGCCCACGTGCGCCTGGGTGTCCATCGAAGCAGGCGGGGGCGCCTGCGGGTGGGCGAACAGTGAGGAAGAAAACAGCATCAGGAGAGCGGGCAGTGCAAGCCTGCGTGTAGTCATTTAAACCCCGCTTCGATTGCACGGCCATCCTAGCCGTGCCACGTGTCTTCCGGGTCTCATAATATAATGACTGGGATGAAGTGGCCAACCAAGCCTCGGCTCAATTCAGAATGTGCGCCGCAAATTGTTCGCGTGGCGTTGCTTTATCTTTGCTGCACGATTTTTGGCCACACCACGGGGCTGGCACAAGCCGAGCCCCATCCCAACTCGGATTCGCTGCTTCGCACGGGGATTGCCTTTGCTCAAAAGGGGCAATTCCTGGAAGCTGGGCGAACCTTTGCACGCTGCGTCCAGGATGATCCCGCGCTGTTCGAGTGCCATTACAACCTAGCTCTGGCCGAACTGGCCCAGAACCATCTCTCCCAGGCTTATGCGGTGATCGAAGCAGCGCCCCACGCGACAGAGGAAGATTCCACGGCGCGCATCTACCTGAAGGGGAAAATTGAAGCGGCGATGGGGCGAACCGAGATCGCGGAACAGGACCTTCGGGCGGCGTTCGAGAAACAACCTGCGCAGGAGAACTTTGCGCTCGACCTTGGCCTGGTTTACCTTGAAGCGCATGCCTACCAGGACTCGGAAAAGATTTTCGCGCAGGCCTCGTCGTTGAATCCGCAGTCCACATACCTTCTGCTGGGCCTGGCGCTGTCTCAGTTCCAGTCAGCGCACAAGACGGAGTGCGTGGACTCATCCAGGCGGCTGATTGCCCTGGCGCCGGATTTTTCGCCCGCGCGATTGCTGTTGGGCTTTGCGTACTATTTCGACAGCGATTTTACCGGGGCAATTGACACCGCCCAAAAAGGATTGAAGCTTCAGGATCCTGATCCGTTTCTCTACTATCTGGAAGCTGCGGCGATGCTGAAGCAGCACAGCGGCGGGCAGGCGCAGATTCTGGGCGATTTGACTGCCGCTGAAAAGGGCATTCCGAATTGCGGTCTCTGCTACGTGGATTCCGGAAAGGTTCACGAGCAGCAGAACGATCTACCCGCCGCCCTGGCCGACCTGCAAAAGGCCGTCAGTCTGGCGCCGGAGCTTTCCGAAGGCTGGTATCACCTGGCGTCGGTATACGCACGCCTGGGAAACAGCGCGCAAGCCGCGAAGGCTCGCAAGCACTTCCAGGCCATGAAGGCAAATCAGGACGAGCGTGAGAAGGAAATGATGCGCCAGATGCTGATGCGGAGCCTGGGGTCGCAGGGCGGCGGAGCACGCTGAAAACGAGGTTTATTCACCCGGGGGAAGGGCGGGGCTTCAGCCCCGCCGTTGAGGAATACAGACCGGATGGGGCCTTCAGGCCCTGAAGCAAGGCTCCTTCAGGGGCTGAAGCCCCCCAACAACTTGCCGGCTCCGAGCGGCGGGGCTAAAGCCCCACCCTTCCTACTCCGTCTTCACTGGCAGTTCGACGTAGGACGCGAATTCCTTCGAGCGGTAAACGCGCTGCGTAGCGATTTGATAATCCGCCGGGGTCGCCTTGTAGATATTCGGAACAAACTTCTGCGGATTGCGATCAATCACCGGGAACCACGTGCTATGCACCTGCACCATGATCTGGTGACCTTTCAGATACGTGTGGTCGTTGGTGTGCAGATCGACGGTGTATTCGGTCACTTTCCCCGGCGTTATCGCCTCCGGATGCTCAAAGCTGTTGCGGAAGCGCCCGCGAAAAACTTCGTCCGCAACCATCATCTGATACCCGCCCATGGCGAGGTCGGTGGGATAGTCCTGCGGGTAAACATCGATCAACTTGACGATCCAGTCGGAGTCTGAGCCCGTCGTGGACGCGAAGATGTGGGCCACGATGTCGCCGGTGACGGTCACGTCGCTGTCGAGGACCGGCGTCTCCCACGCGGCCACGTCGGGGCGCAGGTAGACGAAGCGCTGATCCTCCACCAGCCACGTCCCCCATCCATGCACCGGGCCATAAGTCTGGCTGATCGGCTGATGACGGTAGGGCACGGGGTGAGCCGGGTCGGAAACATAGGAGTCGAACGCCTTCGCGCCCGTATCCGCGGGGGCCGTGAAGGAAAGCCCGCCGCCCGCCTGCAAGTAAAGCTTGCGCTTGGTAATGCCCTCCACGGGGGGCCATTGGTCGTACTTGATCCACTGGTTTGAGCCCGTTTCAAATGTAATCGCTTCGTTGACGGGCAACTCGCCTTTGCCCTTCAGCCAATACCTGAACCAAGGCATTTGAATATTCTGGCGAAAATACTGGCTGGTAT
>JASHTY010000356.1 GCA_030040315.1 Terriglobia bacterium | reverse complement strand
CCGGCGGCGAGCCGCTGCTGAACCCCAGCACCTGCGACTACATCGCCTACGCGGCGGACAAGGGCATGTGGACATCCATGCCCACCAACGGCCTGCTGATCAAGAAATACGCGGACGGCGTGGCGCGGCTCGATATGCTGGAGGTCTCCATCGACTCGCTGAACGTGCAGCGGTTCGCCAAGCGGCGCGGGCTGGATGGGCTGCCGAAAATTCTCGAGAACCTGGAATTCGTTCTGGCCAAGCGCAAACCTTACACCACGCAGATCAATGCCGCGGTGAACATCGAGAATCTGTATGACCTGCCGGCGTTGGCGGAGTTCTGCAAGCAGAACAAGCTGGTGATGCACCCGGAAGCCGTCCACAACGTAATGCGCGACGGCGAAATGCTGCCCGACGCCGAACTGCACGGCAAAGACCTGGACACGGTCGAGATTTTTCTGCGCGAACTGCGCATGGCTTACCCCAAGAACGTGCGCTTTTACACGCATTACTACAATTTTTATCGCGCGGGCGGCTTCGGGCCCAGGTTTCCGTGCCGTCATCCCTCGAAATTGATTTCCATGAAGCCCGATGGGTCGATTCACCTGCCCTGCGCGTTTGTGACGCTGCATAAATCGCAGGCGCCGCTGCGGGAAATCTTCGCGTCGGAGGCGGCGAAGAAGATCATCGCGCAGGAAGCCACGCTCTGGGATTTCTGCAAGGGATGCAAGATCGGCTGCCCGTATGAAGTCAGTGCCTTTACCAACAGCCCCATGCTGGCGCTGGAGACGGGGCTGAATTTTCTGCGGATTATTTAGGGGAAGTCGCGCGAGTCGCGCGATTCTCGTGGCACGGCCATCCTGGCCGCGTCTGCGCCACGGGCTGGAAGCCCGTGCCACAAAGATGCTCCTCCACATCCTCGAAATCATTGCAGCCGTTGCGCTCGCATTTGGCCTGTGGTTCTGGTGGGCGTGCTCGGAGCCGTGGTCAACATTTTTCCGCCCTGTGCTGATTCGCGGCCCGCGGGAAGGTAAACGAGTCACGCTGACGTTTGACGACGGGCCGGCGGAGAAATTTACCGAACAGATACTCGGCATTCTGCGCGAACACCGCGTGCCGGCCACGTTCTTCGTCTGCGGCAAAAACGCCGAACAGCACCCCGAGTTGCTGCGCCGCATCGTCGCTGAAGGGCATGAAGTGGGTAACCACTCCTACTCGCACTTCTTTACCTACTTCAAGTCACGGCGACGAATGGCCCGGGAGATTGACAACACGCAGGCGATCATCGAGAAGCTCACCGGGCAGCGCCCCAGCTTCTTTCGCCCCCCTTACGGCGCGCGCTGGTTCGGCCTGGTGCCCACGCTTTTGCAGCGGGGCATGCACCTGATTCTTTGGTCCGCCACGGGGTATGACTGGAAGAAGGATGCGCAGGGGATTGTCAATGCCGCTCTGCGCGAGCTAAAACCCGGCGCCATCATCCTTCTCCACGACGGAAGGGAAGCGCGTCCGCCGGCCGAGATCGACCGCTCGGGGACTGTCGCGGCTCTGCCGGCCATTATCGCCGGGGCTCGCGAGCGTGGATATACTTTCGCCCCGCTTCGTGATTTCCTGCCCGCTGCCTGACCAGATTCGCACAGCAGGTAGATGTGGCATAATGGCGGCGAGCTAAAATCGGTCTAAGATAGCGATGTCCCAATTATAAGATTCGTATTTACAGTAAGTTATAGCCTCGCCAATGCCCTAAACTCGGCCTAGAACGGCGCAATTCCAAATTTTGTAAATTTTGTCCGATATGTGGCAATTTGCCACACAGGGTTGTCTGTGCACCACGCATCATTTCTGTAGTTTTGCGATATTGACGCCGCGTTTCGATAGCAATTTCAATGACTTAGGGAAAAATCGTCGGAAAGAGCCGTGTTGGAATCAGCCTTGCCTTAAGCACTAGCTTGGGATGGAGACCTTCCCAGGCGTTTTCGCTATCGGCTTGCAGCCAAATCCTGAGGATAAGGAGCCATGATGGACGTTTCAAAAAAGGTGATTGAGATCATCGCACGCGAGCAGCACCTGGACGTGGCCAAGATCACCCCCGATTCGACGTTTGCAGAGCTGGGCATCGATTCCCTCGACGGCGTGAACATCCTTTTCGCCCTGGAAGAGGAATTCAAGCTGGATATTCCCGACACCATTGCTCAAAACATGAAGAGCGTGCGGCAGGTGGTGGACAGCCTCACCCGCGTGATCGAGGGCAAGGACGTGTCGGACCTTGTGGCCATGGCCAAAGGCGAGCCGAACGCCACCGCTTAAATCCCCATTCAAGAAAGGGACCATCGTGAGGAGAGTTGTCGTCACCGGCATTGGGGTTTTCGCTTCCACCGGGAAAAACGCCAATCAATTCTTCGACACGCTCGTGAAGGGTCGCTCGGCCGTCCGCCGCATTGAGCAATTTGACCCCTCGCAGCTCAGCGTGCAGATCGCGGCCGAGATACCCGATTACGATCCCCTGGCATTTTTCCCCGCCAAGCGGCTTGATCTGCTCGATCGCTTCAGCCAGATTGCGCTGCTTGCCGCCAAAGAAGCCATGGAGTCCAGCGGCCTCGAATTGAAAGATGAAGAACGCCCGCGCTTCGGCGTGGTAACCGGCACGGGCATGGCGGGCGCCACGACGTTTGACACCGGCTACTTCAACCTCTACGCCAAGCAGGCCACCCGGCTGCATCCGTTCACGATCCCCAAAGTCATGCACAACGCCGCCACGTCGCAAATCTGCATGGAGTTGGGCGCGCAGGGGCCATCGTTCACCACCGCCACCGCCTGTTCGTCATCCGGGCACGCCATCGGCGAAGCTTTTCACCTGATTAAGAACGACATGGCCGACGTCATGATGGCCGGCGGAAGCGAGGCGCCGATTACTTTCGGAATGGTTCGCTCCTGGGAGTCGGTACGCGTGCTGGCGACTGGGAACGGTGATCCCAGCAAGGCCTGCCGCCCGTTTTCCGCCGATCGTGAGGGATTGGTGTTGGGTGAGGGCGCGGCGATGCTCATCCTGGAGGAACTTGACCATGCCAGGAATCGAGGCGCGAAGATTTATGCCGAAGTTTCAGGCTTCGGCCTGAGCTCCGATGCGAGCCATATTACCGTGCCTTCAATTGACGGTCCGGCGCGCGCCGTGCGCATGGCGCTGGCGGAGGGCAAGGTCAATCCGGAAGATGTCGATTACATCAATGCCCATGGCACCGGAACGCGCGTGAACGACGTCACGGAAACACAGGTCATCAAGGAAGTTTTCAAGGACCATGCCTGCAAAGTGGCAATCAGCTCGACCAAATCAATGCATGGCCACGCCATGGGCTCCACGGCTGCGCTGGAACTGACCGCCACCGTTCAGGCCATCGATCGCGGAGTCATACCCCCCACCGCAAACTATACGCAGCCTGACCCGGAATGCGATCTGGACTACGTGCCCAATCAGGCGCGGGAGAAAACCGTCCGCAATGCAATTTCGAATTCATTCGCGTTCGGGGGCTTGAATGCCGTTTTGCTGGTGCGGAAATTCGAATAAGCACGAGGGAATAGGGAGCAGCGAATCGGGCCAGAACAGAAAAGCGGAGCCATTCTAATGATCCAAAAGCGCGTCTGCATTTTGACTCTCGGCGTGGGCTCGGGACATCTGCGCGCTTCTGAAGCTGTGCAACACGCCTTGCGCGACAGCAGCGACCCGATTGAGGTGAAGGTCGTCGACGCGCTCGACTCCGCCCGCCGCTGGTTCCACTGGCTGTACGTCGATCCCTATTGGTGGATGCTGCGCAACGCACCGTGGCTGTGGCGAATTCTATTCGAGCGCCGCCAGCGCAACCAGCATCGCTCGACTGCCCCTGGCTGGGTGTTTCGGCGCGGCTGCCGCGGGGCGTTGCGGCAGGTCAAGAGCTTTGCACCGCAACTGGTGATTGTCTCGGAAATCGGCGCGGCGGAAATCGCCGCACTGGGCCGCCGCGAGGGATGGTTCAACGCGCCGATTCTTGCCGTGCAGACGGACTTTCAAACTGAGCCGCCCTGGGTGCAGGCGGAGATCGACGCCTATTGCGTGGCCAGTGAGGAAGCACGCGCCCAACTGATTGGCTGGGGAGTCTCGCCCAACCGCGTCCTGCTGTGCGGAATCCCCGTAGACGCGGCATTCGCGCTGCCCTTTGACAAGAAAGAATTGATGCAGGCCCTGGGACTGGATTCCCGCCGGCCCGTGGTGCTGGTTATGGGCGGAGGAATGGGCCCCGTACCGCTCGACCAGATGGTGGCGAGCCTGGAGCTTTGTGACTTGCCCCTGCAGGTGCTTGCCGTCGCCGGGCACGACGCCTCACTGCGACGCCGCCTGGAATTCTTAAAAGGGAAGGTGGCGGTGGAGCTCCACCTTTTCGGCTGGACCGACAATATGCCGGAGCTGATGGCGGTCGCCGACTTGCTGGTCACCAAGCCCGGAGGCCTGACCACGGCAGAAGCCCTTACTGCCGGATTGCCCATGATCCTGACCCATCCGATTCCGGGGCCCGAGGAGCGGCACGTTCGTTATCTCGAGCAAAAGGGAGTGGCGTTGCATGCCAAGACGCTGAACGATATCCCTCGCCTGGCGTCCCGGCTGCTCTCGACGCCCGCGGAGTTGGGCGACATGCGGCGGCGCGAACGTGAATGGTCGCGCCCTGACGCGGCGCACGCCATTGCCCAGGTGGCAGTGGCGTTGCTCGAGAAGGCCACGTATATCGATCTGCTCGCGACGCCTCCGCCAAGGTCGGGAGAGTCAGCCTACCTCATGTAAGGTCAAATCCATCGGGTGGTTCCTGGCTTTGGCGGGCTGGAAGTAAGAGTTTAGCAGTTCCGGGATTCTGCAATATGTGGGATTTATCAAATCGAAAGGACCCCTCACCCCAACTCCCCTCCCCCTCTTCCCTCTCCCCTGGGGAGAGGGAAGAGGGGAGAAGGGGTGATAGGGTGAGGGGTTCTTCGGTGGTGGCGGTGGGCCCCTTTTGACGGGCCGGCCACCGCTTTCGAGTTTCGATTTTCGTCAATATGATTAATCGCGTCCGCAAAATCGTTGAGCGTACCGTGGTCGGCGATTCCGTCCCGGCGCTAATTCGCTGGGGGAAACGCACTCCGCCCTCCGCAATCGAGAAGATCCGGATGGACGCGTTCGGTGAGGTCGTCCGTTATGCAGCCGAGCGCCAGAAATTCTTTGCTCGCAAGCTGCACGAGCGCGGAATCGATCCTGCAACCGTCCGCCGGCCTGAAGATCTGGGAGATATTTTCACCACTCCTGAAGACCTGCGATCACTTCCTGCGGAGGAGTTTCTTTGCTGCGAGCCCGAGCTGGTTTTTGAGACCACGGGAACCTCCGGCGGCCCCAAGCGTGTCTATTTTTCGTATGCCGAACTCGACTTCGCCGCGCGTTATCAGGCCGCGGGACTTTACGAAAACGGCGTGCGGCGTGGCGCGCGTGTGGTCTGCACGTTCGACGGCGGCTACTGGATCAGCAGTTGGGTTACTTTCCGCGCGTGCGAGTATCTGGGAGTGTTCTGCTCCGCCGCGGGCAAGCCGCACCCGCGCGAAATCTACTCGCGCATGCCGATTTACAAGTACGACGTGATTGCGGCCGACCCCACGTGGCTGGTGAGCTTCACCGAAATTGCGGAGAAGGAAGGCACGTTCCCCCTGCGCCTGATCATGGCCGCGGGTGACCGCATGACGGACGTGTATCGCCGCTATGTAGAGGGCGTATGGAAGTGTCCCATCGTTCTCGCCTATGGAACAACCGAAGTGGGCGGCGCGGGCATGGAATGCCTGCGCCAGGACGGCTATCACCTGGATGACTTTAACATTCTTTTCGAGGTCATCGAGCCCGATGAAAAAGGTTATGGCGAATTGGTGGCCACAACCCTTTCGCGCCGCACCATGCCGTTCATTCGCTATCGGATTCACGATGTGACGCGGTTTATCAAGACGCCCTGCGCGTGCGGAGCGCCGCTCCAACGCATCGAGCGAATCCGCGGCCGCCGCGATGAGATGGTGGTGATGGGCGCCGGCAACATGTACCCGGAAATCTTCGAGAGGATCCTGCACGACGTCTCCGGCATCGATGAAAACTGGCAGGTGGTAGTGCGCCAGGAAGGCCTGCACGATATTCTGGATTTCCGCATGGAACTGACCAATGGCATCAGCACCTCGGCGGTTGAATCGGCCATTCAGGCGAACCTGAAAACACTCTATCCCGACGTCTGGGCGAACCACGCTTGCGGTATGTATCAGCTCCGCTTCACTTTCCTGCCGCGAGGCAGCATTACGCAGGGCAGAAAGCGCCGCAGGTTGATTGATGAAAGGGCGGCCTAAGCAAGGGGTGAAAAATGACGGATAAAGTATAGACGCGGAATTGAGATCACCCTTCAACGCTTGAAGGGAAAGGCGAAACTTTATGACCAAAAAGAAACGCGAAACCTCCGAGCACGACACGGAACCCATCATATTTTGCGACTTCGACGGTACCATCACGCAGCTTGACGTTACGGACCAGATTCTTTCGGAACTTGCGCACCCCTCGTGGAGGGAAATCGAGCGTGAATGGATGCTGGGGCTGATCGGATCGCGCGAATGCCTTGAGCGGCAGATTGCGCTTGTGAATGCCCCCGCCGAAGAATTGCACGGAGCGATTGACGCAGTGCCCATTGATCCCCACTTCGCGGCGTTCTGCAAGTTCGCGCGCAGAAAGCATTGGCCAGTGTACGTGGTGAGCGACGGCTTTGATTACGCCATCCACCGCGTCCTGAAGGGGGCGGGCGTGGAAAAGTACTTCCGCAGCGATTCGACGTTGTTTGCCAGCGCGCTGCGCGTGGACGGCCGAAAGCTGACGCTTTCGTTTCCGCACTCTCCGCAGCCCTGCGCGCACGGGTGCGCAACCTGCAAGGCCGCGCTGATCAATCGCCTGCGTGAAGGCCGGCGGCCCGTGGTTTTTGTGGGTGATGGCATGTCTGACCGTTTCGCCGTGGAGGTTGCCGATGTGGTGTTTGCCAAGCGGCAATTGCTGGCCCATTGCCGGGCAAACGGCATCGCCTGCCATCCGTTCGAAACTTTCAAGGACGTCCAAAACGGCCTTGAAAAACTGCTGGCCCCGTTGCCCGTGCGGCGCCTGCGGCAGGCGGCCGTGGCGTTGTCATGATTGAGCTGTGCATCGATGCAGTATTTCTTTCTCGCAACCTATAATGGTCTTTTGGACGGAATTTGATCAGGAAATTCCGGCCTTTCAGGGATCAGGAGGGACTGGAGGATTCAGCTATGAGCACAACTTCGAACTTAGAGTTGCCCACGGAACTGAAGTTGCGGATTGAGCGCGTGGCCAAAGAGCGGGGTGAAGCGCCCGCCGCTTTGCTTTCCAGCGCTATCGATTCAATGCTGGTTATTGAAGAGGCACAGATTGCCGAAGTGCGGCGGAGAGACGCGGCGGACACGGGCGGGACGTATAGCAATGAGGACGCATTCGCGAAGCTGGACTCATTTCGCCCCAGCCGCCGGGATTCCTCGCGCAAATGACCATCCTTTGGTCTAAGAGAGCCTACGATGACCTCGATGGGATCGCAAACTATCTCGCGGGATTGAGTGACGAAGTAGCGGAGCGGGTTATTGACCGGATTCAGAGGGCCGTCCAACTGCTTGGGGAATTCCCCAACATGGGAGCAAAGGTCGATGAGACTGGGCTCCGCAAGCTCGTAATTTCCGACTCCCCTTACGTTGTATTCTATCGAGTCCTCGGCGAGCATGTGAGTATTCGGGGCGTGTTTCACACGAGCCAACGCCGTTTCTTGGAATAAACCGTTTAGCAGGGAGGCCCATTGGCCATTTCTGAACCTACCACGCGCGCCGCTGAACTGCTCGACCTTGAGCGCAGATATTGTTCGTTCGGCGATACGGTGCATTATCTTGAACCGCCAAAAATCTTTGTCGATTGCGAAGGCTGCCATCTCTACGATGAGCAGGGCACGCCCTACCTCGACTTGCAGATGTGGTATTCGGCGGCGAGTTTTGGATACAAGAATCAACGTCTGGGTGACGCGCTGAAGAGGCAAATCGACCGTCTGCCGCAGCTTGCCTGCCAATATCTGCATGCGGAGAAGGTGGAAGTGGCGGCGCGGATTGCGCAGTATTGCGAAAAGCGATTCGGTGTAAAAGGCCGGGTGCATTTCAACGTGGGCGGCTCACAGGCGATTGAAGATTCGCTGAAGCTGGTGCGGAATTACACGGGTAAAAACCTGATGTTTGCCTTTATGGGCGGATATCACGGGCGCACGCTCGGCGCCAGCGCCATCACTTCCAGCTATCGCTACCGGCGGCGCTACGGACACTTCGGCGACCGTGCGCAATTCATTTTTTATCCCTACTGCTATCGTTGCATCTA
>JASHTY010000355.1 GCA_030040315.1 Terriglobia bacterium | reverse complement strand
CCCGTGGAAAAGTTCCTCCGCATTCATCAACGGCTGCATCTGGACTACTTGCCTCCTTACCAGCCCGGTCTCAACCCGCAGGAGAGGATCTGGCGACAGATCCGCTTTGAGGCCACGACCAATCGCTGGTTCGAGGCCCTGGAGGATCTCTGGACAACCGTACACAGAACCACACAATCGTGGTCCCAACATAAGATCCGCCGACTCTGTAACATAACTTAATGCGTTCGTATTAGGTCCTCCGGGAGAATCATAATCCGGTGCGGGTAGTTGCGGGCGATATCGCTTCGAAATCCAGCGTTAGATCTCCCCGCGCAATTTCTCCCAGGCAAGACCCAAATATTCGTAAAACGCCGTCTCCGACGTAATAAGATTGTAGGCATCTGGGATGAGTTCGTTCGGCCCCGAAGGGTACCGTGGGGCGAGGTAATCGGTGGGGTCGGGAATCGGCTGCACGCCCCTTTTGTGGAAAAATCCCATGGCCCGTGGCATGTGCGACGCTGAGGTCACAAGAATGAACGGCTGCGACCTGACGAGCGTGGCGATTTGCTTGCTCTCCTCCTCCGTATCCCGCGGCTCAGAAAGACGAAGGACGTCTTCCTGCCTGACGCCGAGTTCTTCCGCAATAGTGGTCATACCGAGAGCGGATTCGGAGCCTCCGGAAAGAATGAGTTTGCTCTCGGGAAGTGCCATGTGCAAATGAACCCCCTCGATCAGCCGCACCATCAGATCGGGAGAAACATGGCTCGTGGCAGGAAGATCGGATTCAGTATTTCCGGAGCCGCCTAAAACCACAATAAAGGCAGCCTTTATGCCGGCCATCTGCTTCACATTCAGGCTTCGATATCGCCTCTCGAGAGGTCGAATAAGAAAGGTTGAAACAGGACTGAAGCTCAGGATCCCAAGGATGAGCGTTCCGGTGGCAACCAGAGTTTTCCCCGCCTTCTGCCGGCGCGTGAACCAAAACAGGATTTGGCCGGCAATCAGGAATTCCAGGGCCAGCGGCACCGGGAAAAGAAAACGGGATAGTATCTTCTTCAGGAAAAACATCGGACATACCTCTCTTGAGCGATCCCTGTTCGAAAATCGATTCACCTTTATGCCAGAAATATCGGCGCCATGGCAAGCTGGAGCGGGTGCGTCATTATTGCAGGTGTCTGTAGCGAGGCTGTCCCCAGTCGCGGGAGTGTCGCGGGCAAAGGCACCCGCATACCCCGCGTGGGGGAAGGCACCGGCCCCACAGAATTACTTACCGCTTGCCTTGCTATGGAATATGAAATCGCGGTAAAGTGGCGGAGTCTCGACCTTGGTCACCTATTCCAAGGAACACTTCCAACTATACTCAGCGCGTTTGGTGGTGATACGAACCATCAAGGAGAGAAACTATGAATACACTCACTTTGCGGCGTTCATCCCGGACTCGGCTCGCCCCGGCCGTGCTCACTGGCCTAACGCTCCTTTTCGCCACACCTGTCCTCGCGGATGAGCCAGGTGCGGCGCAGTTCGCAGCCTTGGGCCTGGTAATGATGATTAGCTTCGCGGTTTTCGCGGCGTTTTACGTCTACGCGGCCCTGACCCTTCAGGCCATCGCCAAGAGGACCAACACGGAGAACGGGTGGCTGGCCTGGATACCCATCGCCAACGTGATCCTGATGCTGAACATCGCGAAGAAGCCCCTCTGGTGGATCATCCTGTTGTTCGTTCCCGTGGCCAACATCGTCGTACTGATCATCGTCTGGATGGAGATCGCCGTGGCTTGCAAGAAGCCCAACTGGTGGGGAATCTTGACGATCGTCCCGGTTGCAAATCTGGTTATCATGGGCCTGCTGGCTTGGGGGGACTAGATCCGCGGCGGAATCGACTGGGCCGCTCGGGTCCTTTGATGCCAGGCCTATCTTCAAAAGAAGAGCTTCGCCCCCACCTGCACCCGGCGTGGGGCGGCGGCACTCGTGACTTGACCGAAGGTCGCGCTATCGATGTTTCCGTCGACGGCTTGCGGCCCGAAAAACTGCGCGTGATTGAACACGTTGAAACCTTCCAGCCGAATCTGGAGCGATTTCGATTCGGTCAAACGCAGATTCTTGAGCAGTGCCGCGTCAAAGTTATTCATCCCCGGCCCGGAGAAAAAACGCCGGCCGGCGGTTCCCGGCGAGCCCAGCGCGTTCTCACTGAAGACGGCCGGCTTGAAATACGATTGACCGTTGCGAGGATTGTGAATGAGGTCGAGCGGGCCGCCGGAATAATCGGGTTCGTCCACACCGTAATTGTTGACGCCATTAGGTTCCGCTCCAATCAGTGAGTTATCTCCGTAATTAACGAGTGTTACCGGAAGTCCCGTGCTGAAGTGAGTGATGCCGGAGACTTCCCAGCCCTCCGTCCAGCGGTTTGAAGCGCGGAAGAAATGCTCAAACGGCATTCCATAGGTGTAACTCACCACAAAGTTCTGCCGCACGTCGAAGGCCGACAAAGCGCGGCTCAGTGAGGGATCGAAGGGATTGACTTCTTCTCCGAGGTTTGAGGACTGGTCCTCGGATTTGCTGTAGGTGTATCCGGCCAACACATTGAGCCGTTTGCTGGCGTGCCGGACGGCGACCTGTAAGGAATTGTAATGTGAGGCTCCCATGGTCGCCTGGCTGGCGTTGCTGCCAAAGTTCGATCCCAGCGGCCCTCGCGTGCCGTTATAGACCTGGCCGGTCGAAGTGATGTAAGTGCTGCCTTCGCCAAAAGGTCCGCAGGGAGTTTGACCGGGTGCAAGATTGGAAGGATTGCTCAGGAAAAGACAGAGCGCGGGATTTCCGGGGTTGGCCTCATCCAGCGCCAGAAGCTGATGTCCCTGCGTGCCAACGTAATTCATACTCAGCACGGTGTGGCTGCCAAGCGCGCGCTCCAGCGAAAACATGTACTCCTCAGTATAAGGAATGTGATTGGTTGTGGGGTAGTTGGGGAGTCCGGTGATGGGCTCAAATTGCGCCCAGTTAATGTTGGGGTCGGGATGTCTGGCGCTGGTATCGAGCGGCGCGAGGTTGACGGGAAAATACTGGCCCAGATTTTGGCCGCTCGCCGCGCTGACAAATGGTGTGGCAAACAGCGGCGGGGCAGGGCTGGTATAGGTCGTGCCGTATGGAGCGTTGGCGCTCATCACGCCAATGGTAAGGGCTTCAATCGCGGTGTAGAACATTCCATAGCTGGCCCGAATACTGGTCTCCCCAGGCCGGCCCACGAGCTTGGCAAGGAAGCTGTCTCCGAAGGCGCTGGGCGCGTATGCCAGTCCGATGCGCGGACCGAAATCACGATCGCCGGGGGGGGCCAGAGTGCGAGGCACTCCGGGATCAGTCGGGTAAAGAATCCCGGCGGGGGCGCCAGGAAAAACCACGGAGGCGACGCCGGGTTTGAACGTCGCGATCTGGTTATATTTCTCGTACCAAGGCTCCACTCGGTCCCAACGCACGCCGTAGTTGAGCGTAACACCGCGCTTCACCCGCCAGCTATCTTGTCCATAGAGACCGATGTAATTGTTGCGGCCGTAAAAGGCTTGTAGTTGGCTCTGATTGTACTGGCTGGGTATTCCCATCAGAAAGTCGGCGAAGTCAGAGCCCGTTTCCGTTCCAAAGAAAAGAAAGCTGCCGTTGAATTGCGCGAGGGCATTCACATTTACCTGATCGTAGTGATACTCGCCACCGGCCTTGATGGTGTGTGTGCCGATCACCTTCGAATAATTGTCGAGCCACTGAAATGTATTGCCGGTTTGATCCAGCTCGTTGGTGTTGGTGCCGATTGTGAAGCTGTTGAAGCCAACGCTCTCCACGCCTTCGGTCCTGGGCGAGAGGGGGACAATTCCGGGGGTTCCCTGGCCGACTACGAAGCCCTGCGCGGCCAGGCCGACCCCGACTCCGCCCAGCGGTTTGCCAAGGTTGTTGGCATCGCGCATGTAGCTAAAGTGGAATTCGTTGACTGCCGACGCGCTTAGTGTTTTCGTGCCGCCGAGATCGAGCAACTGAGCCCGTCCCGTGTAGAGGGCATTGAAGCCCGGAACGTTGGCACCGCCTTGCGCGATCGGATAGGGGTTGTTCTCCGACCAGTTGTCGAGAAAATAGTAGGCGGTCAGCAGTCCCCAACGCGTGTTCGAGTCCACCCGATATCCGCCTTTATCATCCTGCAAGGTCTGGCTGTAGTCGGAGGTCGAGTATGTGCCATTCGAGTTATTGGATATTGGAATGTATTGCAACAGGTTCATTGCCGGCTCGGACCAAGCGCTCCGGGGAATCGTGGCTCCGGGCAGGACGCAGGTTTCGGTCGTGCATCCGGGCGTATAGTAGGGCTCACCTGCGGCGACGGGGTAACCCAATTCCTGCGAAAGCACGCCCGCCCAATAGGGGCCACTCACCGTTGTGGGAATACTGTTCCCATTGGCGTCCGTGGTGGTGAAGGAATTGGCAAGGTCAGAGAGGTTGCCGGTTCGGTCCGCGAGCGAGGGTACAGGGATCTGACCCGAATCGATCCCCTGGGTCGAACGTGTTCCCTGGTAATCCCCGAAAAAGAAAAGCCTATTTCTCCGTACGGGACCACCGAACGTTCCTCCAAACTGGTTTTGATTGAACGCGCCGCGCGCGGGAGAAAAGAAGTTCCTGGCATCAAGGTCGGTGTCTCGGAGGAAGTCGAACGCATCGCCATGAAAGATATTGGTCCCTGATTTTGTCACGACATTGATCTGGCCACCGCTAAACTCGCCGTATTCGGCATCGAAGTTGTTTGTCAGAATTCGGAACTCGGCAATGGAATCGAGATTGGGAACAATGGCCGATCCCATGTTGACGTCCTCCTCCACGTCGCTGCCATTCACCAGAAAACTGTTGGCAAACTCCCGTTGACCGTTGATGGAAATAGTACCCGGATTAAGGTCGCCGGAAGGGGAAAGCACGCCGGCGCCGACGTCTTGAACCGTGTCCGAAGTGATCGATGTGACTGGAACTACGCCCGGCTGAAGCGCCAACAGGTCAGTGAAGCTCCGTCCGTTCAGAGGAACGGAGGTCATCTGCGTCGCGCTGATGACTTCCCCCGCCTGCGTGCTTGTTGTCTCAACGTGGAGCTGGTTCTCTACAACTGTGACCGTGTCGACCCGCGCCCCCACCAACAGCACCGCATCGACCGTCAGTGCGCCGTTGGCGTCGACTTCGATTCCCGTGCGCCGGTAGGGGTTCAGACCCGGACTATCAACCTCCAGAGCATAGTGGCCCACCGGAAGATTGGGGAATGAATAGAAGCCCTTTACGTCGGTCGTACTGATCTGCTGGATGCCGGTATCGATGTTTGTGGCCTTGACAGTTGCTTTGGGGATCACCGCGCCGCTCGTATCCATGACGGTTCCCGAAATGCTCCCCCCCACACCGGCCCGAAGAGAAATTCCAAACCAAGGCAGGAGGATTACCATTCCAAGGACCAAAGTGGAGACTTTGGTTGTCAGCTTGTGCAACGATAATGTTGAGGGTGAGTCAAAGCGAGATGAACGGTTAATGCCGGACCGGGTTTCAACCATTTGATTTTTCTCCTGATTTCCTCGCCCCTGGTCCGGTATAATTCCACCGGTCGCCAGCCGACGAGGTTGTCGATTACGGTCCTCACGACCCTTCGCCACAAGGTGTCATCGTGAGGACCGTTCTGCTTCTTCAAATCCTGGTCAATCCATACGGCAAGCGGCTTACCCGAACTTGCCCCAGTTCCTGAAATCTCCAAATCCTCCTGCAGCGCAATCTGTAGCGCGGGTGTCTTGAGTTTCTGGGCTCCGATGGACTGCACCGGAGTTTGGAAATCGGATCTGACCCGCGAGGGTTACGTGGCCGGGAACAGCGGCGCCATATACCCGGGCTTGTTGCGACAATGTCGCAACACAAAGCCAAAAAATATTTAAGCTCACGCCGCCTTTGCACGGCAGCGCTTGCAATATCCGCCCACCTCCAGGCGCACGACGCGAATCTCGAATTCCCCCAGTTGCGCCATCTCCTTCTTCAGGCGCTCAAACCCCGGGCTGGCGTATTCAATGATGGCTCCGCAGCGAAAACATGCCAAATGGCAGTGGTCGCGGCTGGTCTTGGCCTCGTAGTAGTGCTTTTCACCCTCCAGGTGCATCAGGTCAAGCTCATCGATCAGGCCGCAGTTCTTCAGCAGTGCGATGGTGCGATACACAGTGGCGCGGTCGATGCGCGGGTCGCGGCGCCGGGCGATTTCCAGTAGCTTGGCGGCGTCCAGGTGGCGGGGTGAATCCTGCATAATGCCCACCAGCAAGCGCCGCTGCCAGGTCAATCGCACGCGCCGCGCCGCAAGCTCCTTCATCAGCGACGGGCGGCTGATCGCCCGGTCGTTTCCCGATCTTCCGAGTTGCGACTCTTTCGCAACAAGCGCTCCGGTCATTTGAACTTCGCTTTCTCCCTCTTGCAAAAATTTTCGGTGGAAACAAGCTTCCCGAGGGCGCAACCATTCTTACAGGCTGCGAGAATTCTGTCAACGCAGAAACTAGAATTCGGGCAAAATGTACGTCGAATTGTTCAGAAAGCGAATTGAACGGTAATCTATGAGCTCCCGATAGGAGTCTTGCATGGAACCTAATCCATCTTTCGGCCGCCGCAGGCTAAGCCATCCCCTTTCATTGCTGCTCGTCATCGTGGGAGTAATGCTGCCGCCGGTTCTTAATTCGCCTGAACTTGCAGCCCAAACGCCCGCTCCGGCGCAATCGCCATTCAAATTCCCCGACGGCCCCGCAGGCAGGCAGCTTCAGGCATGGCTCGCCGCGTTTGACAGCGGCGATGAGCCCACGCTCCAGGCCTTCGCGGCCAAGAATATGTCGGCGAATACGCCTGCCGACTTTGCCCAGCAGACGATTCAAATCCGCAATGAAGTAGGCGGATTCGATTTCGAGAAAATTGAAGAAACCTCAGACCTACGGCTGGTCGCGCTCGCAAGGGCCCGCACCACCGGAGAAGGGGTTCGCGTTACCATTGAGGTCGAGGCAAAGGAACCCCACCACATCTCCTCCATACTCCTTCAGCCGGCGGAACTGCGTCCGGAGCCACCGCAAAAGGAGTTGACCGAATCTGAAGCCGCCGCCGCGCGCGAACAGCCGTCATTTCACCAGTTTTCGGCTTGGCTCGCCGCATTCAACACCGGCGACAAGGAAAAATACCGCCAGTTTCTGGTGGGCAATTTTCCCTCGCGGGTCAAGGATCTGGACCAGGATATGAACTTTCGCGCGCGCACGGGCGGCTTCGAGCTTCGCAAGCTCGAACAGGCCTCCGCCACTCAGCTAACCGGCCTGGTTCAGGAACGCGAGTCCGATCAGTTCGCCCGCTTCAATTTGCAGGTCGAAACCATCTGGCCGCACCACATCGTTTCCTTGGGCTTAACCGCCATCCCGCATCCGGCGGGGTTTGAAATTCCGCGCCTCAGCGAAACCCAGGCGCTTGCAGCCGTAAAGACCCTGCTTGAGAAAAATACCTCGGCCGATCGGTTCTCCGGCGCGGTGCTGGTGGCGAAGAGCGGCCGGGTGCTGTTCAGCGGTGCTTACGGAATGGCCGACCGCGAAAAGAAAATCCCCAACACTATTGACACGCGCTTCCGCATTGGCTCGATGAATAAGATGTTCACCGCGATCTGCATCCTGCAGTTGATGGAAGCCGGAAAAATCAAGCTCAACGATCCCGTGGGAAAATACATCACCGATTATCCCAATCAGGAAATCGCCACCAAAGTCACGATCGATGAGTTGCTGACCCACACGGGTGGCACGGGCGATATTTTCGGCCCGGAATTCGATGCGCACCGCAAGGATCTCCGCACGCTCAATGATTACCTTGCGCTCTACGGCAAACGCGGGCCGGAGTTCGAGCCCGGCAGCCAATGGCGGTACAGCAACTACGGGATGTTGCTGCTGGGAGTGGTCATCGAGCGCGTAACTGGGCAGAGTTACTACGATTACGTGCAGGAACACGTCTACACACCCGCCGGGATGACCATGAGCGGCTCGCTACCTGAGGATGAGGCGGTCCCTGGACGCTGCATTGGATACATGCGGTCGGAGACAACCGGCTCGTGGGTTCCCAATACCGACACGCTGCCTTATCGCGGCACGTCGGCCGGCGGCGGCTACTCGACGGTTGGTGATTTTTTCCGATTCGCCTACGCCCTGCTGGGGCACCGGCTGCTGAGCGTCTCGTCCACGGATTTGCTCATTACCGGGAAGGTGGATGCCCGCGGCGGCAAGTACGCTTACGGGTTCGAAGACATGCGCGGCGCCAATGGCAACGGCTATGTGGGCCACGGCGGCGGCGCTCCGGGCATGAATGGTGATTTGAAGATTTATCCCAAAACCGGATACGTGGTTGTTGTGCTGTCGAATCTCGATCCCCCGGCCGCGCAGCAGATTTCAGACTACTTGGACAACCGCTTGCCGCGATAGACCCACAAGACAGCTTCATGCCTTGATGGAAGGGCAGCGCCGCAGCCCCGCCCTTCCAGAAATCCAAATTTTGGACGCCGGTGGAGCGAAGCCTGACATCCAAGACTCATAGGCACTAATTCGGCCTCTGTCACTTCCGGAAGAATCGCAGCACATCAAAAATATCCCACGTTTTCGAACGTCATTCATATCGCGCTTGACAGATCCGGCTAGGGGAGGTTATCCTGATCTTTCGAATTTAACTATATGGTTAGTTAAATCATGGCTGCAAGGAACACCCAACCATCGGTTTCGCCTTTCAGCGCGGATCTGCGCCGGATGGGACGCAAACTTCCTCCCGCGCTTGCAAACGCCAAGCATCCAGGAACCGTTCAGCGCATTGTGACGGCCGCGGAAGGCTTTTTTGCGGAGAAAGGCCTGGAGGGGGCGCGCACGGGAGCCATCGCCCGCGCCGCGCGCGTCAACAAGGCACTTCTTTATTACTACTTTCGGAGCAAGCAGGACCTGCACCGCTTCACGCTGGAAATGCTTTTCAGTCAGTTGCGCGACGAGGTGGGCGGGAAGCTGGATGAACGGGTGCCACCCCGGCAGCGCCTGCTGAATTACGTCAACGGTTACTTCGATTTCGTCGTGGCGCACGCCAATTATCCGCGACTTGTGCAGCGCCAGGTGATGAGCCGCGGTGCGGGGCTGGCAGAGCTCGTGGACGATTATTTTCGTCCGCTTCAGGATCGGCTGGGAGCCACGCTTCGCGAAGGAATTACCAAGGGTGAATTCCGGGATGTCGATCCGCCACAGACCGTGCTGACCCTGATCGCCATCACTGTTTTCTATTTCGCCGCCGCGCCAGTCGTGAGCCGACTCTGGCGTTGCGATTCTCTAGCGCCGGCGCGCGTGGCCGCCCGCCGCCGCGCGGTACTGGACTTTCTTGAACACGGACTGTTTACGACACGTGCGAGGACCCGATGAAAATAGCCCGCTTCTTCATTTTTCTCATGGTGATTTTCTGCATCGCGCTGGTGGTCTACGTGCTTACGGTGCCGAACAGCAAGGAGCTGCATTTCACCGGGATCATCATGGGTAACGATTACATTGCCAGCCCGCTGGTGCAGGGGCGTCTGGAACAACTGCTGGTACAGGAGGGATCATCGGTGAAAAAGGGCCAGTTGATTGCCGAAATCGATCCCCGCGACCTTGCCGCAGCGCGCGATTCCGCCGCCGCTAACATTCGAACTTTTGAGGCGCGGCTCCTGCAATCCGATGAAACTCGCTCTCTCGACGATCAACAGACTTCCGCCTCACTCCAGCAGGCGGAAGCAGCGGTAACCGCGGCGCGCGCACAGCTTGACCAGGCCAATGCCACGCTGGCCTTGAATGAAATCACCTACAAGCGCGACGAAGGGCTTTTCAAAGACGGCGTGTTAACCGAGCAGGAGCGCGACACCGCTGACCAGAATTACAAAGGCTCGGTCGCCAACGTGAACGCGCTGGAGGATCAGGTGCGCGTGGCCCAGGCGCAACTGCAAGTCGCCCAGGCCAATCGCAAGCAGGTCGCCGTCCAGCAGGCGGATATCGCCGCCACGCGCTCACAATTGGCGCAGGCCGTCGCGCAAAAGGACCAGGCGCAAACACAGCTTGATTATACGCAGGTCTATGCGCCGTGCGACGGCATTGTCTCCACGCGCGTTGCGCTTCCCGGCGAAACCGTGCAGGCCGGCGGGCCCATCGTCACGGTCCTGGACATTGACCATCTCTGGGTACAGGCGGACGTGGAAGAAACCTACATCGGTCAGGTAAGTTTCGATCAGAAGCTGAAGGTCCAGCTTCCCTCAGGCGAGGTGATTGAGGGAACGGTTTTCTACAAGGGCGTGGAAGGCGATTTCGCCACGCAGCGCGACGTGAGCCGCACCAAGCGCGACATCAAGACTTTCGAAATCAAGGTGGCGATTCCGAACGCCAACCGGCGGTTGTTCACCGGCATGACGGCCGACGTCATTCTGCCGCCCCCGCCCGGCGAACATCATTGGCTGCATTTCTAACCTCCTTGGGGCTGATTCATGAATGCGATTGAAGTAAACGGATTGACAAAACGCTTCGGCAGCTTCGTTGCGGTCGATCACATAAGTTTCTCTGTGGCACAGGGAGAGCTGTTTGGATTGCTGGGGCCGAACGGCGCGGGCAAGACCACGCTGATTCGCATGATGACGACGCTCACACCGCCCACCGAAGGTTTCGCCCTGGTCGCGGGCCATGACGTTAAAAAGGATGCCGAGGGAGTGCGAAGTTCAATTGGCGTGATCCCGCAGGCGATGACCTCCGACCCCGAACTCACGGCGGAGGAGAACTTGAACATTCACGCCAAGCTCTACGGCGTTCCAGCCGAGCAACGGAGGGCGCTGGTGGGCGAATTGCTGGAAGCGGTGGACCTGACGCAATTCGGGAAGGCTCTTGTCGGCACATTTTCCGGCGGCATGCGGCGCCGGCTGGAAATCGCGCGCGGCATGGTCCACTCCCCCAAAATTCTTTTTCTGGACGAGCCGACCACCGGGCTCGACCCCGTATCCCGCGCCAACGTCTGGGCAATGATCGAAAAAATCCAGCACGTATCCGGGCTGACGATTCTGCTGACCACGCACTACATGGACGAGGCTGACAAGCTCTGCGAAAGGATCGCCATTGTGGACCACGGCAAGCTGGTGGCGCTCGATACGCCCACTCGACTGAAAGACTCGGTTCAGGGAAACGAAACGGTGGAGGCGGAGTTTACTGGAGCTCCGGCTAATTGGCACGACACTCTCGCTGCAATTCCCGAGGTTTCCAGCGTGGCCGAGCACGACGGTGTAACGCACATCACCTCCAAGGACGGACCCTCGACGCTGCGGCAAGTAATGGACCTGGCGCGCGAACGGGGCGTGGGTGTGCGCCACGTTACCGTGCAGAGCACCACTCTCGACGACGTGTTTCTGCACTTCACCGGCCGCCAGCTTCGCGACGAGCTGGGCAGCAAGCGGCTGGACATCAGCCACCTTTACAGGTAACCCGCCGGCACCAGGAGCAGATATGAGGCCTTACAGAATTATTGCTTTGATCGAGCGCGACATGCGGAAGTTCTTCCGCAATCCCGCGCTCATGATGGCGTCCATGATCTTTCCCCTGGTGCAACTGGTGGTTCTGGGTTACGCCTTCGGCGGCAAGATCACCAACGTGCTGATTGCAGTGGTGGATAAGGATCGAGGGACGCAATCCCTGCAATTGCGCGCCGGGCTGAACTCGATCGTTGCGAATCCCCGCACTTTTCGAATTGCGGAGTATCCCAACCTTCCCGACGCCGTTAAGGCCCTGCGTGCGGGTTATCTGAAGGCGGTCATTTACATACCGCCGGATTATTCCCAGCGGGTCCTGCGGAATGAGAATCCTCGGGTGGCCTTCGTTGAGGACAATACCGACACATTTACGGCCGGCGGAATCTTCGAGCGCATTCAGCAGCTCCAATCCAACCTGAATGGACCAACCCTCGCGCCTATTCAGGCTGGTGAGAATCCCGTCACCAACATGGCGAGCTTGTTCAGCCCCAATCGCCTGCCTGCGAGCATCGACATTCAAACCATCGAGGTCTATCCGTACATCGATTACATCAAGTACCTGCTCGCCGGGTCCATTTCGCTCTCCATTTTTGTTACGGCCATGATCGGCGGCGGCATCACCTTCATCGATGACAAGGCCCGCGGTCTGCACGAAGGTTACCTGAGCACGCCACTCACCAAGGCGGACCTGGTCCTGGGGTTGATCGGCGCCGGAACCGTGAAAGGGATTATGGCGGGGCTGATTCTCACCATCATCGGCGGGCTGATCGCCGGGATTCCGCGGCTGTGGGAACCGGTGCGGCTGTTCTACCTGGTTCTGGTCCTGGCCGTGACCGCACTCACCATGATCAGCATGATGTTTCTGCTCATGGTGCGGGTGAGCGATCCGCTGGTGCCGCGCGCCATTTTCGGAGTACTCAACACGCTGCTGTTTTTTCCGTCCGGTGCGGTGTATCCGACCGCGGGCTTTCCCGTGTGGCTGCGCGCAATTTCGGTGGTCGATCCTTTCACGTATGTCGTGGATGGATTGAAGAACCTGCTGCTGAAGGATACAGGCTTTGCCGGCATTTCCCTGGACGTGGGAATCATGGTGGGATTTTCCCTGGTCTTGATCAGCGGATGCATTTCACTTTTCAAGCGGCAGATTTGACGGAGCGCTGCATGGCCGTGGCCGAACTGCGGCAGGATTTCCGAGGGGTGCTCGTGGGAAGGGATGAGTGAAGTCATGACTCGAATTAGCTCGCGAACCAAACATGGACGGTCTGCCTTGGCGGCATCATTATTTCTACTGGCATTCCCAATGGGGTCGCAGGGCCAAGTGGGCGCTCCGCCCCCAAATCCAACCCCAGCCAGCACGCTCCCACTTTCGGGACGGAACGCCTCCAGCGGTGGAGTTGTAGCCACTGAAACCCCTGTGGCCGGCACTACAACCAGCGTGAACACTTTGAATCCCACGGTTTCCGTCCAAGGCCCCTATACCGGGAGCGCCGGTAGTACGAAGCAAATCCCCTTCTCCGGCAAATTATCGCTCGCCGAGGCGATCGAGCGTGCCACACACTTCAATCTTGGCGCAATCAGCAACGCGCAGGCAGTGATGCAATCCCACGGTCAGGCAAGGTCCGCACGCAGCGCGTTGCTGCCCAACGTGCGCGCTGACCTCGCGGATACGGAAGAGACATTCAACCTGCGTTCGATCGGATTCAGCTTTTCGTTTCCGGGCATTTCAATCCCCACCGTTGTCGGACCATTCAACGTTCTGGATGTGCGGGCGCGCGTATCACAGGCCATCGCTGATTTCACCGCGCTCAACAATTACCGCTCGGCCCGCGAGGCGGGGCGCGCAGGAGAACTTTCCGCGCAGGACGCGCAGGAGGCGATCGTGCTGGCGGTCGCGGGCCAGTATCTTCAGGTCATCGCGGCCCAGGCCAGGCTTGATTCAGCCCGCGCGCAGCTTGACACGGCCAAGGCTCTTGACGCGCGCACCGTGAAGCAGTTGCAATTCGGCAAAGCCGCACAGATTGATGTGAACCGGTCGCACGTGGAGGTGCTGCTCGACCAGCAGCGACTGGTCACGCTTCAAAACGATCTCTCCAAACAAAAGATCGCTCTCGCACGCATGACCGGACTGCCTCCCAACCCCGACTATGAGCTTGCGAACCAGATTCCCTTCGCGCCCGCGCCAGCGCTCGGCGTGGAGGACGCCGTCCAACAGGCCATCGCCACGCGCGCGGACTTGAAAGCAGCGGTGGCGCAGGTGAAGGCGGCGGAACGGGCACTGGCGGCGGCACATGCCGAACGATACCCTTCTGCCTCACTCAGTGCCGACTATGGCGACATCGGCACGCCCTCCGAGTTGCGCCCCACTTACACCGTCGCGGCCACGCTCAACATGCCCATCTGGATGGGCGGGCGCAACAAGGCGGATATTCAGCAGGCCCAGGCCGTGCTTACGCAGCGCCGGGCCGAACTGGAAGACACCCGAAGCCAGGTTGAAAGCGACGTCCGCAGCGCCTACCTGGACCTTGAGGCCGCCGCAAACCAAGTGGACGTGGCGAAGCAGAATATCGCGCTGATGGGTGAGACCCTTGACCAGACTCGCGAACGCTTTGAGGCCGGCGTCAGCGAGAATTACGACGTCATCCAATCACAGGAATCGATGACCGGCGCCAATTTCGATTACATCGACAGCGTCTTCGCCCATAACCTGGCCAAGCTGAGCCTGGCTCGCGCTTTGGGCGTCGCTGCCGAAAAGCTTGGGGAGTACTTGACCGTACAGCCGCAGCCTTAATGACCCGTGGATTTCCCCTGATCGCCCGCCGCATGAATACCCCGCGTGCGAAATTTCTTTCCTTTCTCCCTGAACGGGAGTAATTTTTCACTCTTGCCGTAATTTTCAGTTGGACCTCATCGACCGAAGGGGGAATTGATATGAAGCGACGGACATTCATGCAAAGCGTTGCGGCCGGCGCCGCGACACTCATCGGCGTCAAGCCGCAAATCGATCTGCACGCTGAAACCGGAGGAGCGCTCGAAGCCGCGTTTCGCCAGCCGCCCCCCGGCGCGCATTGCAAGACCTGGTGGCATTGGATGAACGGCAACATCACCGCCGAGGGCATCACGCTCGACATAGAGGCGATGAAGCGCGTGGGCATTCGCGGCTTCCAGATTTTTCAGGTGGGCACGGGAATACCCAAGGGGCCCGTGGATTACAGCAGCGAGGAGCACACTCGCCTGCTTCAGCACGCCGCCAAGGAAGCCGATCGCCTGGGGATGGAATTCGACATCATGAATTGCCCCGGCTGGTCTTCCAGCGGCGGCCCATGGATCACTCCGGAATACTCGATGAAACAGCTCACCTGGAGTGAATCCCTGATTCCCGGCGGGCACCGGGTTGTGGCCACGCTTCCGAAGCCGCTTTCCAAGCTGGGTTACTATCACGATGCCTTGGTACTGGCATTTCCAGCGTTGGAGGGCGAACGCCGGCCGTGGCAGGAGACGTTGCGCGCCGTGCGAACCGACTCGGGACCAATCGATTCATCGGCGCTGATTGGAGTCGACCAGCCCGAAGGCATCGAAGTTCATCCACCTGCCCCCGACCAGCCGGCATTCCTTCAACTGGAATTCTCCGAGCCCTTCGAAGCGCGCTCCCTCACCTTTTACAGCGAGCCACCGTCGGGCGTACCGCGACTCGGCCGTTTCCCCGGGTTCGGTGCCGGCCCCAACTCCGGCAACAATCGCCTGGAAGTTTCCGACGACGGAACCGAATTCCGAAAAGTCTGTGACATCGACTGGGGCGGCAGCGGACACGAGGCCGTCGAATATCCAGGCATGGCCACATTCCCCGCTGTCCAGGCGAAGTTTTACCGACTCGTACTCGTTCAAGCCCAGAAGATAAAAGACGTCAGGCTGAGCGGCGCGGCACGCATTCCCGAATGGACCCGCCGGGCCAACTTTACCCGCATCCCGGGGCTTACACCGCAGGCCGCGGAACCGCCGGCAGGATCCATCATTGATCCATCCAAAGTCCTCGACCTCTCTCCACACCTTGACTCCGGCGGCAGCCTGACCTGGGACGCGCCGGAAGGCACTTGGATGGTTCTGCGCATCGGTCAGACCACTACCGGCGTAAATAACCACCCCGCACCGGACGGCGGCCTGGGCCTCGAGTGTGACAAATTCAGCCGCGAGGCCTACGACTTCCACTTCGATCATTTCTTCGCCGGGCTCGTGCAGGCGCTAGGCCCGCTCGCCGGGCGCGGACTTGCCGGCGGCCTCATCGACAGCTACGAGACCGGCATGCAGAACTGGACCAAGGATTTTCCGCAGGAGTTCGCGAAGCGCCGCGGGTACGATCTGCACAAATACCTTCCGGCAATGACCGGCCGCATCGTGGAGAGTGTGGACATCTCCGAGCGCTTTCTCTGGGACATCCGCCGAACCTGCGCCGACCTGATGGGCGATTATTATTACGGCCGTTTCGCCGAGCGCTGCCGCCAGAACAAAATGAAGGCCTACGCCGAGCCCTACAACGGCGGGCCGTTTGAGGAGATGCAGGCCGGCGCGCGCCTTGACGTGCCCATGGGCGAGTTCTGGGTAGGCCAGGGAATCAACGGCATCACCTACAGCGTGAAGATGGTCAGCAGCGTCGCGCACCTGTTCGGAAAATCCGTCGTGGGCGCCGAGTCTTTCACCGGCGCCCAGCAATTCGCCATGTGGCAGAACTATCCCTACCAGATGAAGGGCCAGGGCGATTTGATGTATACGCAGGGGCTGAATGAGTACATCTTCCATCGCAACGCCATGCAACCCAATCCCACCGCCATTCCCGGCATGACCATGGGACCGTGGGGGTGGGAGAACGATCGCACCAACACCCTTTATGACAACCTGGCAGGTTGGTACCAATACGCCGCGCGCACGCAGAACATGCTGCGCCAGGGCACCCTGGTTGCGGATCTGGTCTTCTATACGGGCGTTGAGGTGCCCGTGAATACCCCGGTTTATCCGGACGAACTGAGCCCCACGCCTCCCGAAGGTTATTACTACGATGTCGCCAATGAGGAAGCGATTCTGACCCGCATGAAAGCCGCGAACGGCCGGATTGTTCTGCCCGACGGCATGAGCTACCGCGTGCTGGTTCTTCCTGACGACAAGCGCCTGGGACTCGATATTCTGCGCAAAGTTCGCGATCTGGTAAGCGCAGGCGTGGCGGTGGTGGGACCCAAGCCGCAGGTGAATCCCGGCCTCACGGGATATCCTCATAGTGATGATGAACTGCATCAGATTGTCGATGAAGTTTGGGGGAAACTTGATGGAACCGAAATCACCGAGCGGACCTACGGCAAAGGCAAGGTGTTTTGGGGGCTGCCGCTGGCGGACGTGCTCGAGAAGCTGGGCGTCAAACCCGATTGCGACGTTACCTCGCGCTCGGGCGACGCTCCCATCAATTTTTTCCATCGCAGCGTGGGCGGCGCGGAAGTGTACTTTGTCGCCAATCGTCGTCGCCGCGCGGAGGATTTGGTCGTCACGTTCCGGGTCAAAGGCAAACAGCCGGAACTGTGGAATCCCGAGACGGGTGAAATCACTCCCCTCAACGTTTTCGATCAGACCGATGCGGGCACGCGCGTGCCGCTGCAAATCAGCCCATCAGGAGCGGTATTCATCGTGTTCCGCTCCCCTGCTTCGGCGCGGCATCTCAAGTCCGTGGCAAAGGACGGAATGACGGTCGCTTCCACCGATCCCTTCCCGCTCTTTCATTCCGGCAACCAGGGCAACGTGACTAACGACTTCACCATCAGCGTTTGGATCAAGCCCGACCTGGACGGAATTCTTCCGCCGGTGGGATATCACAATCGTGTTGCACCGATTCGCAGTTTTGTGATCTCGCCTCCCGATGGCGAGACGCTGTATGGCGATGGCCACGTCTCCGCCGGATTCACCGCAGGTCGCAACGGAATCACGGTGTTCGAGCGCGGGCATATGGATTGGCGGGCCGTCCTCACTGCCACGCTCCCGATTGCGGGCTGGGTGCATGTGGCGCTGGTCTACAAATCGGGCGCGCCGTCGCTTTATGTGAACGGCCGAGCCGCGGGGCAAGGCCAGGCCTCGGGAAGAATCGTTCATCCTGGCGTCTACGACGCTCGCGAGCGAGATGGCGCCGAATATTTCGACGGCGACATGAGCGACCCCGAGCTCATCAAGGAAGCTCTGGGCGAAGATCGCATCCAGCAATTGGCCGGTTCCGGCATCCCCGCGCCCGTTGCGGCGCCGGAGATTGAATGGCTGGGCGCCGCCGGCTCCGAGTTGCTGATTTGGCAGAACGGCAACTACGCTCTGCAAACCGCAGTGGAAAATTCAAGCCTAAAGATTTCAGATCTTGCGGAAAGCACTGCGCTTTCAGGTCCGTGGCAGGTTAGCTTTCCGCCGAATCTCGGCGCTCCGTCCCAGGTCACGCTCGACGAGTTGATTTCCCTGCACGAGCACTCTGATCGCGGCGTCAAGTATTTTTCCGGAACGGCGACCTATTCCAAACAGTTCACTTCTCCGGCGGGCGCATCGTCGGCTGACCACCGGTTGGTTTTGGATTTGGGCTGGGTACACGCTATCGCGCAGGTTCGCGTAAATGGCCATGACCTGGGACTGCTCTGGAAGCCGCCCTTCCGCGTGGATATCACCAGCGCCGTTCGGCCGGGCGACAACAAGCTGGAAGTCCTCGTCACCAATCAGTTGGTCAATCGCCAGATCGGCGATGAGCAACTCCCCGCCGAGAACGAATACGAACGCAATGGAGCCATCAAGGTCATCCCCGAGTGGTTTACCCAGGGCAAACCCAAGCCGCCGGGGGGACGAATCACCTTCGCAACCTGGAAGCACTTCAACAAGGATTCGCCGCTGCTGGTCGCGGGGCTCGTGGGGCCGGTCCGGTTACGCACGGCTGTTCGGCATCGAATCGGCGCCTAATAAAAACCGAAAAAGCGCTACTCCGATCGAAGGGCTTCGAGGGGTGAAATCGCGCTGGCCCGCACGGCCGGAATCAACGCCGCTACAAGTGCGCTGAATGCCAGCAGAAAAACTGCGGCCAGAATCACCGCCGGGTCGTGGGGATTCAGCCCGTAAAGTTGGCTGCCCAGAAAGCGCCCGGCCGCCAGTGCCGCCGGAAGGCCGAGGATCAAACCCATCACTACCAATGCAAAAGCGCCGCGAACAATCAGCCCTGCCGCCTGACTTCGAGTCGCACCCAGCGCCAACCGCACACCGATTTCGCTTGTGCGGCGCCCGGCGTTGTAAGCCGTGATTCCATACATTCCAATGGAAGCCAGGACCAGTGACAGAATTCCAAAAAATGACGCAAGTCGGGCTATCAGGGTCTGCTGCCGGAACTGGCCGCTCACCTGATCGCCCAGAGTTCGAAACGAAACCACCGGCAGATTCGGGTCGATTCCCGCCATCACCTGGCGCGCCTGGGCAACGGTCAACACTGCGCCCGGCTGGGTAACTACCACGATATCGCGGAGGAAATGTGAGCCAGGAGTAATGTCAGTGCCGGAGCTCGGCGAGACGTCGTGCTGGGCTTCAGGCATGAAATACAATGGCCCAATCGGCTTACCCAGCTCGAAATTAAAATAACGGCCGTCCGGCACAACCCCCACGACCTCATATTCGCGGGACATACCCAGCTTCAACTGTCCAAAGTGCTTTCCAATGGGATCCTGACTCCCCAGAAATTTCCGGGCAAAGGCCTCGTTGACAACCGCCACGTGCTGCGAAGTCGCCGTATCCTGTTCGGTGATGCCGCGACCCTCGAGTATAGGTGTTCCGAGGACGTCGAAATATCCCGGCGTAACGCGGTCCCAGGAAGAAATCGTATTGTCATGGGGACCGGGGGGCGGAGTCCCATCCACCCACACGTTCGTACCCCAAGCCCCACTGCTCAGCGGCGTGTACAGACAAATTGCCACGGCTGAGACGCCCGGAACGTTCATGAACGAATCGTGGATGCGCTTGAAGAGCGGCGTAAGCTGGTCAAGCCGATAACCGGCGACGCGAGGGTCAATCTTCACCACGGTTCGCCGGTCCTGAATGAAGCCGAATGGCTCCTTTTCAAGGTGGTGGAGCGCCGCAGTGAGCAGCCCCGAAGCAGCCAGCAAGATGAGCGAGAGAGCCGTCTGCAACACCACCAGCGTTTTGCGTGGCAGCGAGCCCGTGCGCGCCGTGGAGCGGCCGGCTCCTCGCAAGGCTTCGATAGGATCCACGCGCGTGGCCATCCACGCGGGCGCAATTCCAAAGGTCAGCCCGGTAACCAGAGAAACGATCAAGGCGAACAACAGCACCGGCGTGGAGGGCGAAGCGCTGATGGGGATGTCTGACCAGCCGCTGGCGGAGGGAAAGGCAAAATGCAGGATGAGGCGCGTCCCGGCAAATGCCGCAGCCAGCCCCGCCGCCCCGCCCACCAAAGACAGCAACAAGCTCTCAGTAAGGGCCTGCCTTACCAGCCTCAATCCTTGCGCCCCCAGGGCCATGCTCAGCGAGACTTCGCGCCGCCGCTCCATCCCGCGGACAAGCATTAGTCCGGCCACGTTGGCGCAGACAATGAGAAGCACGAATCCAGAAATCATCATCAGAATCTGGAGCCAGTGCTCGTATTGCTCGCGCAGGCTGGTGATGCCCGCGCCACCAGGACGAAGAAACAGGGTCTGGTCGGGAAATGTCGCGTGCTCGTTGGCATTCATGTCTGCCCAGTGCGAGCGCAGCCACTGCTTCAGGCCGACGCGCATCTCCGCCTCAACGGATGCCGGCTTTGTGCCGGGTTTGATGCGCCCGATCAGGTCCAGCCAGTGTTGTGATATTTCGTTTAAGGCAGAGTCGGCTTGCACAACCGGCTCCGTCTCGAGCGGCAAAAAGAAATCGGGCGGAAAATTACGTAGCGTGTCGCCGAAAAATCCCGGCGGAGTAACGCCGACGATTGTGAACGGCTTGTCGTCCAGACTGAAGGAACCGCCGATTACCCCCGGGTCTGAACCGTAGTGCTGCTGCCACAACCTATAACTCATCACGGCGACCAGCGGCGCGCCGGGGCGATTATCGTCAGGCGTAATGAGCCTGCCGGCGAAAGGCTTCAAGCCGAACATGGTGAAATAATTTCCCGATACGAATTCGCTCATATAGCTCAGCGCGGGTTCGGAGGTGCCATTGCGCCGCACGCCTAACAGCGACTCGCCCGCTTGAAACGCCGCCAATTCCTCAAAACCCTGCGTGTTGTCGCGCAGGTGCTTGTACAGATCGTAGGAGAAGATGGAGAATTCCTTTTCCTGGCTGTAGCCGCCCCAGTAGCAACACCGCGATTCCATTCCCACACGGTACAACTCGCGCGGATTCGCGACGGCCAACGACTTCATGATGACGGCGTGGACAAGAGTGAAAATCGAATTGGTGGCGCCGATTCCCAGCGCCAGCGTCAGGATCACGGCAATTGTAAAGGCCGGAGACTTCCAGAGCCGGCGAAGTGCGTAGCGGGCGTCTTGAAGGAGGGCCTCGAGAAACAGTATTCCCCTCAGGTCGCCACAGCTTTCCTTGAGGGCATCGAGCGCGCCGAACATGGGAACTCCAAACCGAAAGGTACTATCTTTCCTTTTGGAACACAATGGAGGTTCGTTAGGGCAAGATAAATTTCGCGACAGTCGCGACAGTGTGCGATACTCCGGTGGTCGAGCGGTTCGAGCGAGTCAAGCATGAGCATTGATCCAAAATGGATACCGATGAAGTGGCCGTGCGGGCCGCTGGATTTGAGCCAGCAAGGCAATGCACCAACCTCTGAATTGAAAGACACCCTCGCTGCGTGGGCCCAGCCTGCCGCGCTGGAACTGCTCAAGGGCACGCCGATCAACTGCCTGGTCGTGGAGTGGGCAGCGGGCAATTCTGACGATTCCGGGCAGCAGCAAACGCTGAAGCCTCTCATTGAAGCCGGCCGTCGGACGGGAATCAGTTTTGCCGGAAAAGTCGCCGCAGGCCCCGCCATGGCGGCAGCCGTTCAGTCGGCACGGGCGGCGGGCATCTCCGCCGTAGTTCTTGATCAGCTCCCTAAGGAACCTCTCGACCTTCCGGTGATCCGGCGATTCCCGCAAGACGGAATGGCGTGGGACGCGGCGACACCTATCTTCAGCGCGACGGGGCTTGACTGGCCGGGCCTGAAGCTCGACACGATGCACGGGGACACGGCTGTCGCCGGCCCCACGGGCGTTCCCTGGGTGAATTCGAACGCGTGGTTCTCGCTTCTGGGGCGCGAACTGGCGCCGGGGAAAATCCGCTGGCTGGATTTTGATCCTCCTGAGGAAACCAGGCACCCTGCGACTTATTCGATGGCCGTTGCCGACAGCGAGGCATACGGCAGCCGATGGATCATTTCGCTCAGCAACGACTTTCGAGGGGCCCTGTTGAAAGGGATTCCGCAGGTCACAGCCGCGTGGCACGAGACCTGCGACACGCTCGATTTCTTTGAGCATCACCGCGACTGGCAGGAGTTCCAATCCGAGGGCATCCTCGCGGTCATTTCCGATTATCGCGGCGACCACGCCTTCCTGAGCAATGAAGTCTTGAACCTGCTGAATCGCAACCGCGAGCAATTCCGGATTATCGAAAGGTCCGAGACGCTCTCAAAACCCCTCACCGGCCTGAAGGCGATCCTTTGGCTCGACGGCACCACACCCACTGAAGCGCAGCTTGCTGATCTGCTGGGCTTCGTCCGCCAGGGGGGGTTGCTGATCGCACCCGCATACTGGGGTCCGGCCGGAGCAAGCGAACAAATTCGCGACCCTGCCATTGATTACAGAATGTATAATGTGGAGAAGGGGCAAATTGCCGTGCCGGTGGAAGGATTTGTGAACCCGTACCAGGTGGCCGTGGACGCGCATCTGCTGGCGAGCCGGCGCAACGATCTTGTACGCCTGTTCAACCCCGCCACCACAAACTGCCACGCGACTTATGATCCCGCGCGCAAGGCTCAGCTTGTTCAGATTGTCAATTATTCTGCCCAGCCCGCCGATTTTGTTACGCTTTGGGTGCGCAATCACGCCCGCGCGGGCCGGTTGTGGAAGCCCGGAGCGCCGGGCGCCGCGTCCATTTCCGGCTCGGCCGCCGAACCCTTTTCCGGCGCCGCCGCCCCGGGAACAGAATTCGACCTGCCCGCCATCGCCGTGGCCTGCGCGGTGGAGATTGAGGGGTCAAACTCATGATGACGACGCATTGCTCGCGACGAAAATTCCTGGGCGCCGCCGGAGCGGCGGTGGGAGCGTGGCTTGCCCGCCCCGCCATGTTTCTGGCCCGGCCCGCCCCCGCCGAGCGGGTAGCCGTGGGAATGTGTCCCGACTACGGACCGCGGGTAATGTCCACGCTTGCCACCATGTTTGACCAGCTCGGCGGGCTCGACAAACTGGTGCGCGGCAAGACTGTTGCCATAAAGTTGAATCTTACCGGGGATGCTCATACCCGCCTGGGTTATACCCCGGCGAGCCTCACCCACTGGGTGCATCCTGACGTCATCGGCTCGACCGTGCACCTGCTCGGCCAGGCGGGCGCCACACGCATCCGTCTGCTGGAGAGCCCGATCATCACCGCCGAGCCGCTCCAGGAATTCATGCTCGAGGCCAACTGGGAACCGCGGCAATTCCTGAGCGCCGCCCCGCGCGTGGAGTTCGAGAACACGAATTTTCTGGGGTACGGGAAGAAGTACTCGCGCTTCATGGTCCCGGGCGGCGGGTTGATGTTCGCGGGCTACGACCTGAACCACTCTTACGAGGATTGCGACGTCTTCATTTCCCTCGCCAAGCTGAAGGAGCATTTTACGGCGGGCGTGACGCTGACCATGAAGAACTGTTTCGGTATGACACCCTGCACGATTTACGGCGATGGCTCGGGCGTGGATGAGCCGAGCCTGGTTCCCATGGGCGGCCGCGGGCCGTTCCATTCCGGCCAGCGCCAGCCCTCCAAAAGCGCACCGCCGATGGTTGACCGCAGCGGCATAAAAGAGGGCGGCTACCGGGTGCCGCGCGTGGTGGCGGACCTGGTGGCGGCTCGCCCGGTGCATCTCGGCATCATCGACGGAATCCACACCATGACGGGTGGCGAAGGCCCATGGGTCGGAAAAGGCAAGCACGTGCGCCCCGGTGTGCTCGTCGCCGGCACCAATTGCGTGAACACCGACGCCGTCTGCATGGCCCTGATGGGTTTCGATCCCATGGCCGACCGCGGCACCCCTCCGTTCGAGACCAGCGACAGCACCTTGCGCCTGGCCGAGTCATTGGGAGTTGGAACGCGCGACCTGCGACGAATAGAAGTGGTCGGAACACCGATTTCCAAGGCGCGCTTCGATTTTCGCAGAGCCTGAGTTGTAAGTTCAGCCGGCTGACGGATCCCCAGCCGCGTTTGGATTGCGGCTGCCCCCGCAGGGATCGCGGGTGGAGTCCGGTTTCCGGACCCCCGTGGAGTCCATCGGACTCCAGAGATCGGAGACACCCCCGCTACAGAATCCGGAGTCACACGCTTAACACTGGGCAGGGCGCGTCGCGAACCATGGCGTAGGTCAGGTCTCGCAGGCGGGACCCGCCCTCAGTGCCTCTTCCGACGATCAGCAAGTCTGCGCCCAGCCGTGTTGCCGCCTCAATCAGCGAATCCTTGATCGGTCCGCCCACAATCTCCACTTTGGCACTGGAGCCCACGGCGCGCTGGAGTTCATTGATTCGCTTGAGCGCCTGCTGCCTCTCGGCGGACTCCACCCGCCGCTCGAGGCTCAATTCCTGGGGAAGGTGCAACTCCTCCTGGGGGAGCGCGTGGAGAAGGGTGAGGTTGGAATGGCCGGCTGCCGCGAGCTGGTGGGCGTATCGAAGAACTCGCTCCGAGTCCGGTTGCAAGCCCAGAGTGCACACCACTTCCCGATGCTCGACTCTCCGGGGTGTAATCGTTTCCGCGTGCTGCGTGGTAACTACGGGACAGTCCGCGTCGTTCAGCACCTTGGCGGTGGTCGAACCGATCAGGGTTCGGCGGAATATTCCGGCGTGAGTCGGCATAACAATAAGGTCGAAGGCGTCCTTCCTGGCGATTTCGGCAATGCACGTCGCGGGATCCCCTGCCACCAGGATTCGTCGCGACTCGGCCGGAGGAAACTCGGATTCGAGAAACGAATGCAGCTTCGCATTCGCGGCCTTCCTCCGGTCCTCCTCGATCGCCGGAGCCGGCCGCACCAGAGGCTCGAACCCTTCGGAGAAGGGCTGCAGGACGTAAAGGAGAGCCACCGTGGTGGAGTAGACATTTGACGCCCGGCGCACGAATGGAGCCATTGCCCGGCAGGAAGGCGAGAAGTCTACGGGAAAGAGAACGCTTTTGATGGTCACGGGCCAACCCTCACTGGGGATTGGATGTCCCAGTCAGACCAAGGTTGCGAGCCGCCGCACAATTGTGTGAGGCCTGACCAATTCGAGGATGCGGCAAACCGTCGCTCGGGATCGTATGCGAAATCTGCGGGTGTCCCCTCAATCCCTTCTTCACTGCAAACTCAGCCGGCGTGACGCACTCACCTTGCCTGGCATGGGTGGAACAAGCGCGGTAGCGCGGGGCCTCTTAAGCGAGGCTGCTCCCACAGCAGCATTTCAGTCTGACGCAAGAAGGATCAAGCCGCTGCGGCGCGAGATTACGGCACGGCATCCGCTTTTCATGGTGGAAGAGGGCACGGAAATGTGCATCCTGCTGCTTGAGAACTTGCGCATCTACTCCTCGTTGGAAGCGTCCACTTGGGCAATGCGCATAGGGAGTGTAAAATGCGCAAGGCCTCCAGATTCAAATGGGCTTCAGGGCAATCTAAAATCAGCGCTGGACCGGGAATGATGAATCAAGCAGAGAATCGATGGTGCAATTGGCGCTCTTCATTGTGGATTCTGGCGGCAGTGCTTTTATCGCCGTGCCTGCCGGTACTGGCCCAGCAGGAAGCGCCATCAAAACCCGACGACGCGCCGGCGCGGGTGGACAAACTTTTTGCCAAATGGGATACCTACAACACCCCCGGCTGCGCAGTAGGAGTCTACCGCGACGGACGCAGCATATACATGCACAGCTACGGGATGGCGGACCTTGACCACAATGCGCGCATTGAGCCTTCCACGGTTTTTCACGTCGCCTCCATGTCCAAGCAGTTCACCGCGGCCTCCATCATCTTGCTGAGCCTGGAGGGCAAGCTTTCACTTGACGATCCGGTACAGAAATACATTCCGGAGCTCCCGGATTTCGGCGCGCCCATCACTCTGCGCGAGCTGATGCACCACACCAGCGGGCTGCGCGATCAGTGGACGCTGCTGGACATTGCCGGCTGGCGCTACTCGTTCGACTTGATTACCAACAACGATGTGCTGACCATGATGTCACGCCAGAAAGCGCTGAATTTTCCGCCCGGCTCGCGCTATATGTACTGCAACACCGGATACACGCTGCTCGGCGAGGTGGTGAAGCGCGTGAGCGGTGAGTCGCTGCGTGAATACACCATTCATCACATCTTTGAGCCTCTGGGAATGAGCCATACGCACTTTCGCGACAATCACGCCGAGCTGGTGAAAGGCATGGCGATCGGATACGTCCCCAAGGGCGATACGTATGAAATCAGCATCACCAACTTTGACACGGTGGGCGCCACAAGTCTCCTGACCACCGTCGAAGACCTCCAGAAGTGGGATGAGAACTTCTACACGCCGCGCGTGGGCGGGCAGCGCTTTCTTGAGGAAATGCTCCGGCCCGGCAAGCTGAACAACGGCGAGGATATCAAGTATGCTTCGGGATTAAGCCTCGGGACCTATAAAAGTTTGGCGGTGGTCGATCACACAGGCTCCGATGCCGGTTATCGCAGCGACATGCTGCGTTTTCCGCAGGAGCATTTTACGGTTTCTGTTCTGTGCAACGTGGCAAACGGAAATCCCTCATTCCAGGCCCACCGGGTCGCGGATATTTATCTCACGGACAAGCTGAAGCCGGAAGCTGCGCAGCCCGATCCGAAACCCGTCCTGCTCACTGAGCCCCAGCTCCGGAGCCATACGGGGGCGTTCATCAATTCCGACGGCAACAACATTCTGAAGGTTACTTTCAGTGAGGGCAGGCTGACCCTCGCCTCAGAGGGCGACGATCCAGGGCGCGCCCTCACCCCACTTGCGGAAAACCGTTTTCGACTCGGTGACGCTGTATACGAGTTTAGAAACGGTGCGGAGGGCAGCGGCGAGCTGGCAATTACCCGCAACCGTGAAAAGCCGGAGATCTACACAGAGATTGCGCCCTTCGACCCTTTGCGCGCCGACCTGAGCGCCTTTGCCGGGACCTATCACAGCGCTGAGATTGATGCGCTCTATCGCTTCAAAATTGAGGACCACAAGCTCGTGCTACACCGTCTCAACTATTATCCGGAGACGCTGCGGATGGAAGGCCCTGATTTGTTCGATAGCCATTTGGGTGTCGTCCGATTTACTCGCGACTCATCCAAACGCGTCGCTGGGTTTGTGCTCAATTCCGGGCGAGTGCTCAACTTTGAGTTTGAGAAGATAAGCTGATCGGAAACAGTGAAGGGTTCGCCGCCACGGCGGTAAGAAGGAAGGCGTGTGACCGCCGGCGCATGCCCCAGGAGCGCGAATGCATTCTGGATATTCCAAGAAAGGCCCCATCATTCTGATATTCGCCGGTCTTGCGGCGCTTGGCCTGGCCATAGTGAGGCCGGGCGGGCATCCGCTTCTCGCCGCGCCCGCCGATTCCGGCAACATTGGGGCGCGCAGCGACTACGCCGGCGTAGTTCACGCCCTCGAACCGCTGATTGAGCACGAGTTGAAGGAAAAAGGCATTCCTTCCATCGCCGTCGCGCTCGTCGATAATCAAGAGATTGTCTGGGCACAGGGTTTCGGTTACGCCGACCCGGATCGCAGGGTGGACGCCACTGCTTCCACCGTCTATCGCGTCGGCTCCATTTCCAAGCTCTTCACGGACATCGGCATCATGCAGCTTGTCGAGCGCGGCAAGCTTAACCTTGACGCTCCCGTCGAAACCTACATATCCGACTTCCATCCCCACAATCCCTTCGGCAAGCCGATCACGCTGCGCGAGCTGATGTCGCACCGTTCAGGGCTGGTGCGCGAGCCTCCCATTGGCCACGCCTTTGACGATCACGCGCCACCGCTGGCCGATGTGGTCCATTCGTTGAATGACACAACGCTGGTTTATCCCCCCGGAGCGCACGCGAAGTACTCGAACGCCGGCGTCACCGTTGCGGGTTACGTGCTTCAACAGGAGGGCGGCAGGCCCTTTGCTTCCTACTTGAATGAAGCTGTGGTGGATCCCATGGGGCTCCACTCCAGTGGATTCGAACCAACTCCCGATCTGCTCGGCAGGGTCGCCAAAGCTGACATGTGGACGTACGACGGCAGAGTTTTCCCAGCGCCTACCTTCGAGCTGGGCATCTTTCCGGCCGCAAGCCTCTACACGACGGTGACGGACCTGGGGCGATTCGAGAGCATCCTCTTTGCCGGCGGACGTGGACCCGGCGGACAAGTCATCAGCGAGGCGACGCTCGAGGAGATGTGGACACCGCAATTCTCCACTGCTGCCGAGCCCGGCCGCTTCGGGCTCGGTTTCGTGCTCGACAAGTTGGATGGACATCGCCGAGTGGGCCACGATGGCGCAGTATACGGGTTCGCCACGTCGCTGGCCGCGCTGCCCGATGACAAGATCGGCGCCGTAGCGGTCTCCACGCTCGATTGCACCAATGCGGTGACGGACCATATTGTGGAAGAAGCGTTGCGATTGGCCATCGCCGCGCGTGAACATCAGGCCCTGCCTGAGGTCGAGCCCACCACGCCCATTAACCCCGACGAGGCGCGCAGGCTGGCGGGGTATTACGGCAACGCTCGTGGCGCCTTCGAGCTTGATGAGCGCGAGGGAAGGCTCTTCATGCTTCACCAGAACGGCGGCTTCCAGCGCGAAATCCGCACGCTTGCGGGACATCTCGAAGTTGACGATCGGCTCTCCTATGGGATTCCCCTCAGGGCGGCTGATCATGCGATCCAGTCGGCATCAACCCGTTGGGATGCCGTCAAGATGACCGCGCCCGCACCTGCCGCGCCGGAATTGCAGGAGCTGATTGGCGAATACGGCTGGGATTACGACACACTTTACGTGCTGGAGAATAATGGCCACCTGGAAGTGTTGATCGAGTGGTTCGAGTACGACCCGCTGAAGCAGGTGTCGCGAGATGTTTATCAGTTTCCGGACTATGGGCTGTATGACCGCGAGACTGCCACGTTCGAGCGCGACGCGCGCGGCGCGGTGACGGGAGTAAAGATCGGCTGGG
>JASHTY010000354.1 GCA_030040315.1 Terriglobia bacterium | reverse complement strand
GCAGGCAGCAAGAGTCTTCCGTACGAAGAAACGGGTCAAAAATGACGGAGGGTCCGGCGATGTTGATGAAAACAAAGGATCGAGTAGGCTAGTTTTTGGAGGGTCCGGCGATCTCAATGAAAATACAGGACGTATGAGATGCGAGTGGCTAAGTCATCTTCTATCAGCGGGTTTCGGGAGAATGTAGGCTACAATTCCGGCCTGAAACCCAGCATCAGATGCCGCGTTACCTGTTCGTGACATGTTTGAGCGCGTAGCCACGGCAGGCATTTTATGCCGTGGGTTCTTCGCAGGAAGCCAATGCCCACGGCACAAAAGATCGTGCCGTGGCTACCCTGTAGCTGCCTGGTACCCTTTTAACCGATTCCCAGATCATCAATCTTTTCCAGCGGCGTGCCGCACTTGCGGCAGATGACCGCGCCGCAATCCCCGCACACCAGCGGGTCGGTAACTTCGGCTTTGCAAACCGGGCAATAGAGGGCGTCACTCCGGCTTTGGGAAGCGTCTTTGGAAAGATCAGCCATGAATTTATTGTATCTCCGTGGTCGTCACGCGTCACCGAGCATGGGCGGAAGAATCTCCTGCAACGCCTGTTGAACTTCATCCAGCCGATCGGTAAAAAAATGGTCGGCGCCCTCGACCCAGTGGATCTGTTTCGGCTCTTCAAGCTTCGCGTAAAGCCCCGCAACCTGCGCGCGCGGGCCGTATTGATCTTCGCTCGCCTGGATAATCAATTTAGGTTTGCGAACATCCAGGAGGAATGTGAAGTCGGTGATGCTGGTCGGAATGCCCAAACCGACAAGCGCCGTAACGCGCGCGTCGGAAGCTCCCACTTCCAGTCCAACCCACGATCCAAAGGAAAAGCCCATCAGGCACACGGGGACATTTGGAAAACGCGCGGTCAGGCGATCGAGCGCCGCACGAACGTCTTCGCGTTCGCCATTTCCGTTGTCGAAGGTTCCCGCGCTGCTGCCGGCGCCGCGGAAATTGAAGCGCAAAGTCGGCAGCCCCAGCCCCAAGGCCGTCTTGGCGATCCGATACACCACCTTATTGTGCATCGTGCCGCCATAAACAGGATGGGGATGGCAAACCAGCGCAACGTGCCGTGGAGTTTTCTGCGGGTCCCACTCCAAAAGCGCTTCGAGCGGCCCCGCTGGTCCGGATATGAAGGAGCGATCGATTTTCGTGCGGCACCTCGATTGGATTTTGTAGGCGCGGCGCCAATTATGGAGTGCGGCAGCTCGCTGCCGCTTTCGCTGTGCCTGCTCGCAGGCGCGCCGGGGGCTGGCAACGAGCTGCCAGCCAGGAAAGCGGGAGCAAGCTCCCGCACTCCAAATCTACGACCTTTACGTGGCACAGCCACCGCACCTTCGGCCCACGTTTCGGGTTGGAGCAGATAGTGTAGAATGATTGCGACGTTGGCGTCATCCTGGTGATGCGCCAAGTTTAGTTCTGGGTGAAGCCGCCATTCGGACCATCCGCTATTATCTCGTTGCCCTCGCCGTTCTCGCCTCGGCTGGCTACTATTTTTTCGTATACAGGCCCGCGCACGCTTTGCACGGCGAAGTCGCCTATGTTCTTCCCGATACTGTGGACGTGGTGGACACTCCGGCCGAAGTCCGCATGACGGTCGGATCGCTAAAGGCTGGGGCCAGGGTGGACGTCCTGAAGCGAACGCGCAATTGGGCGCAGATTCGCACGGCGAATAACCTGAGCGGCTGGGTGGAAAACGCTGACCTGCTCGAGGCGCAGACCTACGAGGGCGGCCAGCAACTGCTCCGCGACATTTTGAATGTTCCCCCGCAAGCCGATGGTCATACGGGCGGCGCCGTCAACCTGCATCTTGAGCCTTCTCGCGATGCGCCGCAGCTTACGCAGTTGCCCCAGGACTTGAAGGTTCAGATTTTTGCGCGTCAACTGGTGGATCGTCCCGGCGCGGAAGATCAGCCATCGGCGGATAAGCAGCGCGATGCGTGGTACCTGATCCGGGCGAATGCTCGCGCCGGCTGGGTGCTGGGACGATTCGTCGACCTGGACATTCCCGAGCCGCTCTCACCGTATGCCCAGGGCACCAACCTGGTTTCCTGGGTTGTGCTCAGAACGGTTGATGATGACGGCCGTGCAATGCCGGAATATCTCGCTGCGGATCGCATGGGTTCGCAGGACGCCGATTTTTCCCACATTCGCGTCTTTACCTGGTGGGTGAAGGACCACAAGTACGTCACCGCCTACGTGGAAAGCAACCTGAAAGGATACTTCCCCACTCGCATTCAAACTGTTGACGGCGTTCCATACTTCCGCCTGCGCTTGTTGGATGATCGCGGGGAGAAATATCAAAGGGTCTACGGGTTATTTGACACGAAGACCCGCGCCATCGGGGAGGTGCCGGGCTGGGAGAGCACCGCGATGCCCACATTACCGCCTTCGCACCTCCATCACCACCCGGCGCACCGAGGGGGTTGAGTTCTACCATGCAGAATGGTCAGGGCATGTCACCCTTTCGCTGGCTGATTCGGGCATGGCTGGCACTCTCCCGGCGGAGAATCCGATTGCTTAGGGGCGGCGACACGCCGGCGGAGGGCCCTGAACTTTTCGTAGTGAGCCACCCGGCAGGCCTGCGCGAAGCCCTGGTGCTGGCGAGCGCGCTTGAGCGGCCGGTAAGGTTCCTGCTGCCGGAGAGTTTGGCGCGCGCCCCCTTGGCGCGATTTCTAGCCGCCCGTCTGGGCGGCATTCTTTTCGATGCCGGCAAGCCCCTCAGCCAGGAGGTCTTGCGCCAGGCGATTGATGTGCTTACAGCCGGCGAAGCTCTGGTGATGTTTGCGGATGCAAGCGCCGCGTCGCAGAATTCGGCTGCGGCGTTGGCCGTCTCTGCTGGGTCGATCGCGTGGCGAGTGGAAGGCCAGCATCCGGGCCGGAGGGTGGCGATCCATCCTGTGCACCTCTTCCTGCCCGAAGCGGGTACTCCTTCACGCGAAATTCTGATTTATGTGGACGCGGCAATCGATCGCCCACCAACCGGAACCGCAACGACCCAGCTTGAGTCCGATAAGCAATCGCTGATCGCCGCGCTTGAATCAAGGCTGCGTGACAATGCCTTCAAGCTTCACCCGGCGGACGTGGATTACTTCCTGGCGGATCTGGAGGAGACTTTGCGGAGCGGATTGCGGGAGGAGTGGAGCTCCCTGCCCGACTGGAAGCAGGACGCGGAAGGATTTGTGTTGAGCCGCCAGGTGGTGGAGTGGGCCCGGCAATCCAATTACCTGAATCCCAGCCTGCTGCTCTCACTGCGCGTCGATCTGGAGGACTATCGCAGCCTCCAGCGGAAATGCGCGCTTCTGCAACTTGAGGCGGAGCAGGCGGACTCCACCCTGCTTTCGGGATGGGGGCGCGCCGTGCTTTGGGCGGAGACGATCGTGGGTCTGCCCGTGGCGCTTTTCGGGCTGATCAATCATTTGGGAATCGGATTGGTGCTGTTCCTGGCGGGTTCATTTAGAAAGGAAAATCCTCGACCTCGCACCAGGGAGTGGATTATTCGTGGCATTGTCGCACTGGCCTTCTATGCGATTCAAATTTTCCTGGTAGCGCACTGGTGGGGAAGGGCCGTGGCGGGATACTATGCGCCGGCGTTGCCCGTTTCCGGCGTCTATCTGTGGAGGTATGCGCGATTGGCGCGGCCGCAGGCCCGTCTGCTTTTCGCTTGCACAACGCTTCCCGCGATGAAGAAGAAAATCAAGAGGCTTCGGCAGGGGTTGCGGGAGGATTTGGATCGAGTACTGGCGAGCGAGGAGGAGAAGGCAGGCGCGGCGCGTTAGG
>JASHTY010000353.1 GCA_030040315.1 Terriglobia bacterium | reverse complement strand
GATGAAGCGAAACGGCAGCACGCGGTCCGTACGCATTTCGCGAATCGCCGCGAGCACCAGCGCCTCATCCACCGCCGCTTCCCGCATATTCCGCAGGTTGCGGAGCAGCGCCAGCGCGCCCAGCTTGCGCTCGCGCATCAGCCGCTCCCACGTGGCGCGCTTGTCCGCGCCGGCGGAAAGCGCCACTTCCCACGTGTCGGGCGCGAGCAGCTTGCCCTCCACCAGGCTCTTCCACACCTCCGCCTGAGCCTCATCGCGAGGCTTGGCGTGGCACAGGAACAGCACGTCGCGCAGGCGCACCGTGCCCGCGCGGTCGTACTTGGCGAGTTGGTAGGCGTCGAATTTGCCGAACGCTCCGGCCAGCCCCTTCTTCACCTGCCCGGAAAGCGACGCGCGGCCGTCCTTCCAGTAGATGGCCAGGAACTCCGCCAGCTCATCGGCGCGCTGAATTACCCGCGCCAGCGCTTCCGATACCACCGCCTTGTGCGTCTTGTGGCGAGCCATTTCCCGCACCAGCAGCAGCGGCGCGTGACGCAGGTGCATCTGCTCGCGCGCTTCGAAGGCAAGGCCGGCAACGTTTGCGGCGTCTACTTTGGGAACCAGCTCCGCGATGCGCCCGGCGATTTCCACCCCGTCCTCGTAGAACTGCTTTTCCCAAAGCAGGCAGGCCAACACCGAGCGCCGAAGCTGAAGCTCCGGTGAAATCGCCCGGACGGGTGCGCCCTCGTGGGTCTTGGGGCCAATCCAGGTTTGCCAGTTTTGCGTGTTCAGTCGAGCCATGGGTTTTCCTTTCTCGGGATACGGGATAAGGGCTTCCGGTAGAGTGTTGAATCACCGTATCCCTATTCCCTTATCCCTGCTCTTAAATTGGCCAGGGAACAAGCGGCACGGACTTGGGGTTTGCACCCCACCCCCCTTTTGGAGGGGCCTGCCACGAAGTAACCGTAGCCTTCACCACTGGCCGTCTTGTTGATCGGGGGGAACCGGCGACAACGGATGTCGATTTCGAGTCGAAGGAACCGTAGCCTTCGCCATCCCGTCAATTCTTGTGTTCAGGAAATGCGCTGGCCAGGTCCGTTGAAGTTCAGCGGGGGGCCTTCAACGACGCCCGGGTGTAGTCTCCGCCTGTGGACGGCCGGAATCGGCCTCGCGGCAAATTGTGACGATCACTTGGCATACATGGGCGTTCTCCAACGCAGGAGGCATCGTGCCATAGGCCCAAACACGGTGTCAAGAGAAATTTTCACATTGTGAAAATCGACGTTTCGCTGGTTGCGCAATCCGGCGTGGGCGGAACCCGTGCTCCGGAGCGGACATAAAAGCCTTTGCTTCCACGCCCCTTCAGAGTACGGTATCCTACCGCCCTTCGAAATCAAACTAGAAGGATTGGCGATGGGATGCTGCCGATCAAGGAGACTGAAGAGCGTGTGGAAGCTGTTGGCGTTTGTGCTGGCTGCGAGTATGGCGCCTGCCATCAGCCTGGGCGCGCAAAACCCGCCGCAGTTTGATCGCGTACTGGTGGATGCGCTCGACCCGGACGCGTGGAGTGGCGTGGTTTTTCTCGCCCGGGCGCATCAGCAGCAGGTCTCCTTTGCGCTGCGATTCGCTTCTCGGGGCGGCGAGCTGCTGGATGCGCAAAAGGTTTTTGGCGCGGTCAGTGAGGTGGGGGCGCACGCTCCGGATGGCTCTTACTGCCGAATGAGCTGGCGGCATCCCGCGCACGATGCTCCAGTGACCCTCGAATGGTCGCGCCTTGACCAGACCACGGTGGTGGGGCGTGTGCAGTGGGGCACAGGCCTGCAAGTAGGGCTCATTACGTACTTCCCGCCCTTCGCCGGCGGAGATGCCGGAACTTATTCGGTCGATGAAACGCGCCGCGCCATTTTCGGCGAGACCTACTTCGATAATGTCTTCGCCCACGAAGCCCGCATCGTAGTGATGACCGACCAATTGCCAGTGGGCAGCGGCGCCTTCCACTCCCTCGCTGAATTGCAATCGACTTTCAATCGGGCGCGGCCACTTACAGCACATGGCCCAAACGAATTCCCCATGGAAGCCGCGGGTCTGGAGTTTGCAGACGGCCCGCCACTGCATTTTGTGGCCACCATCGGTTGGAACAAGGACACGCTGGCAACTCAGGCCGGCGCGTTGCTGGCACCGGGAAAAATCGACGCAATCCTAAAGGAAAAATCATCAGATTATGCGGCTGCCCGCCCGACCGTCCGGGGATTGTTCAGCGGAGCACCGGAGGCTATCGGCAATTCCATGTTCTGGGGCACGCTTTATGCGCCACAACTCGACCTGGTATTTCCCAGCATCAGCCGTCACTGGGCCGAGGGCTGGGGCAATTGGGTCGTGGGCGAGTGGGACTGCTTCTTCGATTCGCTGCTCACCAGTCTGGAAGATGAGGCGCAGACCGCTGCGGGCATTCGCGCCATTTTGTCCTCGCAAGCGCCGAGCGGCCTGGTACCCAACATCGCTTCTGGGAATGGGATCACTCCAGACCGCTCGGAGCCGCCGGTTGCCGCTTACATGGTTTGGAAAGTTTATCAGCGGCGCCAGGACCGCGCATTACTCGAGTGGGCCTATCCGCGACTGAAGAAATATCACGAGTGGTGGCTGAGCGACCGCGGCGACGGCCAGCCTTGGCGCGACGGCAATCGCGACGGATTGCTGGAATTGGGCAGCGACCGCGGATCCGGCGCAACCGTAGGCGGGCGCGGGACGCTTCAAGACGCCAAATACGAGAGCGGTATGGACGACAGCCCCATGTATGACGACGTCACGTATGACGCGCAGACATACACAATGAATCTTGCCGACGTGGGCCTGAATTCCCTCTACACGCTCGACGCCGAATGTCTCGGAAAGATTGCGGAGATTCTGGATAGGGATGAGGACTGGAGGAAATTTGCCGCCGAGTATGAGCAGCACAAACAATTGATACGTGAAAAGCTTTGGAACGAGAAGGACGGCATCTACGAAAACCGCTACTGGGACGGGCGCTTCTCGAACCGCCTTTCGCCCACGAATTTCTACCCGCTCCTGGCTGGCATCGCCACTCCCGAGCAGGCTGCACGCATGATCAAGGAGCATCTGCTGAATCCGCAGGAATTCTGGGGAAAGTACGTCACGCCGACGATCGCCCGCAACGACCCGGCATTCCACGATCAGTTTTATTGGCGCGGAGACATCTGGGGACCCACGAATTATCTGCTTTACGAGGGAATCAATCGCTACCGGTTTGACGACGTGTCCCTGGAATACGCTCAGAAAAACTACGACCTGTTCATGGACGACTGGCGCGGCAACCAGCACGACGACGAAGAGTACTACGCCTGGGGCGGTGGGACCGGGAACGACTCCTCCACGCACTACATGTGGGGCGCGCTGCTCTGCCTGATTCCACTCGAGCAGTACATTGACGTAAATCCCTGGGAGGGCCTGCGCTTCGGTGCCCTCGACCCGCCCACGAGTGGAGAATTTTATCGCGCGGTTTGGGGCGGGCACAGCTACGACGTAACCGCGGGACCGGATCGGACTGAGCTCGCGCGTGATGGACAGGAATGCTTTCAGGCGGACGCGGGCGTAGTGGTGAGGAATTATCAGGTGTCGGAGTCAGGCCTGACCTTCACGTTGAAATCCAAACGACCCGTACACGTTGCCACCCAGGAGTTTGACACCGGCGAACTGAACTTAAAGATTGATGGCAAACCTTCGGGAGAACTCCACGTCCAGCGCGGGCGCGCGACTTTCGACCTGCCGCCGGGCGAGCATGATGTGGTGCTTGCGAGATGAGTTGGTTCTGGCCATCAATCCGCCGGCCGAACCTGCCGTATCACATAGTAAGTATCACCAGGCATCGGCGTGGCAAGTCGGGGGGATTTCCCAACGGATCACGTCGGCACACACCGGGATAGATGATAGGTAATCGAACATAAGATGCGCAGCACCAGCCAATATTGAGGACGAGCGATGCAACTTTCCGATCTGCTGTTTGGCAAACCCCTCCGTTCTTCCGACGAAGCGGGAGAAAAGCTGGGGCCCGTCGGCGGGCTCTCGGTCTTTGGGCTTGACGCGCTCAGCTCTGCCGCTTACGGGCCGGAAGCGGCGCTCACACTGCTGATTCCGCTCGCCGCGGCCGGGGTCGCTTACATCGTCCCCATCACCACCTGTATTGTCATTCTGCTTGCCATCGTTTACTTCTCATACCGCCAGACGATTGAAGCCTACCCTCTAGGTGGCGGGTCTTACACCGTGGCCCACGAGAATCTGGGGACGTTCGCCGGTTTGCTGGCGGCTGCCGCCCTCATGATTGATTACGTTTTGACGGCGGCGGTGGGTATCTCCGCGGGCGTCGGGGCACTGGTTTCCGCCGTGCCGTCGCTCCTGCCCCACACGCTAATGATCTGCCTGGCAATCCTGGTGGTCATCACCTTCGTCAATCTGCGGGGCGTTCGCGAAACCGGCGCGGTGTTCATCTTTCCCACCTACGCGTTCATCGGGACCTTGCTCTTCGTCATTCTTGCCGGCGTGGTAAAGGCGCTGACCCACGATGGCCATCCCGCGGCGGTGATTGCCCCGCCGGCATTGCCCGCCTCGGTGGCTGTGGCCGGGCCGTGGCTGCTGCTAAAGGCTTTCTCGAGCGGCTGCACCGCCATGACCGGTGTTGAAGCCGTGAGCAACGGCGTTCAAGCATTTCGCGAACCGGTGGTGAAATCCGCACAGCGGGCACTGACCGCGATCATTGCCATTCTCATCGTCATGCTTTTGGGAATCGCCTATCTGGTCCGCGCCTACAACATCGGGGCAACGGATCCGGGCCAGCCGGGGTACCAAAGTGTGCTATCGCTCCTCACCTTGGCGGTGATCGGGCCGGGAGTCTTCTACTACATCACCATGGCCTCTGTTCTCGCGGTCTTGGCGTTGTCGGCCAACACCGCTTTTGCGGATTTTCCCCGGTTGTGCCGCGCGGTGGCGGAGGACCGGTTTCTTCCCCACGGATTCGTCATGCGCGGAAGGCGGCTGGTATACACCCAGGGCATCCTGGTGCTGGCCCTGCTGTGTGGCGGACTGCTGATTCTTTTTGGCGGTGTCACCGACCGTCTGATCCCGCTGTACGCCGTGGGCGCGTTTCTGGCGTTTACACTCTCCCAGGCAGGCATGGTCGCCCACTGGATTCGCAAGGGAGGCAAGAACTCGCGTCGAAGCATTTTCGTAAACGGACTCGGCGCGTTGACCACCGCCTTGACCGTTCTCGTCGTTGCGGTCGCCAAATTCGTGGAGGGCGCCTGGGTGACGGTGCTGCTGATTCCCTCGTTGATGCTGGTAATGTACGCCGTGCGCGAGCACTACCACCTGGTGGAGGTCGAGATTGCGCAGGATCCGCCGCTGGATTTGAGCAACCTTCAGCGCCCGCTGGTGGTCGTCCCCGTTCTCTTCTGGAACCGCGTTACCCAAAAGGCCCTGCGCTTTGCCCTGACGATTTCTCCGGACGTCGAAGTTCTGCACGTCGCCTGCGATAAGGACAGGGACGACGTTCAAAAAACTTTCAGCCGCTACGTCCCCGCGCCGGCCAATCCAGCCGAGGGACCGGCGCCGCGCCTGGTTATGCTGTCGTCTCCCTATCGCTTTGTCATCAATCCCATCGTGGAGCACGTCCTGGAGTTTCAAGAGCGCAATCCGGAGCGCCAGGTGGCCATCCTGATCCCCGAGTTGGTGGAGGACCATTGGTACCACTATTTTCTCCACAACCAACGCGCCGAATTGCTCCGCGCGCGGCTGATGGCCACCGGGAATCAGAATCTGGTGGTCATCAATGTTCCCTGGCACATCAGAAATTGAAAGAGACGTGGGGACATCGCGGCCATCGCAGACTGGAGCTCAATTCGAGGTACAATAAGTTGAGGTGCAGTCATGCGTCTGCTTCGACTCCTCTGTTTTCGACGTGGCGCGCGAAGTTGCGTGCCCTTGCTGGCGTTGGCCTTCCTAACTTGCGGCAGCGTGCAGGGCCAGGTTCCCGAGTATTCCGGCGCGGATCCACTGGCGGCAAATTCAGGCAAGGAGACGGCGGTCCTGGCCGGCGGATGCTTCTGGGGTGTTGATGCGGTTTTCAGGCACGTGCGGGGTGTGAAGAATGTTTCATCGGGTTATTCCGGCGGTGAAGCTTCAACAGCGGAGTATGAGGAAGTGAGTACCGGGCGAACCGGCCATGCCGAATCCGTGAAAGTCGTATTCGATCCCTCGAAAGTGACCTACGCCGAGTTGTTGCGCGTGTTCTTCTCTGTTGCTACGGATCCCACGCAGTTGAACCGCCAGGGGCCGGACGTGGGAACGCAGTACCGTTCGGTGATCTTCTACGCCAGCGATGAGCAGAAACAGATCGCCCTCAATTACATCGACCAACTGAACAAGGGGGGAGTTTACAGCCGGTCGATCGTAACGCAGGTTGTCCCGCTGAAGCGCTTTTACAACGCCGAGGATTACCACCAGGACTACCTGGCGCGTAACATCGACAATCCCTATATCATCTACAACGACTTGCCCAAGTTGCGCGCACTCAAGAAGGAATTCCCCGCGCTCTATAAACCGTAGCGTGAGTCAATTTCAAATCTTAGGTTTGCGATTTCTCGTTCGCTGTCCCTGCACGGGCGATTGATTTCAGATTTCACAGTCAGTGCCCGGCATTGCTGGCCACGGTCGTCCCGTGCTGAATGAAGCCGGCCGTCGTTCCGCCGCCCTCGCCGTCGCGGACAATCACGTACTCGTCCGGCGTCAGATTCGCCATTTGGGTTTTTACGGTGCTGAGCGGAGAATTGCCAGCCACGATCAGCACCATGTGCGCGCCATCGAGCGGATTCTGTCCGGACAGGATTAGCCCCTCGCGCTCGGAAGCGTGCGTTACCCCATCAATCGTGAAGGCCGCTCCCTCATATTTCAGCCCAAGCTTTTCGGACCATTGCGCCAGGGCCGAGTTCGCCTCCGGGCGGCCCACAAACACCACATCGCGGTGGCGAAGCAGGTCATCGGTGGCTTCGAAATCCTTGTAGAGGGGAACCTGGGTTTCCAGGCGGTCGAGGAAGCGGCTTTGCAACTGCTCGGCGGCGTAGCGATTGGCGCCCGCTTCACGCAACGTGCCGTAGACAATCACCGCGGAGGCCAGCCGGCGGTTGATTTCGTTGGTGAGATAGGCGGGTCCGTCGGGCGGGTCGATAGGATCTTCCTCGACGCCGGCCATGGCCAGGAAAGACTTTGCGGTAACGGTTTTGGTGGTGTTGGCGTTGAAATAATCGTCCATCAGTTTGAAGAACCGGTCGTCGCCCATCTTGCGGCGAAGGGCGTCGAGAAACAGCACACCCTTCGTTTGCTCGCGGCGGAAATGATTGGCCGGCGTGTCCGGGCTCAGCTCAAAGCCTCGCCAGATGGCCTGCTGGGCCTTAAGCGTCTCCTCCGGGTCCTTCGAGGCAAGCACGTACCGGTAAACGGTTGAGCCCGCTACAAACCAATCGTCGACGTCGGAGGCGGGCAGAATCCAGCCCTTCCACAGGTGGTTTTCGTAAGACGGCGGATCGGGATCGTCAGCCACCTTGCGCGCCGGCGGGTCGAGCACGGCGCTCAAGTGCTCCTTTTCATTCGCCTGGATGGCGGCACGCAGCGTCTCGGTAGGTTCTCCTTGAAAAAGATAATATCCAGACGGATATAATCCATCATCTTTTGGAGAGTCCCACTTGCGGGGCAGGCGCTCGATTTGATTGGGCTTGCCGATGGCCGCCCACACCATCAGGTGCGAGGCCATATCGCTGGTGGCAACCTTCGCGTCCATCGTGCTGCTGCTCACCAGCGGTGCGGTTCGAAACGCCAGGAATCCAAACTGCTCATCAATCTGTCCGCGATATTTCTGGTAAAGCTGCTGCCAGGCGAGGTCGCGCGGGCCGTCGGTGTAGGGAATGAAATCCGGGTCGCCGTGCGGGTCGGGGTAATTCTCCATACGCACGGTCAGGTCCTTGGCATTGTTGTCGCCCCAGTAGAACCCGGGTGTGTTCTCGAACCATTCGTTTCTTGAACTGCGCCAGAGGCGCGTATGGTTGGTGCCAAGGTCGTAGATTGCGATTTCATTAGTCTTGGCGTCCCCGATGATCCACTCGTTGGTGTAAAGTCCGTTGTTCTTTGAGTCGAGGTAGCGGACCACATCGTCGATGTTGTCGCTGTATTGCGCTGCCATGCGGGCGCGGTAAGCCACCGGCGTGCCGTGGATGTTGAAGGGCGTCTGGTCGATTGTAGTTTCAGTCAGCACCACACCCGCGTCATTCTGATACCAATCCGTGCCGCTCTCGATTCCGCCCGGATAGCTTTGGATGAGCACGCGATGGCCGGAGGCGGGTTTGATGTCGAGCCACACATTGGTCTGCTCGGCGAGATTGAGCGGCCACCACGTGACGTGCCCGATAACCATCTTGCCATCGCGCGTGGCCGGGCCGGTTGCGGCGAAGGCGCTGCAGTGGTCATGGCTCTTGGTTTCGCCATAGTCGGGTTTGCCGAGGTTCAGGCCTTCCAGCCCCGAAGGTGTAACCGTGACGGCGGAGGCAAGCTCGCCCATCTCCACCGTGACGTTGGCCACCACGATGTCGGTAAGGTCAATGCGCCGATCCTGCCAGCGCGCGCCGGCATCGGAGGCACCGTCGGCGATTCCGCGCATTTCTTCCAGAATTTCCTGGTCGAAGCCGCGAAGGAAAAGCGCGTCGGCGGCAGTGCGATAGGTCCTCCACTGATCCTTATCACCGAGTTCGGCGGCGCAGCGCTCCAGGTATTCGGGAATCTCACGTGCCATCAAGTGCCCGTGCTGATAGCCGCGCTCGTAGGGCTTCCCCTCGATGTGAAGGTAAATCCAGCCGGCGGCGGGATAGCGATAAGCGGGGCCGAAGGTCTGAACGGCTTCGCGCACAGGCCAGACGTCGCCCGAGGAGGCTTCATCTAGCCGAACGCCGGAAAACCACGCCTTACCGCTGAACGATCCGCCGTTGCCGACAGTGAGAAGGATCTGGTCGTCCGCGCGGCTGGCGATGAAGCGCAGGCTGACGCGCGTCCATGGCTGAGTGCCGCCCACCGAGGCGGAGTGAACATCAAATGGCATCGAGGCCATGGTGATCGTCGCGCCGGTGGCAATGGGAGAACGATCCAGGTCGTGAACATCCAGCGCGTCCGTGCGCACCCAACCGCTCAATTCGTAGGCTTTGCCGAGCGTGAGCGTCACGGGAGCAAGTCGAATGCTCGTATCGTCCGAGCCGGCGCCACGCTCGACGCGCAGGGAGGGGCTGTTCTCTCGCGTCGCGGATGTATCCAGCGTCGCCGAGCCGCGCACTACGCTCCAGTCCTGGCTATTCTTGTGGAAGGATGATTGGTAAATCGGCGGCGCCGCGACCGCCAGCGCGGGCATCATCAGGCAACACGCCAGCATCACGGCTGGCCACTTCTTTCGCCCGTTCATGCCCACCGGCGTGGCTCGAACGGCAGAATCGTATGTCAGGGTGTTCATTGAAACAACCCTCCCGCGCAATATGGTATCACTACCGTTTACGGTTGAAAAATCCTCATTCCTCCCCGTGGAGCCGTGGAGGTTAATTTCACGTGGAACTTGAGCCTTGCAATCGCCAATCTCTGGGGATTCCCAACCAGGTATTTCGGGTGGCATAGAACAAAATAGGTCCGCTGGGGTGTTCTTTGCGGTAAGCCAGGAATCTGCGGAGCATCGCCTCAAAGCGGCGGTTGGAGGTGTGCAGCGGCTTGTGGGGCATCTTGATGAGGTTGCGTTCCACTTCCTTGACGTTGTTTGGCGAGAGCCGCCAATCGCCCTTCACCAGCGTGCGCAGATCAGCGACGCCATAGCCAACGATGCGCCCGGAGCCATCCACGTATTCGTCGATGTAACTAAATACCAGGTCGCGGATGGTGCGGAACACCGGTCTACGGCCGTGCAGGCCCGTATCGCGCGAGCGGGCCACGGTTCCCCAGCGCCCGCGCTCCTTGAACAAAAACAGCACATGGTCAAGCTTGTCCTGCGATTCCAAATCAAGCAAGAACGGTGGGTAACCGTGCTGCTCCAGGATGGCAGCCGCACTGAGCGCCGCTTCCAGGCAGTGCGCGGTGCCATGTTGAACCACGCCGCGCAGGGTCCGCAGGGTCTCCCGGTGCTTTTCCCAATTGTAAGGAAGGCTGTTGAGATAATCCTGCACCTGCTTGGGTGTACGGCAGCGGCGAATGACGGCCCACTCTGCCTTGCGGAAGTCATCCTTCCCAGGCGGTGAGGAAGGCGGGTAGTTGTTGGCGACGGAAAAGGTCTTCGGGAATACGCTCATCTCGACCGTGCTCAGCCCTTCCCCCACCGGTCATACCAAAGCTGAAACATGAACAGCGTCCAAAGCGTCTTGCGGTGATCAGCCTTGCCGGACCAGTGCTCGTTGAGCAACCCACGGACGAAAGAGACGGTGAACATTCCGTGTTGCTTGAGCTTATCTTCCGCCAAGGTCTCATCCACCAGCGGGCGCAGCTCATTGCGCATCCAACTCGCGATGGGTACGGAAAAGCCACGCTTCTGCCGATAGACAATTTCCTTTGGAAGCCATCGCTCAACCGTCCTTTTCAGCAGGTATTTCAATTTGAATCGTCGCACCTTCAGGCTGCCGGGCAGGCCCTCGGCAAATTCAATCAGCCGGTGGTCAAGGAACGGCGTGCGCATTTCGAGCGAGCACGCCATGCTGGCACGGTCCACCTTCACCAGCAAATCGTCCTGAAGGTAAAGGCAAAAATCGAGATAGAGCATCTCGGAAAGCATCTCGTCGAAGCGCGCGCCATCAAGCACCGGCGCGAGAGGCGCGAAGATTCGGCTGCTGGGCAACTGCGGCCCGGCCCAATCCGGTGAGATGAGCTGGTCCAGTTCCGTGGGATTAAACATGCCGAACCAGATGTGATGGCGCTCCGCGGGATTTTTCTCCGCGTGTGTCAGGAAGCGCCGCAGGAATAACCCCTTGGGGACGGCCGTGGAGGAAACTGGAAGGAATCGTTGCAGGCGGCCGAAGATTTGCCGCCGCACCCACGCGGGCAACTTCAGGTAGTACTCCGCCAGGCGCGCCCCCATGTACGTGGGGTAACCGCCAAAAAGCTCGTCGCTGCCCTCGCCGCTCAGAGCGACCTTGATGTGCTCGCGGGCGAAGCGCGAAATCATGTAAGTGGGAATCACCGCCGGATCCGCCATGGGCTCGTCCAGGTGATCGGCCAGCTTCATCAGCGCTTCCAGCATTGCCGGTTTCTCGGCGTTCAAAACGTGATGCTGTGTGTGGAAACGCCTTGCCACGAGCGTCGAATAGGATTCTTCGTTAAAAGTTTTCTCAGGAAAATTCACGGAGAAAGAATTCACGTTTCCCGGACTAAGCTCGCTCATGATGGCGACGATGGTGGAGGAATCCACGCCGCCGCTCAGGAAAACGCCAAGCGGAACATCGCTCACCAGGCGCGATTCGGCGGCCTGGCGAAGGCGCACGGCGAGCTCTTCCACCAGCTCGCGCTCCTCACGCGGCGTCACCGGCGGCTTGCCCGGGGGGCGAAGATAATCCTGCGGGCGCCAGTACGCATCGACCTCAATCTTTCCGTCCTCCACCATCATGCGATGCGCCGCCGGAAGCTTCCTGATCTCGGCGAAAACGCTGCGCGGCGCGGGAAAGTGGCCGTAGAAGAAATAATCAGTGAGGGCAGCGGAATCGATCTCGCGACTGACCCCCGGATACGCGAGCAGCGATTTAATTTCTGACCCGAAAACCAGAGTCTCTTCATCACGCCAGTAGTAAAGGGGTTTCTCGCCCGCCCGGTCGCGCGCCAGGAGCAACCGTCCGGCGCGATTGTCCCACAGCGCAATAGCAAACATTCCGTTCAATTCGCACAGGCAGTCGGGGCCCAATTCTTCATAGAGGTGAATGATCACTTCACCATCGGATTGGGTCTTAAAATGATGGCCGTGTTCGAGCAGCGGTTCACGCAGTTCGCGGTAGTTGTAAATTTCACCGTTGAAGACCAACGTAACGTCCCCGGCTTCGTTGGAAAGCGGCTGGTTGCCGGTTTCGAGATCAATGATGCTGAGCCGTTGAATCGCCAGTGCCAGGTGGGGAAGTTGAAATTTCCCGCCGCTATCCGGCCCGCGATGCAGGATGTTGGCTGCCATCGCATCGATGCGCTCGCCGTGCGCGAGGGGTTGAAGTTGGAGGTTGAAGATTCCGCAAATCCCGCACATAGGGGGTCAGAGAACAGTTTACAGATTACAGTGAACAGTGCACAGTGGCGAGAAAAACATTCTCCACCCTATTGGATTCGCGTGAAATTTCAAGGCCGGAAAGGGGGGGCCACAATGGCTGAAGGGCGTTCTGCATTCGGACCATTCGCGGGCGGAATCTCCCACACGGAAAAATCCGCCCCATTCCACATTGGCTCGATTCGTTTCGCGTTTTCGTAAAGGTTTTCGACCAGGGCATTGGGTGTAATCACTAGAACGGGTTGAGTATTTGTTTTTGCGATCGTCCAAAATTCCGGCAAAGTGAGCAGCACGCCCTTCCCTGCCCGGTCGTCGCCCGCGCGCCGCAATGCCGCCTGATGCGCCACCTGGTAATTGCTGGTCATTTCCCCCCATTCGATGGAAAGCAGCCCCTCCGGCCGGCGCAGATAGAAAGGCAGGCTGTTGCGAAAATAATAATAGCCGACCATCGGCGAGTCCCGCAGCGGGCTGGCCATTATGGTCGCCGCGAGGCGGCGGCTGGAATGGCCCTCGGCATAAAGCCTCCAGGGGGTATACCAGCGCAGGGCCACGACTGGAAAAATGGCGGCCGCGATTGCAAACGTCGCGATCGCCGCCGTCCGGCCGCGCGTTTGCATCGCCAGCCTGCGGCCTAGAAAACCCAGCGCCGCAAGGATCAATCCCGTGTAGAGCAGAGATGGCTGGATGAAGTCTGAAACCTGAGGTTGGATTTTTCCGCTCAGCCGTTTCGCCACCCACGTGAAGAGCCACGAATGCGAAGCTGCGGCGACGATGACGCCCAGCCCCAGCAGCAGCGCAAAGCCTGCCGTGAGCCAATCGGGCGCGCGCTTTTGCCCTTCGTTGCCGACTTCCTGCCAGACGCGCGCGGTCAGGACACTGAGGGGTATGATGGCGGGAAGAAAATATGTGGGAAGCTTGGAATGCGAAACCGTGAAGAAGACAAAGATCCACGCTGCCCAACAGAGCAGAAACAGGACAGGCCTGCTTGCCTGCTGCCTGAGCTCCCGCCAGCGGCGCAGACGATTCCAACCCGCGATGAGCAGGAAGAAGCTCCAGGGGAAGAAGCCGCCAAGGAGCACCGGAATGTAATAAAGAATTCCTCCTCCGCGCCGTGCGGCGCCGGTGGCAAATCGCTTCAGGCTTTCGTTCCAGAACGCATAACGGGGGAAATCCGGATTGCGCACGGAAACGGCAACAAACCAGGGCAGGGCCACCGCAAGCAAGACCAGAATTCCCCATCCCCACCGAAGGTGTAGCCAATCACGCCACCGCCCGCTCGCCGCCTGGTAGATGAGAATCGAGACGAGGGGAATCAAAATTCCGACGAAGCCCTTGGTGATGACGGCGACCCCCATGGCTGCGAACATGAGAAGCTCAAACCACGGCGCGCGGTATTGGTTCTCCTCAGCAAGCCAGAAGGCGACCATTGCCAGCGTCACAAAAAATGTGAGCGTCATATCGAAAATAACTTCGCGGGCGAGCAGCACGGCCAAAGGAGATGTGACGAAGATTAATCCGGCCCGCAGCCCCGCGGAGTCACCGAACATCCGGCGCGCCAGGAACCACACCAGCAGCATCGTCGCCACGCCCATGAGCGCCGAGGGGAAACGCGCCGACCATTCGGAAATGCCAAGGGTCTTGAGCGAGGCCGCAACCATCCAGAAGAACACGGCGGGTTTGTCAAGAACCACGAAGGAGTTAAAATGCGGCGAAATCCAGTCTCGCGTCACCAGCATTTCGCGGCCTACCTCGGCGTTGCGCCCCTCATCGGGCTCGATGAGCGGCGAGCGGCCCAAAGCAGAGAAAAAAAGCAATCCGACAGCGAGCAAGAGCAGGGCTAACGACAGGTATAGGGTGCTTTGAGGGTGGGAAGGGGATTCAGCGTCCGTCACAGTGTTTGGTCTTATGCTGACTCCTGACTTCGGACTTCCATGCTCTCGGGGGTCTCTATGACTTCCAGAACAGGTTCGTAAGGAATCCAGTTTTTCTTCATCCAGCGCACGGCCCACACGTCCGCCAGGCCTTTCTTCATTCTTCGCCAGGTGTCGTACTTGGTTTTTCCCGCGCGGCGGGGACGATGACTCACCGGAAGCTGCGCCACGCGAAAGCCACGCATCCTCAGGAGGGTGGGCAGGAAGCGGTGCATGCCGTTATAAAGCTCCAACCGCTCGACGCACTCGCGGCGGTAGGCCTTCAGAGTACACCCTGTGTCCACAATATCGTCCTTCGTCACCCAATTGCGGAAGCCGTTGGCGATGCGCGACGACCGGCGCTTCCACCAGGTATCCTTCCGTCGCGTTCGAATGCCGCACACGACATCATATTCACCGAGCATCTGGACGAGCTGGGGAATTTCGGAAGGATCATTTTGCAGATCACCATCGAGCGTGACCACCGCGCGCCCTTTGGCCAGATGGAATCCTGCCGCCATAGCCGCGGTTTGGCCCAGATTGCGGCGAAAATGCGCGATGCGAATGCGTGGATCGGCTGATTGCTCACGTTTAAGGACTTCCAGCGTTCCGTCCGTGCTTCCGTCATCGACGAAAAGGAACTCCACTTCCCCAGACCAATTTGCCAGCGCGGCCTGAAGCTGCTCATGGAGGGGACCGACATTCTCCTCCTCGTTGTAAACGGGAACCACGACACTCAGTGAACTGCGATCCACTTGCCTCCTCACGCGACGACAATGCGCGCCGGTTCGAATAAATTGTAGCACGCTTGCCCTTTGGGGCCGCGAGTTTCCCTGCCTGGACGGGAAGAAATTGGTGCCTGCTCCCTGCCCAATGGGTATCCTGCCTGCCGGTCCGCGTACATCCCGTAGGATTAGGTTTGAATCAAATCACCGAAAGGGTTCGGGCTCCGGTGCGCACGCAGGGATTGTCTTTTCGCGGCTGGAGTTGCAGGGGATTGTATGCCGCGTTTACGAATTCGCCTCTCATTACTTTTGATCGCGGGCGCGCTTTTACTGGGAGGTTGTAGCGGGCTCAGATCATCGAAATCGCCGGATGACAAGGCGATTATCACCGACATTCAGGCGAAGTTATTTGAGGATCCAGCTCTCAAAACGCAAGACATTCACGTCGCTTCGGAGAAAGGTGTGGTGACTCTTACGGGATCCGTGGACACGGACTTGGAGAAAGCAGCCGCGGAGCATTTGGCCTCCCAGCAGCAGGGTGTTCAGAAAGTTGTGAACAACCTCAATGTAATGACCGCATCGGCTTCGCCCTCCTCCGCATTGCCTCCGCCTGACGAAACGGACGTTAAGCCCTTGGCACGCATCGCGCCACCCGAAGCGCCACCTGCACCGGAACAAGGGAAATGGCAGCATTTTCACCCGCCCGCACCGGCCAGCGACGCCGACAAAAACACGGGAGGGGCCAAGCCTGATGCAAACGCAGTTCCGCCGGCGCCTGCCGCCGATCAGAATGCCCCAGAGACTCCGGCTCCGGCGCCTGCTGCCACTCCAACTCCTGCTCCAGCCCAGGCAGACAGTCCGCCTCCGGTAGCTGAGCCCCCCGCGCCTCCGGCGACCACTGCTGCGCCGACAACACCTCCAGCCGCCCTCCCCGCTGCACCTGCCACTCCTCCACCCACGCCGCAGCCGGCCCCCAAGCCGCAGCAGCAGATCACCATTCCCTCCGGAACGGTGGTGACCATCCGCATGATCGACAGCATCGATTCCAGCCGCAATAAGGCAGGTGATGAGTTCGCGGCCACGGTGGATTTGCCCATCATGGTGAGCGACCTGGTTGTGATTCCGCGCGGCGCCGACGCCCGCATCCGGCTGGTGGATGCTCAATCCGCCGGGCACATCGAGGGCCAGTCCGATTTGAAGCTCCAATTGATTGCCGTGAATGTGAACGGAGTCTCCTACCCCACCAGCAGCGGCTATTACGAGCAGCACGGCGCTTCGCGGGGCACGCGTTCGGCGGAAACCATCGGCGGAGGCGCGATCCTGGGAGCACTCATCGGCGGCATCCTGGGCCACGGCAAAGGCGCCGCCATCGGGTCGGTGGCAGGCGCCGGGGCCGGCACGGCCGTCCAAGTTTCGACCCAGGGGCAGCAGGTAAAAGTGCCCTCCGAAACCAAACTCGATTTCACGCTGAAAGATCCCCTTACTCTTCCCCCTGGTGGGAACCAATGATTGCCTTTTAACCATCCAAACTGCGCGGAGTGGGCTTAAGACGAAATCCATTTCCGCCGATATTCTTTCGTTATGTTCACTCGTCGCTGGCCTTCAGCTAGAATAATGACCAGGAGGACGCACGACGGCACGCTCACCGGAGCGTCGTACCTGATCCTGGCAGTTGCGGGCAATCAAGGGGAAGGAGCGAAGCATGTGTGGAATTGTCGCCTATACGGGAAACCAATCGGCCAGGGAAATCCTGATCGAGGGCCTGAAGCGGCTTGAGTACCGCGGCTACGACTCGAGCGGAATCTATATCGCCAACAATTCCACCCCTTATCTTGCCCGCGCGGTCGGCAAAGTGGCCGAGCTGGAAAAGGAGGTTTGGAATTCCGCCCCCGAAGGCCCGGCGGGAATCGCCCACACGCGCTGGGCCACGCACGGCAAGCCAAGCGAATTGAATGCTCACCCTCACTCCGATTGCGGTGGAAAACTCTACCTTGTGCACAACGGGATTATTGAAAACTACATGCTGCTGAAAAAGAAATTGCAGGAAGGCGGGCATATTTTCAAGTCGCAGACGGATACGGAGGTGCTCGCCCACCTGATCGAGGCCAACTACCAGGGCAATCTTTCTGCCGCGGTTCAAAAGGCCCTGATGCAGGTGCAGGGCACGTTCGGCATCGCCGTGATGCACGTTGACCACCCGGACTCCATCGTTGTCGCCCGCCGCGGCAGCCCCATCATTCTGGGAATTGGCGAGAAGGTTTCGCTGGCAGCGTCGGACGCATCCGCCCTGGCCCAGCACACGGACAAGGTGGTCTTCCTTGAGGACAACGAAATCGCGACCCTCGAGCCGGGTAAATTTACCATTACCACGCTCGACAATCGTTCCGTAAGCCGCGGGACCACCAACCTGGATTGGAACATTGAATCCATGGACCGCGGTTCGTTCCCGCATTACATGCTGAAGGAAATTTTCGAGCAGCCGGAGGCGGTGGAGAACGCCTTGCGCGGGCGGGTGAATCACGCCGAAGCGGTGGCCAAGCTGGGCGGCCTCGAATCCGTGCTGGACCGCCTGCTGCAGGCGCGGCATTTGATCATCGTGAGCTGCGGCACGAGCTATTACGCGGGATTGCTCGGCCGCTACGTGATGGAAACCCTCACCGACCTGACTGTGGAAACCGAGCTGGCATCGGAATTCCGCTACCGCAAGCTGAACATCCGCCAGGGCACCGCGGTGCTGGCCATCAGCCAGTCGGGTGAAACCGCGGATACCCTTGCCGCTCTTCGCGAGGCCAAGCGCAAGGGCGCGCTGGTGCTGGGACTGGTGAACGTGGTGGGCAGCACCATCGCGCGCGAGACCCATGCCGGAGTTTACTCCCACGCCGGCATTGAGGTGGGCGTGGCCTCCACGAAGTCATTCACTTCGCAGCTCACCATCCTGACCCTGATGGCGCTCCTGATCGGCCGCAGCCGCGATCTTTCTTATGAAGATGGACATGAAATCATTCGCGCGCTGGAAAGAGTGCCGGACCAGATCCGCGAGATTCTGAAGCAGGCGGGAAAGATTCGCGAGCTCGCGGAAAAGTACTGCAAGTACGACCACTTTCTTTTCGTCGGCCGCAAATTTCAATACCCTATCGCGATGGAAGGCGCGCTGAAGCTGAAGGAAATTGCCTACGTTCACTCGGAAGGCTACGCCGCGGGCGAAATGAAGCACGGGCCCATCGCCCTGATCGACGCTAAATTTCCCACCATGGCACTGGCGCTGGAAGACGCGTCGTATGAGCGCGTGGTCTCCAACATGCAGGAGATTCGCGCGCGCGAAGGCAAAAT
>JASHTY010000352.1 GCA_030040315.1 Terriglobia bacterium | reverse complement strand
GCAGTTCCACGCCGATCACGTCAAAGCGGTAAGGGCTTTTGGGCGGGTAAAGACGCTTGATAATGCGCGCCAGGATTTCCGAATCGACTTGAATGTCTTCAGAAAGGTGCGGCTTGAAGATTTCGCCGTTAAAGTCATCGTTGATTTTGTGGAAGAGCGTTTTGAGCCAATCGAAAATGTGGAATTTGCCCCCGTGCGTCTCCCATTCTTCCACCACTTCCATGAGCTGGCGCTTTTCGATCACGTGCCGGTCTTCCGCGATGCGGATGAAAACGATGCGATCAAGCAGCCGCTGCACTACTTCATTAAGCTGCTTCGCTGTGAGATCGGGATTGCGCCTGTGGATGTCCCGGGCAAGCTCCTCGCGCCATCCGGTCATCTCGTCGAGAAATACGTCATCGACCTGCTTGCGCAGGTGAGGCGCGCGGCGAATCTTGGGAAGCAGCGCGTCGAGTGAACCGGCGGCGACGCGTTCTTTCGAGAATTCCCAGAGTTTTTCGGCATTCTGAAGGTACTCGTCGTAGGAGAGCTTGAGTAAGCGGCCGTCCTCAGGATTGCGTTCGTCCGGCTGGCGGGAAGCGTCATAGAAATGAAATTCCTTAAAGTCCGTCAGGGTGACGAAAAATATTTGCTTGGTGTTCCAGACGTATCCTTTGGCCTGCAGGATGTGGTGCGGATTGGTCAAGCTCTCAAACGGCGCCTTGGCTTCCACAAAGAACTTGGTTTGCCCGCCGATGCGAAAGTTGTAATCGGGCCGGCCGGTGGTTTCGATATCGCCCCGCTCCACGATCACTTCGCGATGGTTGTGGGCTAGGCCTGCCTCATTTTCCATGTCCCAGCCCAGAGCCTCAAAAAACGGCGAAATGAAATCCACGCGCGCCTGGGCTTCAAGATATTGCTTGGAACGATAGTGCTGCTGGTCCGACTCGAATTTCCCAATGAGTTTGTCGAGCGCAGCTCGAAACGTATCAATGGTTGCGGGCAATCGGCCTCTCCGGACGCTTGCTTAAGTTGAGTGAGAGTCTAATGCCTGCAAATTCTGGATTCAAGAGTCAATCACGTGAACAAACCTTACTCCCATTGCCGGTCCCCCGCCGCGGTGCGTAGAAACACCCACCAGGTGGGTGAAATCACCCAGTCCATCGATTGACCGGCCGGACCGGACCACGACCAGTGCCCGACAAATCGTCCAACCTGAATAACTTATGAGTTAATATTACCTTTTTCTAACTACGGCAGCAAAATTGCTCGTTTGTTCCTGGGGGTCAGTCTCTCTCGGTGAATTTACGCAGATGACGTGGAAGGTGCATGCTCGATGCCGGAACCAGGAAACTGGAAACTTGCAACCGGACTGTGGCCGGACAGCAGCTTCTGCGCGACGGAGAGATTTACGCTTATTACCTGTAATACCCCAGAAGTTGTTGAAAATAAATGGTCTCACTTTGGAATTGCTTCGCTGAAATGGCGAAATTGAGGTGCATCCGGGGATGTTGATGAAAACAAAGGATCTGAGTTTTAGCGCGGAAGGACAGAAGGATGATCAAGCCCCACGGTCCGGACCGCCAATCAATAATATATTGTTTAAAATGAATAACTTACACAACAAGCGGTTCGGCGAGGGGAGCGAACGAGCATCCGACGCGGCGCCTTCCTTCGGAGATCGGGAGCGTGTAAACGCGGTGCAAGGTCAATTCACCAGGTGGGGCCATCGGGACTTGAAGGCGAGCGGAAAAGCTCTGAGGCAACTCAATCTGGTCGACCATCAGGCAGACTCCACCATTGCTGATGTCCCTTACCCGAACCGTGCTGCTCCTTCCCCCCACCCTTACCACACCCAAAGCCGGGGTTCCCTCCAGGCCTATTCGTTCATACTTACGCCCCTGATGGACGCGAATGTCGGCTGGAAGCCCGCCTGGGATTATAAGGGGTGCGGCGGTCGGAGCTGGGGCGATTGCGGGAGGTTGCCCAGCGCGGTTGGCTGTGGGCTCGGGAGCCGAGTCCAGTGAGCCGGCGGCATGCTCGTCAGCGGAAGCCGGCCGCGAGGCCTCCCGCCGGTGTGCCCGATGCTTGTTGGCGTACAGAGCTTTGTCGGCAAAGGAAAATAGGGTCGTCGCATCGTGCCCGTTTTCGGGAAAGACGGCAACGCCGTAATCCATCGCTACCGAAGTGTGCGGTGCGATGGCCATGGCATGTTCCTGGAATTTCCGCGCGATCCTTTCGGCCAACGCTTCGGCGCTGGGACGCTCCGCCTCGGGAAGCAGGATCGCAAACTCATCGCCGCCGGTTCGGCTGGTCATGTCCGATGCGCGCAGCACTTCCAGGCAGGCGTGGGCCACACCTCGCAGAATTTCATCACCTGTCGCGTGCCCGTAGGTGTCATTGACGCTCTTGAATTTTCGCAGGTCGAGAGAAAGCAACGAGAAAATTGCGCCGTGGCGGGTGCAGCGATTGATCTCGCGATTCAATTGCTCTTCAAAGATCCGGCGATTGTTCAATCCTGTCAGAGCATCCGTTCCGGCGTTGTAGCGCAGTCGTCGCAACTCATCGTATTCCATCAGAATGGGACTGTGGAGAATGCGCTGTTCTTCAAAGTAATCCACGGCAGCGGTCCGCAGGGTTACCGGCCGGCCCAGCTTTTCGGTCAGTTGGGTCTGCCGCGCCAAAACTTCCTCCCAGTGACCGATGCTTTCCTTCTCAGACACTTCAAGGCTGACCAGGCGCATCAGAAACACTTTCAGAAACGCGCCTTGGACACCTTCGTCAAGCTGCTTCAAGGTGTCGACGATGAAATCCAGCCAATCTTCCAAGCACCGTTCTTTTGTCATTCCGATTTGGCCACCTAATCTACGATGCTCCAGCTAAAGGAGTTTGCCCAACAAAACTTGGGGTTTCCTCCTAACCTTCAACCTGGTTCCCATTGAGGGTGTCTTTCATCGGAACACGTAGATAGCGCTCCCCGAGAGTTTGCTGTGCATCAATATGCCACATTGGACCGCTTAATGTAAGTGAGCAGTAGCTCATTACTGAGACTCGAACACATGATGTCGCTCGACTGAGCGGACTCACGATTTTCAATTACTCCTTCTCACCAACGACCGCCCTTTAGCCCTCCCCGCGAGCTGGAAAGCTCGAAAAAGTCTCCACTGGATCAGCGGCGCCTGAATCAGGCGCTTGGGCCACGACCCGTGGAAATCAAACAGCCCCAGCGCCGAGAGGATTGAAAATATCTGTTGGTCCTCGGCCCCGGGCAATCCGATCGCGGTGCCCCGGAAAATCGCATTTTTCCGAAACATCAGCCTGGTGGCCTCAAAGAGGAACGCCAGACTCGTGTCCGGTGCGCCTGCGTAATCCAAATAGGGACCATCCTGCACGCGAACGCTGGGCTTAATGACCCCCTCAATGACGATTTCCGAATCCACCGGCACTTCCAAGCTCACCGTGCCGCATCTGACCAGCCGCACAGGTTCCTGTTGCAAACCTCCTGCCAGTTCGTATTCGTCCACGCCATAAGCGCAGCCCGCGCCGGCCGCCATCACCACAGCCTCACTGACCCCGATCGCGACAGCCATCTCCAGCGGAGCGTCGGCCTTTTCCGCCTTGAGAAACTGTTGACCCAGGTGGCTCTTCGGGGAAGTACACACCGAGGCCAATTTCGGGCCCTTCACTTCCATCCGGTAAACTCCCACGTTGCGTGAACCCGTCTCCGGATCGCGAGTGACGTTGATGTGCCAGGTGCCGATGTAACGGCCAGATTCTAGACGACTCCAGAGAGGAACAGGAAATTTCAGAAAGTCGATTTCAGGTCCCGGAACCGCATTCTCAAAAATGGGTCCCGTGTCCGCCACCTCCGGTTTTATGGGATTGGCCGCCCTCCTTTTTGCCTCCTTTACGATGCGTCTTCGGTGTTTTTCGCGACCCATGCCCAGAGCAAGGCCCATCGATTCCAGGCTGCTCATGCCGTTGGTAAAAAGCCGTTGCCCCGGATAATCCTTAATGTTCTCGAAGAGCAGCGGTGTCTGGTTGGTCCTGGCAATTTCGCCAAGCTCGTATTTCCAGTCCACCTGCCGTTCGAAGCGCTTCAAAAGTCCTTCACATGCCAGGAGGTCAATAAACGCCCGCAGATCCATGCCGCTTACCTTATCACGGCCTCAGTTATCCGCCTGCAGTGAAACCTGAAGGATTTCCGTCATGGAACCGGTGGAACTCGCGGCCAGGCGTTCTCTCCACGCCGTCACAGCCTCGGCGGCGGGTATGGCGCGATCCTCAGCGCGCGGCGACTGCTGATTTCCCCACGCATGCCAGCGTCTGAAATTCTCAAGCTGCTCTTCAACGATGGCCTCGGCATGGGGCACTTCCTCCTGACGCGCTCTCTTGTTCTGCTCAACGATCTCCGTCAAGTCATCAATGTTGAACAGGCGAAGGTTATTAAGCACGGACGCACCGGTCGCGACGTTTCGCGGTACGCCGAGATCGATGATCATGAGAGTTTGATTTCCCCGCGCGCGCATGGTTTGCCGAAGCATTTCCTGGGTCAGGATCGGCTCGGGAGCGGAGACCGAAGTAATCACCAGGTCCGGCCATTCTAGAACCGCGCTCAGATTCTCCCACGGCACCGCGTCCACACCAAATCGCGCGGCCAATCCCAGGGCATTTTGAATGGTGCGATTGGCGACTCGAACATCGGGGTTTCCACGGTCGAACAGATGGCGAGTTACCTGCTCGCTGGTGGCCCCGGCCCCCATCACGAGCGCGCGGCGGCGGTCAAAGCCCGAGAAAACTTGTTCCGCAAGTCTCACACTGGCGAGCGCCACCGACATGGGCAATGCGCCCAGGCGCGTTTCCGTCCGCACCCTTTTGCCCACCGCCAGGGCGTCCTGGAACACGCGGTTCAAAACGCGGCCCGTGGCGCCGCCACTGAGAGCGGCGCGGTAGGCCTCCCGAACCTGCCCCAGGATTTCGGCCTCACCCAGCATCATGGAATCGAGTCCGGCGGCCACGCGAAAAATGTGGCGCGCCACATCCCAGCCCCGGCGTCGGTAAAGCGCCCCGGTCAGTTCCTTCTCGGTGAGTTGATGGAACGAGCCAAGGAATGACTCGGCTGCGGCGGCACACTCCGTCGGCCCTCCCGCAGGCACGCCGTAAAGTTCACTGCGGTTGCACGTGGAGAGGATGAGAGCCTCCTTCAGGATTCCGCGGTTACGCAGTTGAGAGACGGCCTCTCTTGCCTGTTCAGCGCTGAAGGCGACGCGTTCGCGCAAGCCCATCGGCGCCGTGTGATGGCTTGTTCCAATCAGAATGACTTCCATCCTCGCTCCAGACACTCGGCGGCCATCGGCGCGAAGTAACTGATGATGATGTCTGCGCCCGCCCGCTTGAAACACGATAGCGCTTCAAAAACCACGGCGCATTTGTCCAATCGCCCCATCCGCGCCGCAGCGTCGATCATCGCGAACTCGCCGCTCACGTTGTACACGGCGAGCGGCATTTGGAATTCCTGTTTGGCGCGATAAACGACGTCCAGGTAAAAGAGGCCGGGCTTGACCATAATGATGTCCGCTCCCTCTTCCACGTCCAGGGCGATTTCGCGCATGGCCTCGTCGGAATTCGCAAATGACATCTGGTGAGTCTTCTTGTCTCCGTGCGCCAGGGCCGACTGCGTGCCTTCTTTGAAGAAGGGATCGTAAAGCTTCGACGCATACTTTGCCGAATACGCCATGATGGGGAGGTTGCTGTACCCGTGAAGGTCGAGGGAATGCCTAAGGGTCTGGATTTGCCCATCCAGCATCGCCGCCGGGGCCACCATGTCGCAACCCGCTTCCGCGTGGGAAACAGCGGTCTTGGCCAGCACGTCCAGCGAGGCATCGTTCATCAGGTACCCTTTTTCCAGAATTCCGCAGTGCGCGTGCGGGGTGTATTCGCAAAGGCAGACATCGGTAATCACCAGCAGGCCCGGCACGTGGGCCTTTAGAGCTCGCACGGCTTTTTGCACCAGGCCATTGGGGCAATATGCCTTTGACGCGCGCTCATCCTTATCACAGGGATCAGGAACGCCGAAGAGAAGAATGGCCGGAATGCCCAGGTCCCGTGCCCTTTTCGATTCATCCACCAGGCAGTCGATCGAGAGATGATAGTTGCCGGGCAAGGAGCTGATCTCCTCGCGAATTCCGTGCCCGGGCACGGCGAACAGCGGCCACACAAGGTCGTCCACCGCGATGTTGGTCTCACGAACAAGACGCCGGAATTTGTCGTTCTGACGTAGCCTTCTGGGTCGGGTTGCAGGGAACGCCATGGTTCTATCATGCTCCTTTTATGCTGCCTGAACCGCTGATGCCTTGCGGTCACGGGGCGTCATTAAATGGAATGACATGATTTTCCCGCTCGCTGTCGGCATGGGGAAATCCCGGACCATTCGCACGATTCCGGATTGCTTCCACATTTCGGTTCCCGATTGGGCCCATCCACGGTCTTCTGCACGCTTCAGAAGCTTGATAAACGTATTCACCACTTCGCTTTCGTTCACGTTGCCGACTCGAGGGCTGACCAACAATCGCAGTTGCGGTATGCCATTGCGGTCTTCCTCCTCAATCACCTGAAAGTCGGTGCTCCTGCCGCCGAAAATCTCCGGGAGTTTCTTTTCGAGAATCCACACGAAGTCCGTATCTACGAATGTCACTCCCTCGCCCGTCAGTTTTTCGTAGCTGCGAATGTTGCTCAGGCATGCTTCAAAGCCAACCTGCCCGAATCCACAGTTGCAGGTTTGCATGCGAATGTCGCCAAAGTCGCCCATGCCTACGTTCAAAAGTAGCTTTGGCGATTCATACAGAAGACTGGTGAAGAGGTAGGAGCCGACCGTTGCATCGCTGTACGGAACGTTCAGATCGTGGGGGATGATGGCGGTCGTGTCCTGGTACAGGTGGCAGTGGTCGCTCTTCATATGCGGAACATTGCATCCAGCCGCGATCACTCCGGCCTCTGAAATTCCATACACAGGAACGGCTGAGGCCCCTGCCCACTCAATTTCCCTCCTCTTCTGCTGGGTCAGGGGCTCGCCGGTCACAAGAAATTTCGTTCCTTTGATACTCAGTCCTGCTTCCGAAGCCGCAATGCACACCCTGACGGCTGAAGCGGCGAAAGTGTAGATGACGCACTGCGGATTCGATTCAAGAGTCCGCGCGGCCCATTCCGCCACTGTCCGCGCATCGTTCAAGCTGACGTGTTCAGCCTCGGCCAGGGGGCATCCATTCAATCGGCTCAACCAAAACAGCAATTTCTTGCCCAGTTTTCTCTCCAGACCGACCGTCATCTTCTTCTCGTCCACTTGTGAGAACCATCGCCGCACGGGATTGCCAATGTGCGCGAACCGCAGGCTGGAATTGATGCCGGGCGCCCCGGGGAATACCGGGAACCAGTTCGCTACAGGGGCCTTCAGGCAGCCATGAATGTCGAGCAGCAGGGCGTCGTAGAGAGACCGCTGATGCAGGTAATCAAAATCGATTCGAATCCTTGTCCCTTCGCTTCGGGTTGCGCCGCTGCGAACCTCGTAGACGTAAGACAGGAAGGGGTTGTCGAACATGGCAGGCTCGCACCGGAATTGGCCTCCATTCCTCTTCACCGGAACTCTCCCTTTGAACTCCTCGACATTGAAGTAGACGCCTTCGCGCTCCAGAGTGCGGAGGCTTGCCTCAATCCCGTCCTTCGATACCCATGACTTGAGAACCTGGAAGGATATGTTCCGGGGTTTCAGCAAATTGAGATAGGGGCTCTCGGGGTACTGGAAAATTCCCTTTTCCACAAATTTCAGGAAACTCTCCTCACGAGACTCCATGCGCTTCTTCAGAAGCCTCCGAGCCGCAGCGACCGCATCCTCAGGCTGCATTCTTGCTTTTGCGAACTTTCGAATTCCATCGATAAAGCGAATGTACTTCCCCATGGCCCATCTTCCCCTTTGAATTCTTGCCGTTCTGAATCAAATCGCTTCGGTCAATTTGACCGAACCAAGAAATTCGTTGGTTCGACCCAAAACCCCATCGACCTGACCATTTTTGTTTCATCCCGAGCAGGTGACAATGTTCCCTTGGTACTGGAAAAATAGTCCTTAAGTCCTATAAAGCTCGACGTGAGGCTCTCGGCTTGGCCCTTAACCCATATGCCGGTAGAGCAACCTGCCTGATGCAGCGAGCAAGGACGCTGGTGCGTGAGCAAAGAACTTGCCGGCAAGCCATTGCCATCGTCCGTTGGCGAGGTTATCCGCAACCCCTCGCGGCTCCGGGAATCTCCAATACGTAACGGGTCTCCGGCGAGCGCCCAGTCGATCTTTGAAGGCAATCAAACCGGGATTCTCCCAATCCGATCGCCCCAGGTCCAATTCGGGCAGTCCCCAGGATTTGGCTTCTCGAATCAATCTCCAGAACAGCCATGGAGTTCCGCCCAGCTTCGCAAACCGCGCGTCAGAGCAGCCGTATTTGTAGATCATTGCGCTTCGATGGATCAGCGTGATGATGCTCGCCACCGGACGGCCGGAATAAAACGCGACCCTGACCTGCATGGCCGGGCCAAGCGTATCGGCAAGATTCAAGAACCATTTAAAGGGCTGCGGTGGCAGTCCGTGTTTGCGGCGCGTTTCCGTGAACAGCCGGTAAAAAACGCCCAAAATCTCCGGTGAGCGCCCCTCGCGGTAGACCATGCCTTCCCGTTCAGCGCGCTTGATCTTTCTCTGAATGCAATCCTTATGCATTGCGGACCGCAAATCCTCGAGTCGGCGTGAGAGGTCGAGCGAATGAAAGCAGTAGTGCTTGGCGGGCACTAACCAGCGGGGAAGCCTTGCCATTAAGCTGCGAGGCCTCAACTCGGTGTATTCCCAGCCCTCCTGCCGGAAATCCTTCAGCAGGTTGCCGATCAGTCCCTGTAATTCCTCCTCACCTTCTCCCCACGGGTCGCCAAGTGGATCGCCCAGTGGCTCGCAATGATCCGAAAATGGCAGCGACACCATTCTCTTGCCGGTCAGCCAACTCTCAACTCGGCAGAACACCACGCCGTTGCGGAGATCTAATCCCGGTGGCGTGGTGGTGTAAGCCACCGGCGTGCATCCATAGGTGCTCTTCAAGGCCTCGAGCCACGCGCGGGAGTGGTAAACGCTTGAACCTGGATGCCGGTCCAGGAATTCCGTCCACCTGCGATCGGTCAGCGGGTCAACTTTGTAGATTCTCGCCGTGCGCGGTCTGGATGGAGTTTTTGCGGCGCGCAGAACCTCGAGTTGATCCAGAACCCCGTGACTTTCTATTCGACGTTCATCCAGCACGGCGCGCATTGAGAATTCCTCTCGTGACCTGGGCCCTCGAATAGCCGGGCCGCAGGGGAGTGTGAGTCTGGTCAATCGGCGCCGTTGAAATTTCCGCGGCTTGCGCGAGCTTTCCTCGGCAAGAAAGTGAACGTGGAACTCGGCGACACGGCGATTTTCGCCGGGTAAAGAGGGCTTAACAAGATTCCGTTCGTACTAGGCTTATAGCTCTATAGTGCCGCCCGTTTTCTGAGTATTCTCTAATTTCGGTTGTCGATGGCGGGGGTAGAAAGGTGGACCCTTCCAAGGATGCGGGCTTATAGTTCGAGGCTATGTCCAGCGGAACCAGCGTAGCGCCAGAAGGTAGGAAAGAACGCCCCACGCACCCAGCACCAGCAGACGCGGCGCCTGATGGGCAATCGGCGACCCTTCCAGAATCGCGGCGCGGAGAGAGTCATTCAGGGCGGTGAGCGGCAAGGCTTTAATGAGCGGATGGAGAACCGCGGGAAACCGCTCGTAGGAGAAGAAAACGCCGGAAAGAATCCACATGGGCATCATCACCAGGTTGATGAGCCCGCTGACCGATTCGATTTTCTGCGCGCGGCTGGCGGTGAGCAGCCCTACGCCGCCGAAGCAAAGCGCTCCCAGCGCGCTGATGATCAGAATGGATACCCACGAGCCCGCGACCCGCATGTGGAAAGCCACGATTCCGAATCCCAGCAGAATCACCAGCTCAATCAGCATCAGAACCAGCCGGCTGCTCGCCAGCGCCAGCAGAAAATCGCTGCGCCGCATGGGGCTGGCCACGAAGCGCTTCAGCAGCTTGCGCTGGCGCATATCCACGAGAGCAAATCCGATTCCCCACATGCCGGAGTTCATCAGGTTCATGCCCAGCAGGCCCGGAATCAGAAAGTCGATGTAGCGGCTGCCAGGCTCATTCGAGATGTAGCTGGCGGTCACGATGCTGCTCTTCCTGCCCGCTGCGGATTGCAGGCTGTCATCCGTGATGCTGCGCGCCAGCACGCTTTCCGGGCGTGCCGGATCGTAGTAGTAATCGAACCCTTCGGCGCGCGGCATGATGATCAGGTCGTATTTCCCCAGCCGGAATTGATTGAACGCCTCCGCCCGGGGAACCAGATCTGCGCGCACCTTGCCCGCTGCGGATGCGGTCTGCAGCAAGCCTATGGTCTTCGCCGCCTCCGGCACGCGGACCACGGCCACGCGGCAAACGTCCGCGGGCTTGTTGCGGAAAGCGATTCCCAGTCCCAGCGCCAGCAGGATGGGGAAGATGAAGACCCAGAAAACCACCTCCGGCTCGCGATACATTTCCTTCATGCGCGCCAGAAGCAGCATCCCATACGGTTTCCAGCGGCCGGTACCGCTCGAATCCGCTGATCGGGCGATCGGGCCATCAGGTGATCTGTTGATCTGCGGAGGGGCCGCGGAACGGAACTTGGTTTCCGAGGACTCGCCGACTTTTGCCTGCCTGTTTTCGGTCATCCAAAAACCTTTGGAGTGCGGCAGCTCACTGCCGCTGTCGATGCCGGAAGCTCGCTTCCGGCTGCCGTGCCGCCAGCAAGTTGGCGAACCCCAGAGCGGTAGCAAGCTACCGCACTCCACAACGATCATTCTTCCCGCAGGTGTCGCCCCGTCAAGTGGACGAACACATCTTCCAGGCTGGCCTGCCGGGTGGTAAGGTGTAGTAACTGCTGCCGGTGATTCTGCAAAGAGCTGAGCAGAGCCGGAATGGTTTCATGCGGTTCGCGCACGCTCAAGACCACGCGGCCGTCTTCGGCGTGTACACTTTCCACGCCGGGGAGCGACCGCCACCCGTCAAGTTCGCCGGAGGCGATTCCCGTGGCATTGAATTCCACCATGTGGTGCCCGCACAGGCGCTCGATCAGCTCCTGGGGCGTTCCGAGCGCAATGGTCAGCCCGTGATCGATAATGGCGATGCGGTCGGCCAGCCGCTCGGCTTCGTCCATGTAATGCGTGGTCAGCAGCACCGTGCCGCCGCGCTTCTTGAACTCGCGGACAACATCCCAAAGCTGCCGGCGGCTTTGCGGGTCGAGCCCCGTGGTGGGCTCATCGAGAAACAGGATGCGGGGATCGGCCACCAGCGCCGTCGCCACCGCCAGGCGTTGCTTCTGCCCGCCCGAGAGCTTGCCCACCCAGGCGCCCGATTTTTCCGTAAGCGCCATCTCCGCCATCACTTCGCCAAGGTCTCGGGGATGGCGGTAGAAGCTGGCGAACAGTTCCAGCGTCTCGCGCACCGTCAGCTTTTCCGAAAGGCGTGTTTCCTGTAGCGAAACTCCCAGCAACTCGCGCAACTCGCGATTGTTCCTTAGCCAGCGGTTGCCAAGAATTTCAACCTCGCCGGAAGTGGGTTCGAGCAAACCTTCCAGGATTTCGATGGTCGTGGTTTTGCCCGCGCCGTTCGGACCCAGGAGGCCAAAGCACTCGCCGGCAAATATTTCGAGATCGATGCCGCGCACCGCCTCGACGTTCCCCTCGTAAGTTTTGCGCAGCCCGCGGCAGCGGATGGCGACGTCCATGCGCCGCATCATAACGGGATTGCGGCC
>JASHTY010000351.1 GCA_030040315.1 Terriglobia bacterium | reverse complement strand
TTTTCGAATTCATGTGTGGGCACGGCTTCCGCGCCGGCCAGGGCTTCATAGAAAACGCGGTATTCTTCTTCAGTAAAAGGACAGTTCAGATAATCTTCGCCGCCCTTGCCGTAGCGCGAGGCGCGGAAGATGCGCTGCATGTTGAGCGTCTCCGCATCCACCACAGGGCTGATGGCGTCATAGAAGGCAAGATTTTCGGAACCCGTTAGCGCTTCCAGGCGTGCCGCGAGTGTGTCGCTGGTCAGCGGCCCCGTGGCGATCAGCACCAGAGCATCAGTCGGGATTTCAAGAAGTTCTTCGCGCCGCAGCGTGATGAATTCGTGGCTGGCGATAGCCGCGGTCACGCCCTCTGCAAAGCGCTCGCGATCGACGGCCAGCGCCGCACCACCGGGAACCGCGCACTCGGCCGCGACGCGCATCAGCAATGAACCCGCACGCCTTAGCTCTTCCTTCAGCAGCCACGAAGCTGCGCCCGGGGCATTCGACTTCAGCGAGTTGCTGCAAACCAGCTCCGCCAGGCGATCGGTCTTGTGCGCAGGTGTGGCCCTGGCCGGACGCATTTCGTAGAGCGTCACCGGCACACCGCGCTCGGCAATCTGCCAAGCCGCTTCGCTGCCCGCCAGGCCCCCGCCTGCGACAATCACGGGTTTGATCGCGTGATTCATTGCCAAATTCCCGCTCCGCAAGATTATATCAGTGGCACCGAACGCCTGCGCGGCGACTGCAGGTGTGGACACCCGCGTTACAATCGGTTAGTTTTGGTGGCCCCGGCAAAAATGGAAACAAAATTTCTGGGCAACACGCACGTGAAAATTCCGGAGATAGGCTTCGGGACGTGGAATTACGCAGGTGGCATCGAACCACTTCAAGCCGCCATTGATCACGGAGCTTTCCTGATTGACACTGCGGAAAACTACGGCACGGAAGCGGTTGTGGGCGAGGCGATTCGAGGCCGTCGCGAGCAGGTGTTTCTGGCAACTAAGGCCGCGCCGCGAAATTTCAGGAGAAAAGACCTGATTGCCGCCGCTGAACGCAGCCTGCGCCTGCTAGGAACCGATTACATCGACTTATACCAGCTTCACTGGCCTAATTACGCCGTTCCCATCGCCGAAACCATGTCGGCGATGGAGGAGCTTGCCGATGCGGGAAAGATCAGGTTCATTGGCGTCAGCAATTTCTATGTCCCGGACCTTCGGCGCGCCCAGGCGGCGCTGCGGAAGCATCGAATTGTGTCGAATCAGGTGCGCTACAGCCTGGTCGAGCGAACCATCGAGGGCGGTTTGTGGAAATATTGCCGGGAGAACGCAATTACCATCATCGCCTTCAGTCCCCTGGACACCAATTTCTTACAATTCCAGGCAGCGGACCCTCAAGGAGAACTGGCTCGCATCGCCGCCCGGGAACAAAAGACTCGGGCGCAGGTGGCGCTGAATTGGCTGATCGCCAAAGATGGGGTCGTGACCATACCCAAGGCCTCAAGCATCGAACACGTCAAAGAAGATTGCGGCGCTTCCGGCTGGCGACTTCCTGATCAGGAATACGCCTTACTGGCGAAAGCGATCCACTACCGCCGCAGGGGAGCTCTTGAAATCATCGGCCGGCGTCTGGCAAGGAATGTCCTTCAGCACCTGGGCAGGGCAGTGTAACCACATCGCAATCGCCGGTCGTCGTCCGGCCCATAGCCTTCGTCCTGCGACCCAAGGCCGTCTTCAAGCGATGGGCCAGGCGACGGGTCGCGAAGGGCTCCGACTGCCCTGCACGCTTCTGGTAACCATTTTAGCGAATCAATAGTCTTTCCCTTTAGGGACACGGCACGCGCCATGCTGAACATCAGGAAAATCCTTCTGCCGGTAGACTTTCCGGTTGCGACCCTGGCCGTGCTTCATCAAGCGGCGACCTTGGCGAGGCATTTCAATGCTGAAATCCTGCTGCTGCACGTGGTAACGGCGCGCAGCCATGAAGCGGGCGTGCCGCTTGACAGCCACGCGATGGCAGATTGGGACTTGCTTGCCGCCATCGTTCAACTTGCCCGGGAGGGGCCGGACGCGTCTCTGGAGGCTGAGCTTCAGGGCCTGACCATCCAACGCAAGGTTGTTAAAGGTGATGTGCCCACGCAGATCATGCGGACGGTGCAGGATGCTAACGTCGATCTGATCATGATGCCCTCATTTGGCTTCACTTTCTCGCGATTCCTGCTGGAATCAGTATGCGTCCATGCCCCGGAGGGCAGGGAAGTGCCGGTTTGGACGGGCGCCCACCAGGAAAAACCGCCGGAGGATAAGTCCCCGGATAAGTTTGCGATCCGCAGCATTCTGTGCGGCGTCGATTTCGGTCCCCGCACGGAATTCACCGTCTCGTGGGCAGCGAAATGGGCTGCGGACTTCGGGGCGCGGCTGACCCTGGCCCACGTCACTGCCAGCGTGGATTTGTGGGGGCCCGGCGGACACGTGGTGGACCGGGAATGGAAAGAAGCCCTCCTGGCCAGCGCGTCGCGCAAAATGGCGAAACTCGTGCATGACACGGGCGTTCACGCCGAGGTCTTCATCGGCAGCGGCGCCGTCCCCAAGGTTCTGAGCGAAGCCGCAGGCCAGACCCACGCTGACCTGCTGGTGAGCGGCTGCTACCCCTATGGCGAGCACCTGCGGACAAAGGGTTATGGAATCATTTGCGCGGTGCCGATTCCCGTCCTGAATGTGTGACCGGCGGGCTGGTAGCCACGGTCAGAGCCCTTCTGACCGTGGGTTCTTTGCGAGGTACCGAGAGCCCACGGTCAAGAAAGCATTGACCGTGGCTACCCGCTGCTTAAGTTTGAGCAAGAAGGGCATTGGCCCGCGGCCCATTATGGCTTAGAATTTGGGCGTCCTACTCCCCGGTAGTCGCGCAAGCCGTCGCACAAACGCAGTTCGAGCCGATGACGCGTTGATTTGCTCAATGCGCGCGAAACTTTGAAATTGCCTCGCGTGCGGCGTGATTCGACATTGGACTCCGGGGAGGATTGCCGATGCCGCCCGAGCCCAAACCCATTCCGGACCGCGTCGTGCCCGGAGCCCCCGCCGAAGGCGTGGAGTTATGGATATACTCCGCTGCGCCCAAGCCCGACTGGCGCCCGCGGGTGAAGGGAACCTTGACGCGCGCCGACCATCCCGGTTCGGCAGTCAAATACCGCGACAAAGTTTACGAGCTGGTTTTGGCGGAAGAAACCGCGCAGTGGGGTTATACCCATCGCTACGGACTGCGAGCGTGGGATTCCGCGTTTGCCATCCGGACGCTGGCGGCCTATACGCCGGAAGCAGAGGCTGCAGTGCGGGCCCGGCAGCGCGATGAAGCGGCAAAGAGCAATTTTCGCAACATGATTCTCTGGCTTTTTCCCCTGGCGGGTCTTGCCCCTGCGTCCCTTCAGGATCGATGGGAGCTGGAAACCGGCCTTAGCATGGCGTGGGTCAGCGTTGGGTCGGCTTTTTTCTTCCTGCTGGCTGCGCTCGCGCTGCGCGAGCTGACAGAAGAAACCCGGTCTTATCCCCTGGTGATGTATCTGGCGGTGGAGTCATTTGTCCGGCTCCTGGCGGCCGCAACTTTTCGCCGGCCGTGCGGAGCGCTTTGGGTGGTGCTGCCTTATCGCCTTTGGCATGCGTTGGCTTACACGCCGCCGGAAGCCGCGGGCCGCCCCGCTGTGCTCGCGGCTGCGATGGAGGACGAAATTATCCGCAACCCGGGTGAGGGGTCCATTCAGGTGCGCTCGCCTTTTTATGATTCCGACCTGATCGGCGAGGCGCCGGTGCGCATCGAAGGCGACTTCTACGAGCCTCGGCGCTGGCACAGGGAAGGCAAGGGGCTGCGGCGACGCTGGGTTTACGAGCTGCAAAGAGTTACTCCCGCCACTCCTTCGCGCGAATTCATTACCCCGCGCCCGCCCGGTCGGCAGCAGGCCGTTGAGAAATTCACACACCAATACGATCTGGTTCACAGCTTCGCGTTGTTCTGGGGTTTTTACCCGCGTGAGCAACAACTTCGCCTTGGCAGGGTCTACGAGTATGACGGTCTGGTGAATACGCAGATAACTGCAGGGATATTCCTAATCATAGCCATCCTTGAGGCGGGTATAACCTTTGCTTATCACGCGCCGCTCTTCATGCTGGCGGGCCCGGTGTATCTGGTCGTAGAGTCGGCTTACCGGCTTTATCGAGTGAAGGCGCTCCGCGAACCTGCCGGGTCGATTGTGGGTTTCGTCTTAGGCCTGATCATCCGGCCGCCAGCGTGATTTGCGGGCAAAAAATTGGAGGGCGGCATGGCTCCACGCTGCAGGCGCGACTGGTCGCAATGGGGGTGCCCTGCAAACGGCATCCTTGCCGCTGCCATTTACTTCAGGATTGAGGCTACTCCGGCGCCCGGGCAGAGGGAGCCGGAGTTTCACCTGTCACCCGCCCGCTGGCGCTGCCCTCCCCATTTCCGGTCAAGGTTACCGCGAAGGTGGCACTCTTTCCATCGCTGCCGTTTTCGACGACGGTCAACGTCCCGCTGCGCTCACCAGGGGACGTGGGCTTGAACATCACATCGACGGTGCAGGAAGCGCCGGGAGCGACGCTGTCCTTGCAGGTGTTGGTCTGCGTGAAGTCTCCGCTGGCTGCAATGTTGAAGCTCGATATTGAGTCAGGGCCTGTGTTCACCACCACAATCGACAGCGTGCCGCTGCTGGTTCCCACGCCCTGATGCGCGAAGGTCAGCGAAGAGGAGGAAAACCTCAGCGCAGGTGAAGCGGTCGCGGGCAGGATCGGTTGTGCGCTGAAGGGGTGGTCGGGAAGAACCGGGCGGCCGGGCTCGGGCTTCGGGACCGCCGGAGCATCTCCGGAAGCCGGAGGATCAAAAGGCTGCGGAGAGGTCGGTGGGGGCGGCAGGACAATGGGAGGGGGCGAACTGACCACGGGCTCGAAGCCGGTTCCGCTCAGGGGAATCGTCTGCATCGCTCCCCCTACACCGATGGTGTCATCGGTGATGGTCAGGTCGCCAGTGAGCGAGCCGCTGGTCGTGGGCGTGAATGTGACATTGATGGTGCAG
>JASHTY010000350.1 GCA_030040315.1 Terriglobia bacterium | reverse complement strand
TGCCTACGGTCACAGTGAATTGCTTGCGACAGGCATTACACTTCCACACGCCTTTGCGGACTCCATGCTCAGAGCCTTTGCGTGGTTCAAGCTTTGTGGCTTCACTCACCACGCCACAATGCGAGCATACAGGGCCATCAGGCCAAAGAATCCGTTCAAGGTACGCTCTGGCATCATCTTCGTTGCTGAATTGCTGTGCTAAGTCAATTAAGTTCATATCGTTACCTCACTGTGAGGCAGCGTATCAGAAATAGTTTGGTTTGTCAAGGGAATAATCGCGTCAAAAGATAGGCTGTGACCTCCGGGAAAGGCCATCTCATACAGGGTGCCATATCTCTCGATTGATGCTGCTGCTTAATTTACTTGAAGCCCCGAACCTTTTCGTATAGGCTTTAGTTGTTCCTAATGATTGAATACGATAGAGTGAATTGAGGGAATCAATTTCCTGCAATAGATTGCTTTTCCTAGAGTGCATATTCCTCTGGCAAGAGCGGGAGTAGTGCTATTCGAATGTCACCCTACGAACCTAATCGATGGTGGTAAATGGCTCCGGGTCGAAGGATTTTTGAGGCAGGGGAAAGCGGATTAGGCAGAGGTGGCCGGGACCAGGAGTACTTCCTGGCCCACGCTTGCCTGGTACTTGCCTTTGCTTGTGTTCTGACCAGCTACCTCTACCCAGGGATGTTGGGGGCGCATGTTACTGGAGCCCGGATCCTGATCTTTTGCTATTTTGCATACTCTCTACTTAACCTGGCGATGGTATTGGTCGGGCGGTATTTTAGCCTCGGATGGAGGCTGACCTCACATACCGTCGATGTCATTTTGGCCTCAACGATCATTGTGGTGAGTGGTGGGCTGCACAGCCCATTCCTCCCGCTTTATTTTTTCGTGCTGCTGGTTGCGGCAAGCCGATGGGGTATTGCCGGCGCTTTTCCCACACTTTGTGCCTGCCTGATCGTTCTTTTGATGGCATCCGTTGCCCCACGTTCATGGTCTACAGGTTCCTTACACTGGGCGGGGCGAAGCGGCTATCTGAACGCAATTATCGCGCTGCTGGTGCTTTCCGCGTATCTTGTGGGCATATGGCTGATGGATCGAGAGAAGAAATTCCACGCCGACGCGGGGATTATTACCGAGTTGGTCAGGCAAGCGCTGCATGAACCCAGCCTGCGAGTAAATATCGGAAACATTCTGGTTTCCGTCCGCGAGCACTTCGATGCGGACCAGGTCGGACTAGTCACCCAGGAGATCAAAGCCGAACAGGCTTTCCTGTGGGAGACCAGCAGGCCCGGTTGCGCGCAAAAGAACGAAGTGAAGTCCTGGACACTCACCGAGCTCAAGCGCGAGGCGTATTTTGCAATGCTGCCGGAAGGAATGTGGCGGATGTTGGGGCTGCGGCGAGTAGGAGCAGATCCCCGGTTGCGGGGCGAGATCATCGCGCGCCAGGAAGGAGAATTGGGAAGGCCCTTGCGCGCGGCGCTCGCGCGCCTATTTGCACCTGAACAATACTACGACGAGCTTTATGACATGCGGATTGTCAGCGAACATCACACTCCGTTTGGAGGGTTTGGTTCGCTCCTGGCTGTTTCCTTCTCCCTGGAGAGGAAGTGGTTTGGGCGCCTGACGGTTTATAACCCAGGGAAGGGAAGAGACGCCAAAAGCAATTCCCGATTCCTGGCTGCACTGATCCGTGAAGTGGGACCGGTGATTTACAACAAATTCCTCATCGGGCGCTTGCGCCCGCGAGCCCAGGCTCGAGAGCGGTTGAGGCTTGCGCAGGAGCTGCACGACGGCGTCATTCAGTCGCTCATTGGCGTGGAAATGCAGATTGATCTTCTGCGACGGGCACAGGAGAGTGCGCATGTTCCGGCCGCACAAGTTGCGGACTTGAAGCGTTTGCAAGAGGTTCTCCACAACGAGATTGTGAACCTTCGCGAGCAGATGCAGCGGGTAAAGCCGCTGGAAGTTGAACCCTCCGGCCTGCTGGATTGCATCGCGGGCACAGTAGAGAGATTCCGGCGCGACCTGGGTATCTCAGCAAGTTTTGTTTCCGAGGCGCAGGAGGTTTCGTTGCCGCCCCGCGTGTGCGTCGAACTGGTGCGAATCGTGCAGGAGGCACTGGCAAACATCCGCAAACACAGCGGTGCGCGTAAGGTTCAAGTGGTATTTGTCCGTGGGAATGAACACTGGAAACTTTGCGTTGAGGATGACGGTCGCGGGTTTGGATTTGCAGGTCGATTGTCCTCCGAAGAGCTTGACAGAGTGCCTGAGTGTCCCGCGATGATCAAGGAAAGGGTTCGGTCAATTGGCGGCGAGTTGATGATTGAGTCGGCTCCCGGCTCCGGAGCCAAACTGGAAGTATTGCTGCCCTTGACCTCCAATGGAAGGTCAAACTACACCAATTGAAATCGTGATCGCGGATGACCACCCTGTGTTCCGTGAGGGTCTGCGGAGACTGCTTGAATCTGAGGAGGGGTTCCGCGTTGTCTCCGAGGCTTGTGACGGCGAGGAAACGCTGCGCATGGTGCGCCAGTACAAGCCGCGAATTCTGCTTCTGGACGTGTCCATGCCCAAGGGCACGGGTCTGGACACCTTGCGCGCCCTGAGCCAATCGGGAGTTTCGACGCGGACCATCCTTCTGACCGCCGCCATCGAAAAGGAGCAGGTGCTGGAAGCACTGCAACTTGGCGCGCGGGGGATCGTCCTGAAAGATGCGACCCTCCAGGTAATCCTGAAAAGCATTCGGTGTGTGAACGACGATCAGTTCTGGGTCGGCCAGGAGAGCGTTTCGGACCTGATTCAAGCGCTGCGGCGGCTCATGCCCCAGCACCGCGCGCAGGAGGCCAAGCGCAACTTCGGGCTGACTTCACGGGAATTGCAGGTGATTGGGCTGATTGTCGCGGGTTACACGAATAAGGATCTCGCAGACAAACTCGGGATCAGCGAACACACGGCAAAACACCACTTGACCAATATTTTTGACAAACTAGGTGTATCCAACCGGCTAGAATTGGTGTTGTTTGCCATTAACCACCAACTGATTAAAGAGGAATAGCACGCAGGATGGCAAAACCACAGAGTCCCCCGTGGTCCCTTTCGAGCAGGCAGTTAATATCCCCTATAAATTCGACGTCGAGCAAGCCCCCTGAATGCGAAATGCCCCCATACCCAAGCTTGGTGGCGCAAGCCGATAGCACCACCCCTCCGCAGTAGACCCGTCCGTCGCTTTGCCATCCTCACAAGGACCTGTGGTTTCAATCGATTAGCATGGTACGCAGGCACGGCCGAATGGTGCTACACCGGCAGTACCATCGGGCTATTGTCAGACTTTCTTAATACGCTAATCTTGCATCATGCTCGGTCGTTACCGCAGTGCTACATGCGGCAGGACTCACAAGCAGCTTCACCGACAAACTCGGGGGCACCGGCCGTCGTACAGCCGGCAATCTGAGTGCTTGTTCGAGCAGAAAATGGGAACAAGATTTGAAATGCGAATCATTCCTGTGACTCATTGGGCGGAGTTTTAAAGACAACTGCAAAGACCCTTTGGAACGGGCAAGGAACTTTCAAAATTACGCAGGTGCGAGAGTATGCCGACAAAAACTTTAGCGCAGGTGGTTGGCCGGGCGCGAAGATTCACTCTTCACCTTCGAGTCATGTACCGGGAACTCGGGGTTCAGGAGTGGCTTGAGGGATGGACCGAGAATATCAGCCGCACCGGGATGCTGTTCCGATGCGATGCTCGACTTGCTGTGGGCACTGTTGTCGAATTGAAACTGCATCTGTCCCCTGGGAGTGGAAAGGAAGACCATGCCGCTGAGGTTCTCTGCAAGGGAACAGTAGTCCGAGTTGAGCAGGTCGGGGGTCTGGATGCATCCAGGGCTTTAGCCGTGTCGATCCACCCCTATCGAATTACGCGGGGGAATATGCCTTCCAGGCAAATCCTCCCATTTTCGTGAGGATTCTGCCTGACCTTTATTCCGCGAGAGGGATCGAATGCTGATTGAGGAAACAGCGACGGGGATCGCGAAAGTGAGCTGGCACGCGTTGTACACACGCCATCAGCATGAAAGAATTGTGGCACAGGCATTGACCGGCAAGGGATTTGACATCTTCTTGCCGCAGTATCGCACTGTTCATCGTTGGAAGGATCGCTGGAAGGAACTTGAGCTTCCGCTTTTTCCAAATTACGTCTTCGTCCTGGGTGGTCTTGACCGCATGTTGAATATCCTGACCACCCCAGGGGTTCACTCATTAGTTTCCTGGGGCGGGAGACCGGCAGATATTCCGCAGCATGAGATCGATTCGGTTCGTCGGCTGGTAGAAAGCCCCTTACGCGTTCAAAAGCACCCCTTCATAAGGACCGGAGACCGCGTGCGGATTAAGTCGGGCCCTTTGGAAGGAATTGAAGGCATCCTGGTGCGCAGCAAGAGCGCGTACAGGCTGGTTCTATCGGTGGAAATGCTTGCCCGGTCTGCCGCTGTGGAAGTCGATGTGTCCATGGTCGAACGCGTGGGCGGACCCGAAGCAACCCGGAAGGAAATCTCCCGGTTAGACCACCGCAGCCAGGTCGGGGAGCCGATGGGACCGTTAGGGGTTTGAAAGCGCGAGGGACCGAGCTTTGATGGTCCGGTTCATCTCACAAGCATAACCATTTGCCACGGGGAGTTAATACGTTGATTACGCTTTACAGCAAGAAAGTACAAATGGAACCAGGACTGAATGCCCGTTCGGGCCCGGCGCACGTTGCTTTTTCGGCATGCCTTGCGGTTGTAGTGGCCCTGATTATCGGTTCAATGACCCAACTGAAATCACAGGATAAGGTTGTTGCCAGCGATACCAAACAAGCTGACGCGAATTATTTGATTGGACCCTCGGACATATTGACCATCAGCGTTTGGAAGGACGCAGAGCTTTCCCGTACGCTTCCGGTTCGCCCCGACGGCAAGATTTCGCTTCCGTTGATTGGTGAGCTTCCGGTCAGCGGATTAACAACGAAAGCCGTTCAGGACATCATCACGCAGAAGTTAAGGGTGTACATATCTGATCCGCAAGTTACGGTGATAATCCAGGAAGTGAAGAGTCGAACCTACAGCATTCTCGGCAAGGTGGCGAAGCCTGGGTCATACCCGCTGGGCAAACCCACGCGAGTTCTTGAGGCCATCGCCATTGCGGGGGGGTTCACGGATTTTGCACAACAGAGCAAGATTTATATCATGCGACCGGAAAGCAGCGGCGCGACCCAGACGATTTCGTTCGATTACAAGAAAGCCATAAAACGCCATTCTCCTGCGGAAAATACCGAGCTCCAGAACGGCGATACGATTATCGTCCCTTAAGAGAGAAAAGTGCGCACTCTGATCTCATTTGGTGTAATGTTGATGTGGATTCCTACTGGCCTCAAAGCTCAAACGGCTCCTGTCCCAAAGGACGCGATAACTCCGGGAGCCTCATTTGAAAATGGCGACCAAGCGAAAGACGGAGTATACGCTTTTGCCGCTCCCGGTGTGCCTGCGGACCTGAAAATGGTTGACTTGGTCCCCATGGATAGTCGCGCCGCAGAGTTTGCACTTCCCGGCGTAGTTCGTTCCGGAAGTCAGCAGGGCAGTGAGTCGGCGTTCAAGCAGGCACCCCCAATCGGCGCTCGAAAGTTAACGACGAGGGACAAAGTGGCGTTGGCCATGCTCGATCTTGCTGTCCATGCCGCGGTGACATGGGACGCGCAAAGCACAAATCACTTCTTCGGCCATTGCCCCGCCGGGTACCGGCCGTTTGAGTCGGATCCGATCATGCGTCCCTTTGCGGGCAAGGCCGCCATGTACCCGATGTCGAATTTGATTTTTGCCGCTCCCTTCGATCTTCTGCTATACCGAACGCGTCGGAGCGGGAAACTGACTCGTTCAATCGTGGGATCTGCGGCGGGTTTGTGGGTGGGAGTGGAAATGCGCCAGTCAGTATTGAATATCCGGAACGAGCACCTGAGAATCCAGTAACCGGCCGATGCGGGCTGGGTGGAGAACCTTCATCAGGAGGCAGTGGTCATGGGCGAGCAAGACGAGGCGATAGATATATCAAGAATCTTGCACGGGGTGGTAAAGCACCGATGGTGGCTGATCCTGCCGACCGTCCTGGGTGGTTTGATTGCCTGCGCGGTGTCGAGGTATCTTCCCGACCGCTACGAATCGACGGCGGCAATCCTGGTGGAACACCAGCAAGTGGCGACGAGCCTTGTTACACCTAACACGACATCGGACCTGAGGGAAACCCTCTTAATCACCACGGACGCCATACTATCCCGGACGCAATTGCTCCAGATTATTCATGAATTTAACCTCTATCCCAATGAGAGAAGGCGTCTTTCAGAGGAAGAGCTGGTTGGGCTGATGCACAGCAAGATCAACATCAGGTTCGTTGACGACGCGGGCGGGGGTAAATCGCTCGACGAATTCAAAATTTCTTACATGGGAACGAGCCCTCGTCTTGCACAGGAAGTTACACGAAAACTTACGACGCTCTTCATCCAGGAGAATGACAAGTCGCGCGATCGAAATGACACTGACACCACGCTGTTCTTGCAAGAAAAAGTCGATGCCGCAGCCGCGGAATTGAAAAAGGAAGAGGAAGCGGTGCGGGATTTCAAAATGAGCAACCTCGGTGCCCTGCCGGAACAGCAGCAGGGAAATCTGGGGATTCTTACGGGCTATCAGATGCAGCTTCAGAATGACCAGGCTTCCCTCACCCGTGCACGTGAGGACCGGGCTTACATGGAGTCGCTTTTGACACATTACCAGGACCTGGCTGCATCCGGGGCTCCGACTCCTGGCCTTTCGGGCACGGTTGTGGATCCGACCCAAACCATCAAGGCGAAGCTCGTGGACCTGAGAAGCCAGAGGGCCGAACTGCTAGCCCGCTACACGGAAAAGTATCCCGACGTCGTCAAGATCGAGGAGGAGATCAAAGAATCGGAGGATTTGCTGGCGGCCGCACAGAAAAAAGTCCCCCCACCCGATGCCGGAGATGCAAGCAAAGGGACGACTGAAACCGCAGATTTTTCTGAGAACAATACGGTGATCGCACAATTGAAGAGCAAACTGGAGGCAAACCGCCTGGAAATCCAGAACGACGAAACCCTTGAAAAACAACTACAAGCACAAATAGCTGAATACCGTAATCGCCTGAATTTGACCCCGGTTCGTGAACAACAGCTTGCAGAATTGAATCGCAACTACGACCTGTCAAAGAAAAACTATGATGACCTGCTAAGCCGAAAAACCGCTTCCGAACTGGCCACCGATCTCGACCGCCGGCAGCAAGGCGAGCGATTTCGGACCATCGACCAGCCCAGTTTCCCAACCAAGCCGGCGTGGCCGAACCACATTGCCGTTGCGCTGGGCGGTCTGGCCGCAGGCTTGGCTCTGGGTTCCGCCCTGGTCTTTCTTCTTGCCTTTAAGGATCACTCCTTGCTGACCGAGAGGGATCTGACGCGTTTGTTTTCCTTCCCCCTCATGGTGGGTTTGCCGGCGCTTGTTACCAAGGCGGAGGTGCGAAAGAAGTCGAGAATCCATGTTGTGGAATGGTTGGTAGGTACTGCCATGTTCTTGTTGGTTTGTGCCTCTGAGTTCTGGGTCTATCGAAAGGGGTAAGGACGTTGGCGTTCGCTGAACGGATACCGAGTCAAAGAGGAAAGGAATCTGATCCCTTGTCTAAAACTGTATTCAATGCCGAGGCTGAGAAGGATGACATCCTCTCTACTTCGCCGGATGAGTTTCTAAAGGGACTGGAGCGGTCGGATGCGTTCTTGCCTTTCCCGGTGGAAACCATCTCCGTACTTCCTGAGAGCAGAATTGTTGTACACACCGAGCCGCGCAGTGCCGGCGCAGATCGATTCAGACTGATACAAGTCCGCCTTCGGCATTTGCAAGCTGCTCGGAAAATAAAGAGCCTTTTGATTACCAGCCCGTTGCCTGGCGATGGCAAGAGTACCGTGAGCTTGAATCTGGCCACGGCGTTGTCGGAGCAGGGCAAACGCTCCGTGCTCCTGCTGGAGGCGGATGTTTATCGGCCATCTCTGTTTAAGAAATTGAAATTGAACTCCTGGCCAGGGCTGACCGAATGCCTGGATAAACACGGCGATCCGATGCTGTCCATCCGGCGGATTGATCCGCTTGGGTTTTACCTCTTGCCCGCGGGCACTCCTACTGACGCTGGCAATCTTCTCCAGTCTGCGCTTCCTTCCCAATTCGTTGAGGGTCTGGCGGGTACGTTCAGGTGGATTCTGGTTGATGCCCCTCCCACCACGCCCATGGCAGAAATCCTGGCGTTAAAGGCCTCGTGCGATGGGACCCTGCTGGTGGTTCGAGCGGGAGAGACACCAAGAGAGGCGATCGAGGAAGCTGCAAAAACCTTGGGGATGGAGCACATTTTGGGCGTTATTCTGAACGGCGTCCAAGGGATTGATCGGGTGTATTCGAAATACTACGGGTACGTAAAGCCCCATGGCCAGAAAGGGTGAGCTTCGTTTGATTCCGACATTGTGCCACTTTACAGCGTTGGAAACCCGGCACCTTACATCTCCGGCGAAGGAAATACAGTCCCATTGAAGGTGCTTTGAGGGGTGGTGGGGGCCGTATAGCACCTCGAACCCGACCAGGGTGCCAACCAGATGTTGCCAAGGGTGGATATGATGCCCGTAAACGTAAGTTTTAAAAGGGCCTAACCTACCTGAGAGGGTAGTACCCCAGTGCCAAGCTCGTATAGGCTCTTAGTCCCATTCTGACCGTACCATCGGGCTATTGTCAGTTTTTCTTAATACCGTAGACTGGGTACGTATACGGGCAGTCTGTGGATTTCAAGTGGTCGGATGGCACTGCACGAGACACGGATTTGATCTGATGCTGACGCAGACAATGGTGGAAGTGAGAAGCGAAGTGATCTCCGGCAGCGGAAGTCGCTCCCAACGCTCAGAAGCCATTGCGCCGCAAAGGGTCGTAAATTTAAGCCTTGTTTCTTGCGTTCGGTAGAAAAAGGGGCTTACAGGCAAGGTTGTGCTGTAAGTCACAGGGCGGAGCTGTGCGATTTTGCTGCGTTAGCGTTTCCACCCAGCGTGATGAAAATCCCAAATCAAACAACCTCAACGAATTCCAGGTACTTGAATCCAGCCAGGAGACAGGCAACCTCAGTAGCTAATCTACCCCGGGAAAATTACATACAGAAGGAGACGCGAAATAGCCTGTAACTTAGAAAGGTATTTCGCGAATATAGCCATGACTGATCCCCACCCGAACCTGGTCCTGAAAGGAACTCCGAGGGCCGAGCGCTTTCCGATTAGCATTCCTGTTCGATACCGCGAGCCCAACCGCCCGGAGTGGCTTATGGGCAAGACGGAGAACATCAGCCGTTCCGGGGTCTTGCTGCTGACGGAGGCCTCCTTAGAGCCCAAGAATTTGATTGAACTAAGATTCCAATTGCCCGTTTCAGTCCTCGGGGAAGGGCGCGGGGAGATCGTTTGCAAAGGGACTGTGGTCCGTGCGGAGGAGAACCCATTGGCGGGCCTTCCCAACACCATGGCGGTGGCAATACGGAGTTATCGCATGACCCGAGGAGGCCAGGTTCACTAGCTGCTTATCAGTGAATCGCCGCTCCCGCAGATGAAAAGGAACGGGGTAGCGGCAGAGGGCCGGGTTCGGAGACCAGATTTGAAGAAGATCATCCTGTTTGCGCTGACAATTATGCTATCTCCCTTCGGCATTAGAGCACAGACTTCGACAGGTACGACACCTTCGATGATTTCTCCGGTGGCGATTGGGAACGGGCTGCAAGCCCCTCTGCGATTTGCGGGTGAGGAAGTCCCTGCCAATCAACTTTCGCTCGGCTTCGGCGCCACGACGTTTTACAACGACAACGTGTTCATGACCAATGCAACTCGGGATCGAGACGAAGGCCTCTCATTCACTTCCATTTTCGCCTTCACGCGGCAAACTGAGAATTCTTCATTCAACTTCAATTATGTGCCCAGCTTCTATATCTACGATCATACGGATGAATATGACCGCCTCAACCACACCGGAAGTCTGGATTTGAAGTACCGGTTCAGTCCTCGGTGGGTCCTGATGATGTCGGATTCGACCAGCTACCAGAATGGCCTTCTGCAAGCGGTCGCCGGACAGCCCATTTCTTCGGGTATCAGCTCGCCATCTTCCCCAAACCAATCGATTTTTCCGACTACATCCAGAACCTTCTCGAATGCCGGCGCTATGGACATCACATTCGTGAAGAGCAACCGGTCATCAATTTCCTTCACGGGCAATTACAATTCGCAAGAGTTCTCAAACCAGGAGACGGCAGGGGAATCCTTGTTTAACGGACGCCAGGCTACCGGTGGCTTCCAGTATCAACACCTTGTGACCGAACATACGAGTGTGGGGTTCGAATTGCTTCATGAAGATTCCACGTATCGGGGGGGCAGTGTGGTGGGCGGCCTGCAACGATACCAGACGGAAAGCGCGTTGCTGGCGTTCCAATCGCATTTCAAGCCCAGCCTGACGGTCTCGCTCTTTGGCGGTGGCCAGTACGTAACCACCTTTGGCGAGTCGGCGGGCGTAAGCGCAACACGAAGCACCCAATGGGCAGGCGGCGGGAGCGTTACCAAGGCAGTCAGGAGAACCGCCGTGGACCTGTCCGTGCAAAGGCGAGTCTCCGACAGCGGAGGTGTTTACGGCCAGGTGGAATACAACACGGCGATGGTTGGGCTTCGCCGTCGCCTGGTGGGACTATGGGAAGCCGATCTGCGGGCCTCCGGGAGCCGTATCACCACCGAAGAGCCGCAAATCGGTTCCGGACGGGCAGAGGCAATACAGGGAGAGTTTGACGTCGCCCGTTCGTTTGGCAAGAACTCCTCCGTGCGGATTTCCTACATAAACTCCCACCAACTGACTTCGGGAACCTTGCCTTTTGGGCAGAACTTTGATCTGAATCTAGTGACCCTGGCGATCGACTTCCGGCTCAAACCGATTCCAATCACTCATTAGCCCTGCGGGAGGACTGCAGGTTCGAAAATTTACCAATGCTTAATCGTTAATTCTGGATGTTCGCTCAATCTGTCAACCCCCCGGTGAAATAGGAGAACCAAAGATGATCGCTGAGATTTTCCACTCGAAGAGGCCCTGGAGGAAAGCTGCCGGAAACGGAGTGTCGTTCGCTCACGAAAGGCTGGAAGCCGACATTGACGACGCCGGATTCACACTCGTTTCGGAGGAGCTGTTCCGCAGGGTATTGACAATCGAACGCAAAAGGAGCGAACGATCGCGGCAAAGGTTCGTGCTCATGCTGCTCCACGTCGGAAGGGTCCTCGACACAACGCGCGGAGAGGTGGTTCTGGAGGGAATCACCGAGGCGCTTTCCAATGCCGCGCGCGAAACCGATTTGCACGGCTGGTACGAGGACGGTTCCGTCATCGGCGTGATTTGCACGGAGATCGGCAGAGGCGATTTGGCTTCGATCCTGAGTGCGCTGAATTCCCGCATGGGCGCGGCCTTGCAGAGCCGGCTCAGGCAGGATCAGATCGAGTCAATTCACATTACTTTCCATGTATTTCCTGACGACATGGAGGTTGGAAAGGGCGGCGAGCGCTCGACCGATATCAGTCTCTATCCGGATCTTTTGACCCGGCATCATGCTTCCACAACCCTGCGGATGATCAAGCGGTCCATCGACGTGGCGGGCAGCCTGCTGGCGCTGGCCCTGCTCTCGCCCATCTTCGCGATCATTGCCATCGCCATCCGGTTGAGCTCCAAGGGGCCGATCCTGTTCAGACAGGACCGTGTGGGTCAGTACGGCAAACACTTTTCCTTTCTGAAGTTCCGTTCCATGTATTTCCAGAACGATGCAAAGATCCATAAAGACTACGTCCACCGGCTTATTTCCGGTCAGAATTCCGGGAAGGGGGAAGAAAAATCCGCGGCGGTTTACAAAATCAAGAACGATCCTCGTATCACGCCAGTGGGCAGGTTCATCCGCAAGACGAGCCTGGATGAGCTTCCGCAATTCTTCAACGTGCTGAAAGGCGAGATGTCACTGGTGGGGCCGCGTCCTCCTATTCCCTATGAAGTTGAGGTGTACGAAATCTGGCACCGGCGGCGTTTCCTGGAAGCCAAACCCGGAATCACCGGCTTGTGGCAGGTGGAAGGCCGGAGCCGGACCAAGTTCGATGAAATGGTACGCCTGGACCTGCGCTATGCGAAAACCTGGTCGCCGTGGCTGGACATTAAGATTCTTTTGCGAACCCCTGGTGCAGTTCTGAAGGGAACCGGGGCCTACTAACTCTTTCGGAAGGGGAGACCTCAAGGGTCTAAGGGAAAAATTATGGTGCGTATCGGCATAATCGGCTACGGATATTGGGGACCACAAATCGTCCGGAATTTCCACACCGCAGAGGGATGCGAGGTTGCGGTGGTGTGCGACAAGAGCGCTGCGGCTCTTAACCGGGTAAAACATGCGTACCCCACCATGCAGGTCTCGTCGGACGTGGAAGCGACCCTGGCTTCGCCGGACATTGATGCCATCGCTGTGATCACACCCGTATGGACTCATTTCGAGTTGGCCAAGGCGGCGCTCCAGAACGGCAAGCACGTGTTTGTGGAGAAGCCTTTCACTTCCACCGTCGCACAGTCAGAAGAACTGATTGAACTGGCCGAAAAGAAGAACCTGCGCACGATGGTGGACCACACTTTCCTTTTTACCGGCGCCGTCAAGAAAATCCGCGAACTTGTGGACGAGGGCGCTCTTGGTAGGCTATTCTACTATGACTCGACACGTGTGAATCTGGGGCTGTTCCAGCACGATGTCAACGTGATTTGGGACCTTGCCCCCCACGACCTTTCCATTATGGATTACCTGATCAAGGACAAGGTTGAAGCGATCGTGGCCACAGGCCAGAATCACCTGAATGGCCATGAAGACATGGCCTACATCACCATATATTTCCAGAACAACATCATTGCCCATATCAACGTCAATTGGCTCTCGCCCGTAAAGGTCCGCACCACGCTGATTGGAGGAGAGAAGCGCATGGTGGTGTGGAACGACCTGGAAGCGGACGAAAAGGTGAAGGTCTACGACAAGGGAGTTCAGATTACCAACCAAGAGGGTGTGTACGACCTGCTGGTTCGTTACCGTTCCGGCGACATGTGGGCGCCGCGTGTTGAACAGACGGAGGCCTTGAAGGCCGAGTGCAACTACTTCGTCGATTGCATCAACAAAGGCACCACGCCCTTCAATGACGGTAAGGCTGGGTTGAAGGTTGTGAAGATGCTGGAAGCTGCGAATGAGTCCATCCGCGACCGTGGGAGGCTCGTGCGCATATGAGTGACTTTCTGAGCATCGCGCCGGACGTCCGGCTGGGAAAAGACGTCAAGCTTTCGCGGTTCATAAATCTCTACGGATGCGAGATCGGCGACGAGACTAAGATCGGGGCATTCGTCGAGGTTCAGAAGAAAGCCAAGATTGGAAGGCGGTGCAAGATTTCCAGTCACACCTTTGTCTGTGAGGGAGTGACGATCGAAGACAATGTTTTCGTGGGGCACGGAGTCACCTTCATCAACGACACCTATCCCCGCGCTGCCAACGCCGACGGCTCGCTTCAGACCGAGGCGGATTGGAAAGTGGAAACCACCCTGGTTAAGAAAGGCGCCTCCATCGGCTCGGGAAGCACCATTCTTTGCAACGTGACCATCGGTGAAAACGCCATCGTGGGCGCGGGAAGCGTGGTTACGAAGGACGTGCCTGCCAACACCATCGTGGCGGGCAATCCCGCACGAGTTTTACGAAGCACCAAAAAAATGGAGGTAGCTTAATGCAATCAAACCGTATTCCTTTTCTCGACCTCGTCTCTCCGCACCAGGAGTTGAAAGAAGAGCTGGTGGGCGTGTTTTCACACGCGCTCGAGACGGCCGGATTTATCGGCGGTCCCATGGTCGAGGATTTTGAAAAATCTTTCGCCAAGTTTTGCGATGCCCAGCACTGCGTGGGAGTGGGCAGTGGAACCGATGCGCTGCGCTTTGTCCTGATGGCCGCCGGCGTGGGTCCCGATGATGCCGTCATCACCGTCCCCAACACCTTCATCGCGACGACCGAGGCGATTTCCCAGTGCGGGGCGCTTCCCCGCTTTGTGGATGTTGATGAGCAGACTTACAACATGGATGTGAAGAAGCTGGCGGAATACCTGGCACTGCATTGTAGCCAAAACGACGCCAACGGCAAACTGGTCGACAAGCAGACCGGGCGCGCAATCAAAGCCATCGTGCCAGTTCATCTGTACGGACAAATGGCAGACATGGACGTTATTCTGGAGCTGGCGGAGAAGTACCATCTGATGGTTATTGAGGATGCGTGCCAGGCGCACGGGGCTGAGTATTTTTCGCGCCGGGAGAATAGCTGGAGGAAGGCCGGCTCGATGGGATTGGCCGCGGCTTTCAGCTTTTATCCGGGAAAGAACCTGGGAGCATGCGGGGAAGCCGGGGCGGTTACGACGCACGACGACCGCCTTGCCCAGAAAGTGCGCACGCTGCGTGATCACGGGCAGGCCAAAAAGTACTATCACGATATGGAGGGTTATAACGGCCGGTTGGATTCGATTCAGGCCGGCATTTTGCGCGTCAAGCTGCGCCGCCTGGCCGAATGGAACGAACGGCGCCGGGAATGCGCGTCGCGATATGCGGAACTTTTTGCAGCGGCCTCTGAGTTCATGAAGGTTCCATTTGAGCCTTCCTGGTCCCGAGCGGTCTTTCATCTGTATGTCATCCAGGTTCAGAACCGGGAGCAACTGCAGAAACACCTGGGTGACGCCGGCATCGGCACGGGAATTCACTATCCCGTTCCGCTTCATTTGCAGAATGCATATAAGAATCTCGGGTATCGTGCCGGGGATTTTCCGGTCGCGGAAACGGCGGCTGCGCATATCGTTTCACTCCCCATGTTCCCAGGGCTTACCCGCGCCCACCAGGAGTCGGTCGCACAGCAGGTGTTGGAATCGGTTCGCGCTAAAAATAACGTGAATTCCCAGCCTTTGGCCGACTGCGGGTCGCTCGTAAGCTCTGCACGCATGTAAGGGAGTCATCTTGCTAATGCGCCACCGCGAGGTACTGCTGCGTTGATGCATAGGCAATTGAATTTCTTGCTGGAGGAGGAATTAGTCCGTGACGAACAAAGATAAAGTCACAGTGGTGGGAATGGGGGAAGTCGGAAAGCCCCTCTTCGAGATTGTTTCGAGGCATCATGATGCCGTGGGCGTTGACATCGCACCGCCCGATCGCGTCGAAAAGGCCGACGTGATGCACATCTGCATCCCATTCGGGATCAAGGATTTCGTTGGGGAGACCGTCCGATATATCAAAATGTTCAATCCCACTCTCACCGTAATCAACAGCACGGTGGCCGTCGGCACGACTCGAAAGATTGCGGAGCGCTCCGGCTGCCGGGTTGTGAACAGCCCGGTGCGGGGAAAACACGCCCGCATGGTTTCAGAAATGCTGTCATATACGAAATTTGTCGGTGCCCTGGACGCTGCCACGGGAGAATTGGCCGCGCGGCATTTTGAATCCGTAGGCATGAAAACCAGAGTGCTTTCGTCTCCTGAGGCGACGGAACTCGCCAAACTCACCGAGACAACCTATTTCGGGGTGCTGATCGCATGGGCGCAGGAAGTCGAAAGGTATTGCGACCAGACCGGACAGAATTACAACGAGATCAGCGCATTCTGGGAAGAGATCAAGTACCTGCCTTCAACGAAGTTCTTCCCGGGAGTCATTGGCGGCCATTGCGTCATGCCCAATATTGAAATCCTGAGCGATTTTGACCAGACGGTCGTGATTCAAGCGGTCCATGCCTCCAACAACCTCAAAATAGCCCGCGAAGCCGCCAAATTGGAGGCCAACGCTGTTACCGCGGATGTGAGAGGTTAGGGACGAGCTTCTGAATCCGGAAGTTTCTGCGTGAATCGCTTCTGCGGCTGCAACCTTCAATCTTCGCCCGATGGCTGAAATGAAGGAGTACTATACGCGCCTGACTTTTTTTTATGGATATTTGCTGGAACACGCGAGCAATAAGACAAGAGGAGCGATACTCGTTAGGAGAATGGCATTACGTAACCAACGACATCGCCCCGAGCCTTCATTTTAGCGCCGGTCGCACCGCGTCCGCCCAGTCTAACCACCTGTCCAAGTCCCTCCCCTCGGATTCCCAGTCCCCGGCCTCCTCGACCCGACCCTCGCTCGCGGGTAAACGGGTCGGAATGGTTACATTCTCCCTCTACCCATTTGATCCCCGCCCTCGTCGCGCCACCAATGCCCTTCTCAACGAAGGGATGGCTGTGGAATTGATATGCATTGGTGAGGACAAGGCTCCCCGGCGCGAAATCCTCAACGGGATTGACGTCTATCGCGTTCCCATTGCCAAACAGCGGGGCGGCAAGCTCGTCTATTTCTACCAGTATTCTGCTTTCATCATCATTTCATCGATAATTTTTGCCTGGCGTTCATTTCGAAAGCGCTATGACCTGATTTATGTCAACAACATGCCCGACATTCTGGTCATCAGCGCCCTGGTGCCTAAATTGCTGGGCGCAAAGGTGATTTTGGACCAACACGATCCGATGCCCGAATTAATGACCACCATTTTCAACCTCGGGGAGAACAGCCTGAGTGTTCGACTTATCCGATGGCTGGAAAAGTGGAGCATCGCGCGTGCAAACCTGGTGCTCACAGTAAATATTGCCTGCAGACGCCTATTCTCGACAAGAAGCTGCGCTGCGGAAAAGATCGGCGTGGTGATGAACGCCCCCGATGGGAAGATCTTCTCGTTTCGGGCGGCGGGACTGGAAAATCCCGCGGCGGATGCCGCGACCAGGCCCTTTGTGATCATGTATCATGGTTCCTTAGTTGAAAGGAACGGCTTGGATCTTGCGGTGGAGGCCCTCGCGCTGGTGCGGGACGCCATTCCTACTGCCGAGCTTCGGGTATTTGGTCACAAGAACCCCTTTCTGGAACGAGTGTTGGGCGTGGCTCGTCAGAAGGGTGTGGAGGAACGGGTGAAATTTCTCGGCCCCAGGCGGCTGGAAGATCTGGTGGCTGAAATCGCAGCCTGCGATGTGGGAGTTATTCCCAACCATCGTAGCGCCTTTGCGGATATCAACACCCCCACCCGGATCTTCGAGTATCTGGCCCAGGGTAAGCCCGTCATTGCCCCCAGGACACCCGGCATTTTGGACTACTTCGACGCGGAATCTCTGTTCTTATTCGAATCGGGAGACGCCAAAGAGCTGGCTGAAAAAATCATCTTTACCTATTCGCATCCCAAGGAGGCCGTCGAAACCGCTGCACGGGGTCAGAAGGTCTTCCTGGCGCATACTTGGGACGAGGAACGGCGGACGTTGGTCAACCTTGTCAGTGGCCTCTACACTTGACCGCGGTCAAGTGGCTGCCATTGCTTTCGCCGAATACCATGGAATCAGCAAATCGCGTTATGAAGTTGAAGTCAAACCAGGTCATGCGGCACTGGTCCGGCCCGCGAATCAAGAGGGAATTGAAATGAATCAAAACAACTCCGGCCTGTCCTACGTCCTCGTCACTCCGGCGAGGAATGAGGAAGCTTTCATCGAAAAAACCATCGAGTCGGTAATTCATCAGACCCAGCTTCCTCTCAAATGGGTGATTGTGGACGATGGGTCCTCGGACAGAACGGCGGAGATTGTTCAGGCCTATGGGAACCAATATCCTTGGATCGAGCTTGTTCGTCGCCCACCGCGTAAAAACCGGAACTTTGCTGGAAAAGTTTACGCCTTTAATGATGGATTGGAGCGTCTTCGATCCCTCAAATTCGAGTTGATCGGAAATTTGGATGCGGACATTTCATTTGGGTCTGACCATTTTGAGTTTCTCATAAGCAAATTCTTGGGTGATCCAACACTGGGGGTTGGCGGAACGGCATATACTCAGGAGGGCTGGGACTCGACACGGGATAGCTTTGAGGGCCAAGGATCGGTGCACGGTGCCTGCCAGCTTTTTCGCTATCAATGTTATAAGGATATTGGCGGCTATCGACCAAACCCCGCCGGCGGAATTGATTGGATTGCGGTTACAACTGCGCGGATGAAGGGATGGAAAACAAGGAATTTTCCTGAAAGGCGTTTCCACCACTATCGGGTCATGGGTACCGCTGAGAGGAGCGAGGTGGGCGCTGCGTTCGATTATGGGAAAAAGGACTACTTCCTTGGGGGGTCACCAATCTGGGAGCTGTTTCGTGTTGGTTACCGAATGACGAAGAGGCCGATGCTGATTGGCGGCCTGGGTTTGCTGTTCGGCTATTTTTGGGCCGCCGCCAACCGAATGGAACGACCGGTCTCTCGCGAACTCATCCGCTTTCACCGCCGGGAGCAGATGGAGAGGCTGCGGGTGATCCTTGGTGCGCTCATTCGGATGAAAAAGGTGGAGACGTATTTACCCGCCGACTAGGAATGCAATCCCAAGACTGAGCGTCAATTCTCATCCCTCAGTCTCGTTAGACCTTTGCGTAAAACAAAGTCAATAAGGAGAAAGGTAGACATCATGCCAACTGTAGATGACGTACGAACGTTTTGGAATAGCGGACCATGCCAATCGACACTATCGAGTGCGGAAGACCGCCGTCGCTATTTTCAAGAGATCTCGGAAAAACGGTACGGTCTGCGTGAATGGCACGTGCCAACCGTGGCGAAATTCGGTTCGTTTCGCGGGAAGGAGGTTCTTGAAGTCGGTTGTGGAATTGCTACGGATGGTTTGGAGTTTGCAAAAAATGGGGCGGTCTACACTGGCGTTGATCTGACCGCTCACTCGATAGAGCTTGCGAAGGAGCGTTTCGAGTTGTTTGGCGTGCCCGGTCGGTTTGAAGTCGCAAACGCCGAGGCGGGGTTGCCGTTCCCCGACCGTAGCTTTGACCATGTGTATAGCTTTGGCGTGATCCACCATTCACCTGCCCCTTACAAAATTGTCCGGGAAGTTCACCGGGTGCTGAGGGAAGGGGGCACTTTTAATGTAATGCTTTACAATAGAAGTTCCATAAATTATTACGTTGAGATCATGTTCCTGCGGAAATTGTTCAGAGGTTTGCTCTACCCGGGCTTTATGCCCCGGCTCATCTCAGCTGTTACGGGATTCGATCGCTGGAAATTGGAAGGGCACCGGAAGATCATGAAGGAGAAAGGGAAGATTTCCAAACAAGAATGGATCAGCATGAACACCGACGGTCCCTTCTGCCCTCTCGCTGACGTTTACAATCGCAAAGAGGCAGCGGAGTTGTTCAAGGACTTTCAAAACGTGCGGCAAGAAGTATGGGAGTTTAATGTCGAGCATTGGTCGTTCCTGGGAAGGGCCATTCCAAAGGCTGTAGCGTACCGGATTGGGCGACGCTGGGGGTGGCATCGGATGATTTACGGAGAAAAACTTTCTGGCCGATAAAGCGCGTGAGGGCTATAGCAACATATGGTGAGAAATCTCCTTGTCGAGGTAGAGCCAGCCGTCGACCGCTTCGTAAAATGGCTCGACGGGTACGGAGAGACCTCCTACGATCACCAGAGCTTTTTCGCCAGCGACGTGGGGAGAGCCGCAAAGGCCCTGTATTACCGGAAGCCCCTGTTGGGCAAGCTTGCCGTCGCACCTATGATTTTTTTCGAAGCTTTCGCGCCGTCAGCACGCAAGCTCTTCTGGAAGCCCCAACGTTTTCCGATTGCCGACGCGCACTATGCGATGGGATTTGCCTTTCTCGCGCAAACTTATGGCGACGAGAAGTACCATCAGCGCGCCGTTCACTTTCTGGAAGTCCTTCAGGAGACACGCTGCCCGGGTTATGCGGATTACTGCTGGGGGTACCCATTTAGCTGGGAAACGCGGACAGGCACGATGAGGGCAAACACCCCGCTTATCACCACGCTGCCTTACGTCTACGAAGCATTTTCCCAGGTTTATTCAATAGACCAAGACCCCAAATGGCTGGGAGTGATGCGGTCAATCGCCGAACACGGATTTCGAAGTTACCGGGACATGGAAACAGGTCCTGACGCGTCCTCGTGCGGTTACACTCCTGCCCAGGATGACCCTTGTGGTGTCGTGAATGCCAGTGCCTATCGTGCATTCTTATTGACCAAGGCGGGCATCGAACTTTCCGAGCCGGCCTATCTCGACACCGCAAAGCGGAATTTGAACTTCGTGCTGGCCTCTCAAAACGCCAACGGATCCTGGTACTACTCTGTGGATGCCGTTCGGGATTTTGTCGACCACTTCCACACCTGCTTTGTGATGAAGGCACTAGCGAAAATTGAGCAGCTTACTCCGTCTTCCTGCACCAGGAGCGCCCTTGAGCGTGGCGTCGACTATTACCTGAAAAATCTGTTTGACGGTGACGCCCTGCCGAAGCCATTTTCGAGGGCTCCTCGCCTTACCGTTTATCGTCGCGAGCTGTATGATTGTGCCGAATGCATCAATTTATGTGTGCTGCTATCCGACCGCTTTCCGGCGCTTAAGCAGACCCTGTCAACTGTAGTAGCGGAGCTGCTTTCACGATGGCAGAAGGCCGACGGGTCGTTTCGAGCAAGAAAACTTCTGATTGGCTGGGACAATGTTCCCATGCATCGCTGGGCCCAGGCGCAGTTGTTTCGGAGTTTTTGTTTTCTGCTTTCGCAAAGCTCGAGGAAGCCCGAGGGTGAACAGGCAGGCGAATCTGTTCAGTTCTCCGCGGCTAAATCCATAAAGTAACTGCAAATTATGTGCGGAATATGCGGACAATTCAACTTTGGGAATCCGGAGCCCGTCCGGCGCCATGACATCGAGGCGATGACCAACACCCTTGTCCACCGTGGACCCGACGACGAGGGATTCTACATCGCTGGACCGCTGGGATTCGGGTTTCGCAGGCTCTCGATCATCGATCTGGGGGGCGGCCACCAGCCCATGTCGGACAAGGATGAATCCGTCTGGGTGGTCTTTAATGGTGAAATCTATAACTTCCCGGAACTCAAGCGCGAGCTGGAAGGTTATGGCCACGTCTTCCGCACTCGTTCCGATACGGAAGTCATCATCCACGGATATAAGCAGTGGGGCGATGAGGTGCTCAACCGCCTGAATGGCATGTTCGGACTGGGCATTTGGGACGTCAGAAAGCGCCGGCTGGTTCTGGCGCGCGATCCATTTGGGATCAAACTGCTGTACTACCGGATTGACGGTGACCGGCTGTATTTTGGATCGGAAATGCGAGCTGCCAGCGCTACGATGCGCGAAAGAGCAGAGATCGATACCACCTCATTGAATCTTTTCCTGCGGTACCGCTACACACCGTCACCTTTCACGATTCTCAAAGGCGTGCACAAGCTTGCGCCAGGCACCAAATTGACCGTCGAGAATGGAGACTACCAGGTAAGCCGGTGGTACCGCTTCCGGCCGACGCCTTTCACGCCGCCCAAAACTGTGGGTGGGGCCCGGGAAGAGCTGCTCGCCCTCTACAAGGGTGCAATCAAGCGCCAGTTGATCAGCGATGTGCCCGTAGGCTTGCTCCTGAGCGGCGGTATTGATTCGGGGCTGCTGCTTTCACTGATGAATCTGAACGGGAGCTCCTGGCCCACCTACACCGTGGGATACGGCTCGGCGTTTGCCGACGACGAGTTGGCCGACGCCGCAGAAACCGCCCGCATGCTGGGCTCCAAGCACACTCCGGTTACGATCTCCCGGGCGACTTTTGAGGAGACGTTGCCGAAGATTGTTGCCTGCCTGGAAGAACCCATTGCCGCGTCTTCCATCGTTCCCATGTATTTTGTCTGCGAGCGCGCGCATCGCGACGTCAAGGTGGCGCTGGTCGGGCAGGGGCCGGATGAATTGTTCGGTGGCTATCGCCGTCACCTGGGTGTTCGCTATGGCCAACACTGGGCGCGGCTGCCCAAGTGGGTGCGCGCACCTATTTCCTCAGCCATTGGCGCCTTACCGCGAAATGAGATGCTGAAGCGAGGCGTTCACTCACTGGCCACACCTGACAGGATGAGAAGGTATCAGTATGTTTTGTCGCTCCTGCCGGGGGACGAGGTAGACCGCTTGTTCCGGGACGGTATGCTTGGGCCCACTGCCGGAGATGCCATTCTGGATTGCTGGGCCAGCATGGCGGATCTCATGACGGATACCGACGAGCTGGGCGGGTTACAGTTCCTGGAAGTCCGCTCCACACTGCCTGATGAGCTGTTGATGTACGCCGATAAGCTTTCCATGGCTCATAGCCTTGAGCTTCGGGTTCCCTTTGTGGACAAGGAAATTGTTGAGTACGTCGAGCGGCTTCCTGCCAGCCTGAAAGTAAGGAAAGGATCCAGAAAGTTCCTGCATCGGCAGGTATGCAAGAGCTTCCTTGATCCGAAAATCTTGAAGCGGCCCAAGCGCGGGTTCGCCGTGAATGTTGTGGATGAGTGGTTTCGCGGGGCGATTGACAGCAAAATGACGGACACCCTCCATGATTCCAGCGCCAGGATCTATCAATACTTGCGGCCGGATGCGGTGCGCGATTTGCTTGATCAGCATTCCTCGGGCCGGCAGGACAATCACAAAATCCTGTTCAGCCTTGTGGTTTTTGAAGAGTGGCTTCGGGCTCACGAAACGCCTGTGGCTGCGATGAGCTAGGAGCCCTGAGCAATGATTGGCGTGGCCGGCGATGTCACGGACAGGGATCTAATCTGCGAGTTTTTTGAGCTCTTCAAAACTCCGTGGGAATTCTACCGCCGCGGGCGGAAGTACGATGTTCTTCTCTGTGTGGGTGACTGCGAGCCCGAAGGAAATGCCAGAGTCGCAATTTGCTTCGCAGGCTCGAAGACTCGATGCGATGAAAGTATGGGTTTCCGGGTTGGCCCTCAACTAAGCCGGCCAAGCAGGATCTCATTCCAGGGCAACTCGATTCCGATCTACGGTGATACGGTCACCTTTTTGGACGAGAAAGACTGCTTTCTTGCTGGTGAAGAGACGCACGGATGCATGGGATTTCTGCGCCGCGGGAACGGGAGGGTCATCGCGCGCATTGGGTATGACCTGTTTGGCGAGGTGCGCAAGCTGCTGGAGGAGGGCCAACCCGTTGTCAATGCCCAACAACCAACGCTTGAGATGCACATTGAGTTGCTGAGAGATCTCATCACCGGCTGCGGCGTTGCTCTTTATGAAATTCCACCCGCTCCTGAGGGGCATCGCTTCATTGTTTGCCTGACTCACGACGTGGACCACCCCTTAATCGGCCGGCACAAATGCGATCGCACGATGTTCGGGTTTCTTTATCGGGCGACACTCGGTTCAATTCGGAGCTTTTTTCGGGGAAGAGTCTCGGCGCGTAATCTGCTTTCCAATTTCGGCGCCGCACTGAAGCTGCCCTTCGTCTATATGGGCGTGGCAAAGGACTTCTGGGGGAATTTTGGTGATCGCTACCTCAAGGCGGAAAACGGACTGAGGTCGACATTTTTCGTCATTCCCTTCAAGGGGCGACCGGGCAACAAGCGGGATGGACAAGCGCCAAACTATCGTGCTTCGGGCTATGGTGCGCGGGATTTGGAAACGACGATTCAACGGCTCATTGCCGCGGGCTGCGAAATTGGACTTCATGGGATTGACGCCTGGCTGGATTCGGCAAGCGGGCGGGAAGAAATGAATGAGATCGCACGCCTGACGGGAACTCAGAGTGCCGGCGTCCGCATGCACTGGCTGTACTACGACCAACAATCGCCCCGAGCTTTGGAAGGGGCCGGTGCCGCCTACGATTCCACGGTTGGTTATAACCAGACGGTGGGATATAAGGCAGGCACGACACAGGTGTTCAAGCCGCTTGGGGCAAACCGATTGCTCGAACTCCCGTTGCACGCCATGGATACGGCAATGTTTTACCCGGATTACCTGGGGCTTTCTTCAGGTGAGGCGACTGCATTGCTTGGAAAGCTGGTTGAAAATGTCAGCCGGTATGAAGGATGCCTGACGATCAATTGGCACGACCGCAGCCTCGCTCCCGAGAGGCTCTGGGGGGATGCGTATGGCGACCTGCTCAAAGATTTGCGGAAGCGCGGCGTTTGGTTTGCGACGGTGAGCCAGGCCGTGGCGTGGTTCCGCAAGCGGCGCTCAGCCGTTTTCAAGCAGGATGGAACCGCCCCTGAGGTGGTCATCCCGTCAGACGGTTCCGACGAGCATGACCGCGTGCCCGGGTTGCGCTTAAGGGTTCATGAGCGTCGAATGGAAGGCGACATCCTACGAGGCGGTCTGCGTCGCTACCAGGATTCTCCCGTCGCGGAGAGCGCAGAGGGTGCACACGAAGTGCCGCAGTCCCTGCCGATGCGGCATTAAATCAAGTCAAATCATCACTTCGCAAGTCGGGCCGGGTTAGGCAAACGCCCTTTCGACGGAGGTGCCATAGTGAGTTTCGCAAGAACCATTGCAGGCAAGCTTGATAATGCTATCCGCGAAGCTGCAACTCACTATAGGCTGTTCGGAATTCACGGTCTTTTTCTGACACTAAAATCCCGGTTGTTCAAGAAACAGATCCAAGTTGAATTGAAGTTGCCAGGAATTACCCATCCACTTCACTTGCGACTAAGGACTTCCGATATCGAGGTGTTTTCAGAAATCTTGTTGGATTCTCAATATGCCTTGGCTTACCCGATAAATCCCCGGATCATCGTAGACGCTGGGGCCAACATTGGCCTGGCCTCGGTGTGGTACGCGAACCAGTATCCACAAGCGCGGATTCTTGCAATTGAACCTGAAAAGGCGAATTACGAGATGCTCAGAAAAAACACAGTCCCGTACTCCAACATAACCCCGGTGCGAGCGGCGCTTTGGAAGGCGGACTGTGAACTCAGGCTTTCTGAATCAAGGGACGGCGTTTGGGATTTTTGGGGATTTCAAGTTACGCAATCTGAGGACCAACGAGTTTCGAAAGCCAATGGCTGCTCCGTGCTGGGCATTACCGTGAACACGCTGATGGAGAATAATGGGATTGGTTATATTGACCTTCTGAAGGTCGATGTTGAGGGAGCAGAAAAGGAACTGTTCGAAAACTCCGCAACCTGGATAGATCATGTGGGCGGGATAGCCATAGAGACCCATGATCGATTCAAGAAGGGGTGCAGTGACTCAGTGTTCGCGGCTACAGCGAACTTCGATTTGAGATGGGAGCGGGGAGAAACCACCTTTCTCCTGAGGACGTCTCCAGCCGGAGGAAGTCTTCCCGGCCAAGGTTTAGCTACGAAATTACCGGGAAAGATCGAACCTTCCCGTCGTCCCTCTAATCTACCCTTGAAAGTTCGGGAATGCATTCCCTGCTGGAGCAAATGACCAGGGCAGAATCTATCCCATGCCTCCTACAGTAGCACTTGGTTTGTGGTTTGTCCTCCTGCTGACGCTCCTGGTTTTCGACCCCGCCAAGGAGCCCAAGACCTCGCTCGCGCTGTGGCTGCCAATTGCCTGGATGTTCATCGTTGCAACCCGATTTCCTACTCAGTGGATGAATTTTGCTGGCGGCCTGTCGACCTTGCAGGGGCTTCAAGAAGGGGATCCGATGGACCGGATGATTTCCGCCCTCATCATCCTTCTGGCCTTCGGTGTTTTGTTGTCGCGGTCATTTAAGTGGGGCGGCTTTATCCGGCGAAATGCCTGGCTGATGGCCTATCTGGTTTTCGCGCTGGTCAGCGTTGTGTGGTCTGACTTTACGCTGATTGCCTTGAAGCGGTGGTTTCGCGACCTGGGCCACTATTTTGTGATTCTCGTTATCCTGACGGACCCGGACCCATTACTAGCTCTGCGCGCAGTGTTCCGGCGGCTAGGTTATCTGATGATTCCTCTTTCTTTCCTGCTTGCCAAGTATTATCCGCTTCAGGGGATGCAATTCAATCCCTGGACCGGGGCCGCGATGTTCGTGGGCCCATCAACCAGCAAGAACGGCCTGGGAGTCATATGCCTCGTTGCCGGAATTTACTTCCTCTGGGACACGGTGGCGCGCTGGTCCGAGCGGAAAAAGTCACGGACGAAACTCATCATCCTGGTCAACATTGTATTTTTCGCTTTGTCGTTTCGATTGCTTCTCCTTGCCAACAGCGCCACCTGCCGCGTCTGCTTTGGGCTTGCCTGCGTGATAATCTTCCTTGCGCACACCCGGATGATCCAGCGGAATCCCGGTCTTCTGAAGGCGATGATACCCCTGTGCCTTTGTCTGTATCCGATTCTTGCCTTCGGACTTAATTTGAACGCCGAGATGGTGAAGGCAGTGGGTCGCGACCCCACGTTCACGGAGCGAACCGAGATCTGGCAACTTGTGCTCAGCATGCACACCAATCCTATCATTGGGACCGGATATGAAAGTTTTTGGCTGGGTTCCCGGCTGGCAACAGTTTGGGCCTCCCACGTCGGAAGTATCGCTGAGGCACATGACGGTTACCTGGAGGTCTACCTGAACCTGGGCGTCATCGGGCTCACATTTCTTGTGGGATTCTTAATCTCCAGCTACCTGAAAATTTGCAAATTGCTGAAGCCATTTACGCCGCTCGCATCATTCGCATTGGCGATATGGACCGTTACGCTTTTTTATAACGTCACGGAGGCCGCGTTCAAGTGGCATTTTATGTGGCTATCATTTCTTCCTGTCGCCATGACAGTCCCTTGGCGAGTAAGGCAGCGAGCACCTGCTGCCTCGCTTGTGAAAGGGAGCGTCATGGAAGAACCGGCCGACATCCGTCTAGGCCCCACAGAGGTTTGGGATCCGGAACCCTCTGGTCATCAAACTGCCTGAAGGTGGCATGCCCCTTACCATTCGGGCATGGCGGATCTCCACTGAATAAGTAAAGGGAGTCGCAATGGAAAGCAAAACAAAGCTCGCGCACGGAATACGCAAGCCCTCAAAGCTGCTCAAAGGCGTTGAGGTTCTGCACAGGGTCCAAAACAAGCTTCGACCGCCGTTGCCCCTTTTCAGGGCGTTGAATCGTAACAAGGAAAAATTTGAGTGCCCGATCTGCGCTTATACCGGCCCATTCGCGGACTACAATTCTTTTGCCGGTACTCGCAGGCACGCCCAATGTCCTGCCTGCGGGGCGCTTGAACGGCATCGAATCCAGTACCTGGTGGTGAAGAACGTCCTGGAAAAAACGAACTCGCGGCAAATGAGGATGCTCCATTTTGCTCCCGAAAAGTTCCTGACCCCCATCTTTTCCCGGCTATTTTCCCGGTATGAAACCGCCGACCTATGTATGGAAGGAGTAGATCATAAGGTCGATATAACCAATCTACCGTTCAAGGACGGATCGTACGATTTCGTTTATGCCTCTCACGTGCTGGAGCACATTCCCGACGATAGAAAAGCGGTCAGGGAAGTTCGCAGGGTACTCGGCCGTGACGGTATTGCGATACTACCCGTGCCCATCGTTTGCGAAAAGACCATTGAATATTCCGAACCCAATCCCCACGAAGCCGGCCACGTGCGGGCCCCTGCCCCCGACTATTTTGACCGGTATAAAGAACAATTTGGCAGGGTTGAGGTTCATGCCTCCGACTCCATCCCCGAAAAGTATCAGGTTTTCATTTACGAGGATCGCAGCAAGTGGCCAACCCGGGAGTGCCCGTTGCGCCCGCCGATGCAGGGCAAAAGGCACTCCGACTATGTTCCGGTCTGCTACGTTTGATGCTCCGAACGACGCAGGCTGTGCACTGCGCCACAGTACTTCGTTGCGATCAGAAAGCGGTCGCGTTAAGGCTCGAGGCGGCCGCGGGGATGGTGAGAGGGTCAGGAAAAGTGAAGGGCGTATAATAAGCGGTCCAGCCCGCGGTGGCGCACTTGTAAAGGGTGTTCTGGTCGGTGGCCCAATAGGCAACCTGGGGAACGCAGGTCGCCGGCCGTGCCGAAAGCAGTCCGCTTCCCACACCGGTGGCGCCGGTAAAACTGGTGGTGTACTGGTAGTAATCACGGTTAGCGGCCAGCAGGCTGCCGCTCTGATTCTGAAAGCCCTCGTCGGGAGTGTTGATCCACTCGTAGTCCGCAGCCAGCACCTGATTGTGCGTCATTCCCGGCTGGTCTCTGGCAGGGTAGCCAGCGGCTCCAGAACCGTCGAAGAAGGTAGTGGCAGTATCGCCCGCAGTAAGCGCCGCGCACACAGCATTGGATGTCGCCGGAAAATCCCGGTTGATTGCACACCAGGCACCGGCCGAGCCTGCCGGTCCCCCACCCTCGTTGTACCATGTGCAGGTGCCATCGGTGGTGTCTCCCCCCATCGTCTGGTTGAAGGACGGCGCGCTGCCTCCGCTTACGCAGGCTCCCTGGGCGGTGTAGTTGTACCCGCCCGAATTATTCGAAGTGGGGATTATTGGAGCAAGGTCTACATACGCCGTGTTGGCCGTCCAATTGGGCCCATCGGTGGAGTTAGTCCTTCCTTGAGTCTGGTTTGTGTCGGTAGTTGACTCAAGCAGCCATTGCGTTCCATCTACGTAGCCCCAGTTGGCTATCCCTCCATGATCGAACGAAGCCAGGCGGAAATATTGAAGAGTAACAGGACCCCATACGGCGCTGCCGTTTTGGGTATTTCCCCAAATCATGACCACGCCGCCACGCGACTGGAACATGCCGAAATTTGTAGAGGAATTGTTGGTAAAGATATTGTTGTAAACCTCGAGGGAGAATGTGGAGCGGTAGGAGCCCGTATCCGTCCCATGCTCGCCGATGAAAATGTTGTTGACCTGGTTGTTGCGGAATACCGTGCGGGCGCCCGCGTAGCCGTCAGTGCATTCTTCGTTCTGGTTGGCGTTGTTGAAAGTGTTGCTCTCCATGTAGACCGCCTGGTTCGTGCCCAGCGACGACGGTTGCTGCCAGGACACGAAGCCACCGGAGGCCCAGTCGCCATAGACGTCGACGTCGTGGTCCGATGTATCCGTATCCTGGATGTCGAAGACATTGTGGTCAATGACGCCAAAGACGTCCAGAATCACCATTGCGATGGTGCCGACATTTCCCGTGTTCACAATCTGATGATTGTGGTCATAGCGGAAGCCGACAGTCTGGAAGGTGCCATCAAAGTAGATCTGGCCGTGGGAATCGTCATTGGCCCCTATGGTGAAGGTAAATCCTGTCACTCGCACGAAATCGGTGGCGGAAGTCGAGGGAATACTCAAGGCCTCGGTGCTCAGGTTCAACGCGATATTCGTATTATCCGTGCAGGAGGTGGGCGGGGAACCGGTGCATACGGTTTGGCCGGCGAGAGTCAACGCCTTGCCGCTTATAGTTACCTGGCTCGACCAGGTACAACTGCCGGAAGGCACCACCACCACGTCACCCGACGCTGCGTTATTGATAGCCGTCTGCACGTCTGAGGACGAGCAAGACGCAGCATCCACAATGGTGACTGCGCGCACCGTGGTTCCGAAGCACGCGCTCAAAAGAATCGCGAACGAAAGCCTTATAAAGATTCTCGACACAACAACCCCCCTGTTCGAAAATGAATTTCAAAATCGATGAGCTATCCCGAAGCAAGCGCCGGGTTAATTTCGAAAGTTCAAGCGGGCAATTCCCGCTTGCTTGCTCGTGAGGGGCTTCCAGGCAACTACCCCGCCTTGGCCCCATACTATCGAACAAAAAGGACCGAGTGTCAAGTGAACACTTGACGCTCTGGAAAAAGCTCTGGCCTACCCCGATAGAATTTTGGTCAAAAGGGAATATGGATTAACCTGAAAAAGAATTGCTTTGTGGAAAGGATCAAGCGATGAAGCCTTTGGTCTCAATCATCATTCCTGCTTACAATGCCGAAGATTGGGTTGGGTATACACTGCAATCCGCGGTGGCCCAGACCTGGTCCCGCAAGGAAATCGTTGTGGTGGACGACGGGTCAACAGACCGCACCCCCGACATCGTGCGGGGATTTGTTTCGAAGGGGGTCAGGCTTCTGTCCACGGAGAACCGGGGCCTCTCCGCAGCGGTCAACTATGGACTGAAATTCTGCGAGGGTGATTACATTCAGGAACTGGACGCGGACGACATTTTGGCGCCCGAAAAAATTGAGCGGCAAATGATGTCATTGCGGGAAGGCGACAGCAAGCGCCTTCTGCTCTCCTCACCCATGGCGTACTTTTATTACAGAACTCGAAACGCCCGCTACTTCGAAACTCCCCTGTGCCAGGACCTGACCCCGGTCGAGTGGCTTCTGCGGAAGATGGGGGGAGATCTGCACATGCAGAACGCCACCTGGCTGCCGAGCCGGGAACTGGTTGAGGCAGCCGGTCCATGGAAGGAAGACCTGTGGCATGATCAGGACGGAGAATACTTCTGCCGGGTGCTTCTTGCCTCCGAGGGCACGCGCTTCGTGCCGGGCGCGGGCGTTTACTACAGGCAGACGGGGATGAATCGAGTCAGCTTTATCGGCAACTCCAACAAGAAGAAAGACTCCCTGTTTGCTTCCATGAACCTCCATGTCCAGTACCTCCGCTCGCTTGAGGAGAGCGAACGCGTGCGTGCGGCCTGCCTGACTTACCTTCAGAAATGGAGCTTCTTCTTCTATCCAGAGCGCCTGGACCTGCTTTCCAAACTGGAGATCCTGGCCAGGGAGCTTGGCGGGAACCTGACAGTTCCTGCGCTCCGGTGGAAATTTGCCTGGATCAGACCGTTCCTGGGATGGAGAGCGGCGAAGTGGGCGCAGATGACCATTCCTCAGTACAAAGCGGCGATTATGAGAAGATGGGACAAGGCCCTCTTTGAATTTGAAACCCGCAAAGACCAGAATGGGATTCCAACCTCCTCGATGGAGATGAATTAGAACTCTCAGAGCCCGGGGGTATTTCCACCTTTTATGGCAGAACCGGAAAACAGCATTATGGCCGCTTTGCTGACCGGCGGCCGCGACCCGCACTACACTCAGGGCTTGGCGACGTCACTCCTGTCGAAAGGAGTGGCTTTGGACGTGATTGGCAGCGACAGCCTCGACTTGCCGGTGTTCCGCAGCAAGCGCGAAGTCAACTTTCTTAACCTTCGAGGCAGCAATCGGCTCGATGTGGCCTTTACAGAAAAGGTGAGCCGGCTGTTCAGGTTCTACGTCAGGTTGATTCGGTACGCGGCGAATGCCAAGCCCAGAATCTTTCACGTTCTATGGAATAATAAGTTCGAGTTTTTTGATCGTACCCTCCTGTTGCTGTATTACAAGCTCATGGGGAAGAAGGTTGTGCATACGGCCCATAATGTAAATGAAGCTCGAAGGGATTCAAAAGACACGCTCATCAACAGGCTGACGCTTCGAATTCAATACCGGCTTGCCGATCATATCTTCGTACACACCGACAAAATGAAAATGGAGCTGATACAGGCGTTTGGCGTGCCCGCGGCACGGATTACGGTCATTCCCTTCGGGATCTATCACTATCTCCCGAACACGGGCCTCACATCCGCACAGGCTAAGAAGCGGTTGGGTCTTCGCGAGGAGAGCAAAACTCTTCTTTTTTACGGCCAGATCGCTCCGCGCAAGGGGCTTGAATTCCTGGTGGCGGCATTTCACAAGGTCGCCGCCCAGCGGGAAGATTGCCAGTTGATTATTGCCGGGGCCCCGGACAAGTGTGACGAATACTGGAAAGAAGTTCAAAGATCGATTCGAGAGGACGTGCAGAAGGGGCGCGTGGTGGTGCGGGCGGAATTCATCCCGGATGAGGAGACCGAGGTTTATTTCAAAGCTGCGGACGCATTCGTTCTGCCCTACCGGGAAATCTTCCAAAGCGGTGTCTTGTTTGTTGGCTACAACTTCGGATTGCCCGCCCTGGTCGCCGACGTGGGCAGCCTGAAAGATGAGATTGTGGAGGGCAAGACGGGGTACGTCTTTCGGCCTGGGGATTCTGACGACTTGGCGGGAACCATCGAGAAATATCTGAGGAGTGAACTCTGCGGGACGCTGGACAGAAGACGCCAGGAAATACGGGATTACGTCGCCAAAAGGCATTCCTGGGAAGTGGTTGGGAATATGACCGCCAGCACCTATGCAAATTTGCTCGGATTGCATACGAAAACGAATAATGGGGAATGACCCACTGCACGCCGATTCCAGTCTGAGAAACCTGGTTTGATCCGGAATGCCGACCCAAACACAACAACAAGAGGTTCTGACAACCGATCACCTCCACGCGGACCTGAAAGGGCGCTCCGTTCGGGGCGGCGTTGTAACCCTGGTTTCGCAGGGAGCCCAGTTCGTCATCCAGTCGGTAGCCACCATCGTTTTGGCGCGATTGCTGACGCCCGCAGACTTTGGGCTGGTGGCGATGGTGTGGGCGATAACGTGGCTGGGCCAGTCATTTGCCGATTTCGGCCTTTCCGAGGCAACCATCCAGCACCCCGAGCTCCGGCATGAGCAGGTCAGCACGTTGTTTTGGATCAACGTGGGGATCGGGGTGGGGCTTATGCTCATCACCGCGTCTCTGGCTCCTGTGCTGACCTGGTTTTATCGTGAGCCTCGACTGAAGGGCATTACCTTAGCGCTGTCACTCATATTTCTTTTCGGTGGCCTGCGCGTGCAGCATGACGCGCTTCTGAAGCGCCAGATGCGGTTTGTGGCGCTGGCGATTCGCGATGTGGCTTCCGTGGGACTCGCCGTACCGGTCGCAATCATTCTGGCCTTGAAAGGCTATGCTTACTGGGCTTTGGTCGCTCACGCGCTGATTGGGCCGTTTGGCCGGATGGCTTTCTCCTGGATGATGATCAGGTGGATTCCGGGCAGGCACTTCCGTGCCTCCGAGGTGGGTTCACTCGTCAAATTCGGCGGGAACGTTGCCGCCTCATACGTGATCTACAACGTGAATCGCAGCGCTGACAGCGTCCTGATTGGATGGTATTGGGGGGCAAATCCCCTGGGACTTTACTCGAGGGCGTTCAATCTCCTCATGCTGCCCGTTCGCCAGCTCAATGCGCCTGTAAGCAGCGTGGCCATTCCCGCCTATAGCAGAATTCAGGCTGAGCCGGAGCGGCTTGCCCGATACTATTTGCGAACCGTCAATCTGGTGGTGTGGATTTGTGCTCCCGTCTTTGCCTACCTTTTCGTTACCGCGGACCCCGTGATCGTTCTCTTGCTGGGGAGGAAATGGGTCGCCGCCGCCCCGGTCTTTCAGATTCTTGTCGTATCGGCAATTGGGCAGGTGTTACTGGATACTACGGTCTGGTTGTTTGTAAGCATGGGTAAGTCCGCGCAATTCCTGAAAATGATGATTGTGATCTCACCCATTGTGATTCTCAGCTTTGCGGTGGGTTTGCCCTTCGGAATAAAGGGAGTGGCACTTTCGGGTTCGTTGGTTTTGATCGCCATGCTTCCGTGGATTCTCAGGTATACCTTCCGCGGCACGCAGTTGACCTTGCGACGTCTGGGGGGAGCCTTGCTGTGCCCGATTTCATTGAGCCTTGCGGGGATAGTTTTTGGGGAATTTACCCTGCACTTATTCGCCCGGAAGGACACGATTCCCCAGCTCCTGGCGGCAGCTTCTGGCTTTGCAGTCGCCTATGGGCTCTCTCTCCTTGTCCCAACCATCAGGGAAGAAGTTCTGTCTCTTCGCAAGTTGTTCACCGAGATGAGACAATCGAGCGGAAGCTAGAGGGATGTGGAATTCTGTATCCACGGCCAGGGCGGATCCCGGAGTGAGAGGGCATTGATCCTTTGCGGAATGAACAGAGCAGAAAGGCGCTTTTTCTCGACCGCGATGGAGTGATCAATCTCTACGACGAATACATCCATCGCCGGGAAGATTTTCACTTTCAAAATGGGATTTTCGATTTGTGCCGCGCGGCGCAGGATCGCGGTTACCTTTTGCTGGTCGTGACCAATCAAACGGGTATCGGAAGGGGCTACTTCACGGAGGCCCAGTTCCTGGAGCTGACCAATTGGATGGTTGAGAAATTTCGCGAGCAACACATTCACATCGCTCACGTTTACTACTGCCCCCATCATCCCGAACACGGAATAGGCCAATATAAATGCGATTCACCGGACCGGAAGCCGAGTCCCGGAATGCTTCTACGCGGGCGTGAGGACTTTAATCTGGACCTGGGCGCAAGTATGCTGGTCGGCGATAGCCCTTCCGACATTCAGGCGGCCAAAGCGGCAGGTGTGGGCACAGCCATCCTGCTCCGGCCGAACGACGCACCGCCGGTCGTGGAGGACGGCTACGGTTACGTCGCCGCCTCACTTGATGACATCCGGTCCAGGTTCTTTTCGCCTTTGCACTGATCCGTCAGGCCCGGCGGTTTTCCCGATGCTATTTCAAGAGGTGAAGCTTCCCGGAGTGTACGAGATCCTGCTGGAACCGCATGCGGATGAGCGCGGATTCTTTGCCCGTGCCTGGTGCCAGAGCGAATTTGCTTCGCATGGTCTGAACTCGAAATTGGTGCAATGCAACATCTCAGTCACGTCGCGAAAGGGCACTCTGCGGGGCATGCACTACCAGGTGGCGCCGCATGCGGAGGCAAAACTGGTACGCTGCACCCGAGGAGCCATCTACGACGTGGTGCTTGATCTGCGCCCCCAATCGCCAAAATACAAGGAATGGATCGCCCTGCGCCTGGCCGCCGGCAATCACAATATGCTCTACGTGCCGGAGGGCTGCGCGCACGGGTTCCAAACCCTGGAAGATGACGTTGAAGTCTTCTATCAAATGTCGGAGTCGTATCACCCGGAATCGGCCCGCGGCGTGCGCTGGGACGATCCGGCGTTCCGAATCGCCTGGCCGGCGAAAGTGGAAGTCATTTCTGAACGGGACGGCACGTATCCCGATTTTCAGGTAGCCTGATGAGCCTGTTCAACGGTCTGGAGGAGGCCGCGCGGCCAAACCTCGGGCAGGAGATGCACGATTTCGCTGCCAGCCTGTTCCCGATTTGCCGAAGCATCACCGGAAAGGGGATTCGAGAAACCTTGGCGCGCATCGAAACCCGCATTCCCCTTGACGCCTATGATGTCCCCAGCGGGACAAAGGTTTTCGATTGGACTGTGCCCAAAGAATGGAATATTCGCGACGCTTACATCGCGGACGTGGGCGGCAGACGGGTGGTGGATTTCCAGAAATGCAACCTGCACGTCCTGAATTACAGCGTTCCCATAGACGAAAGGATGCCGCTCGACAGGCTGAAAGCCCATCTGTTTACACTACCAGAATATCCCGATTGGATACCTTATCGTACTTCATATTACAAGGAGGATTGGGGTTTTTGCCTGGCGCACCGCCAGATGACCCAATTGAAGGACGGGGAATACCAGGTGCGCATTGACTCGACGCTTGAGGATGGTTGCCTGACTTACGGTGAATGCTTTTTGCCGGGGCGCTCTGGCGACGAGATTCTCATTTCCTGTCACGCCTGCCATCCCTCACTCGCGAACGACAACCTGTCGGGCGTAACGGTGGCGACTTTTCTGGCCAAACATCTGGCGGGCCATGATCTTCGGTATTCGTACCGCTTCCTGTTCATCCCCGGAACGATCGGCGCCATTACCTGGCTGGCCCGGAATCGCGAAACGGCGGGACGGATTCGCCATGGCCTGGTGCTCACGTGCATCGGCGATGCGGGCGGGTTCCACTACAAGAAGAGCCGGCGGGGGAACGCGGAAATTGACCGCGCAGCCGCTCACGTCCTGCGCCATTGCGGGGAGCCCGCGAAGGTTCTTGAGTTCTCTCCCTATGGCTACGATGAGCGGCAGTACTGCTCGCCGGGATTCAACCTTCCGGTTGGCTGCCTGATGCGCAGCGTCTGGGGATCGTTTCCGGAGTATCACACCTCGGCCGATAATCTCGACTTCATCAAGCCGTCGAGTCTTGCCAATTCTCTGCGTGTTTGCGCAACCATTCTAGATGTGCTTGAGAACAATCAGTCTTACCAGAACACGCTTCCGTATGGCGAGCCGCAGTTGGGGCGAAGGGGTCTTTACGGCTCAGAGGCGGGCGGGGAAGAGATCATGGCCCGGCTTTGGGTTCTGAACCTCTCGGACGGCCAGCACTCGCTATTGGACATCGCGGACCAGTCTGGTATCGTATTCTCCAGGATTCATGCGGCCGCCGAGCTGCTTTGCCAAAAGGGCTTGCTTTCCGTTGCCGGTGAAGATCGGGTGAAAACCAAAATGCAGGATGCAGCGCGGCACAAGACCAATTCCCAAAACCAATGAGGGTCCCATCGACGTGGGTTTTCAGGTTGGGACCTCTCCAACAAAAAAGGGTGAACGCTGATGAAAATATTGCTGACCGGGCATAAAGGTTACATTGGCAGCATCGCCGGGCCGATCTTGATGGCCGCCGGCCACCAGGTTGTGGGCCTGGACTCGGATCTGTTTGCGGGCTGCGATTTCGGGGGGCCCGTTCCCAATATTCCCGAGATTTTCAAAGACCTGCGCGACGTTACAACGCAGGATCTGGAAGGTTTCGACGCAGTCCTGCATTTCGCCGCGCTTTCCAACGATCCCCTGGGTGACATCGATCCGAACCTGACCTATGACATCAATTATTATGCTTCGGTGCGGCTGGCGGTACTCGCCAAGGAGGCCGGCGTTCGCCGATTTGTGTTTTCGTCCTCATGCAGCACCTACGGAGCGGCGGGAGACGGTTTTCTGGATGAGAGCGCTTCACTGAAGCCCGTAACGCCCTACGGCGAATCCAAGGTCATGGCGGAACGGGATATCCTGCCCCTGGCTGACGAGCGGTTCAGCCCCACCTACATGCGCAATGCTACCGCCTACGGTGTTTCTCCGCGCCTCCGTCTGGACATCGTTTTGAACGACCTGGTGGCGGCCGCGTACACCCAGGGGAGGGTTTATATCAAGAGTGACGGTACGCCCTGGCGTCCCATCATACACATTCGCGACATTGTGGGGGCGGCCCTGGCGGCGCTTGAAGCGCCGCGCGAAGTTGTTCACAACCAGGTTTTCAACGTGGGAATGACCGCGGAGAATTATCGCATCCGCGAACTGGCGAACTTTGTGGCGGAGGTCGTTCCCGGGTCGCGCGTGGAGTATGCCCCGGGCGGTGGTCCTGACTTGCGGTGCTATCGCGTCTCCTGCGAGAAAATCCTACGCATGTTGCCGGGCTTCCGTCCCCAATGGACGGCCCGCCAAGGCGCGCAGGAGCTCTACGATGCCTATCGCAATGCCGGGCTTACGCGCCAGGACATGGAATCCGGCCGCTACGTTCGACTGAAACACATTCAGCGCCTTACGAAGGCGGGAAAATTGGATCCGTCCCTGCACTGGAGCGCGCAACCTGCCGGTTCGACGGTTAATGTCTGATTTCTCAGCGATTCGAACAGGTAAACCCCAAGTGACATCGACTTACACAGCCGAAATTCAACAGCAGGCTGCAACCAAGTCCTGCCGGTTCTGTTATGCTCCGCTCACCCGGACCTTTGTAGATTTGGGAATGTCGCCGTTGTGCGAAACGTATCCCTCAGCCGCCGATTTGAACCACGGTGAGACCTATTATCCGCTGCACGTTTATGTTTGCGAGAAGTGCTTTCTGGTCCAATTGGAAGAATATGAGACGCCTGAAAACATTTTCAGCGACTACGCATATTTTTCCTCCTTCTCCGATTCCTGGCTGAAGCATTCTGAGAATTATTGCCAGATGATGGCCACGCGGTTTGGCCTGAACGCGCAGAGCCTGGTGGTGGAAGTGGCCAGCAATGACGGGTATCTGCTTCAGTACTTCGTCCGGCGGGGAGTTCCGGTTCTGGGCATCGAACCTGCGGCAAACGTGGCCAAGGTGGCGGTAGAAAAGGGCGTCCCGACCGTGGTCCGTTTTTTCGGGACAGATTTGGCGAACACTCTTGCCGCCGAGGGCCGCAACGCCGACGTGGTCTTGGGAAACAACGTCCTGGCGCAAGTGCCGGATCTGAACGATTTTGTTGAAGGGCTCAGGATTCTGCTGAAGCCCCACGGCGTCCTGACGCTGGAATTCCCGCACCTGCTGCGCCTGATTGAACACAACGAATTTGACACAATCTACCACGAGCATTTTTCATACTTTTCAATGCTGACCACGGTGATGATCCTTCAGGCCCATGGGCTAAGGGCGTTCGACGTGGAAGAGTTGACGACGCACGGGGGTTCGCTGCGGGTTTTTGCCTGCCGCGCCGAGGATGGGACACACAAGACAACCGGCCGCGTGGAGGCCGTCGTAGCCGAAGAGCGGAAAGCGGGCCTGGGCTCGGCGCAGGGTTACGAGAGCTTCGCGCGCCAGGTGATGGAGACAAAGTTTGCCCTGGTGGAATTCCTGATTTCTGCTGCCCGGCAGGGGAAGTCGGTTGCGGGATACGGCGCTCCGGGGAAGAGCGCCACGCTGCTTCATTACTGCGGGATTGGCAAGGATTTGATCTCCTATACGGTGGACCGCAGCCCCTACAAGCAAGGCCGATTTTTGCCCGGCACTCGTATCCCGATCTATCATCCCGACCGGATCAGCGAGACTAAACCGGATTACGTGGTCATTCTGCCCTGGAACCTGAAAGACGAGATTTCGAAGCAGTTACAATACGTGCGGGAGTGGGGCGGTAAATTGGTCGTGCCCATCCCCAGGGCAACCGTCATATAGAAGTGCCGGCGTTCGGGCGTGCATATTGATTTTCTTCGTGCCCACCATTGAAATCGCGTGATGGGGAGGTAACTGATGAATGTTTTTGTCGACTCCATGAAGACCGACGGCGAAAGGCGAACGGAGATTTACGCGGGATCGATTTTTACGTTCTCTCCCTCCCCCAGCGCCTTGCAACTCTGCGATCTGGCAAAGGAGCTGATTGCTGAGGCGTTTGGCTCGCTCGATCCGCAAAGCGTCCATGAGAAGTTGCCCGCGGAAGAAAGCGCCCGGATCCTTTCCGCCCTGAAGCCCAAGTTCATCCACCACCCGAAATCCAAAGAGCTGATCCGGGGAATGCTGAAGGAAGTGGGGTGCGACCTTGAAAAGACCTATTTTGATGTTCCGCGCATGCGCACGGCATTTCCTGGCGATTACCTGAAATCGGGGATTGCCTATGCCTTTCATCCCCATCGTGACACTTGGTATTCGGCGCCCTACTGTCAAATCAACTGGTGGATGCCCATTTTTGACATTTCCCCGGACAACAGCATGGCGATTCATCCCCGGTACTTTTATACACCCTTGAAAAACGGCTCAAGCGGGTACAACTATCACAAGTGGAATCTGGAAAGCCGCAGTTCCGCCGCCCAGCACGTCAAGACCGACACGCGCGTTCAGCCGCGCCCCGAGGAGCCGGTGGAGCTTGACCCGCAGATCCGGCTGGTCTGTAAAGTTGGCGGTGCATACTTGTTCTCGGCCGCGCATCTGCATTCCACCGTCCCCAACACCACGAATCTGATTCGCTACAGCATCGATTTTCGGACCGTTCACCTGGACGACGTCGTGGGGCAAAAGGGTGCTGCCAACATTGATTCGGCTTGTACAGGCACGACCATGGGCGATTACCTCCGTGGGACCGATCTGTCCCACCTGCCCGCGGAGGCGATTGCGCTTTATCAGGATGGCACGGAGCTGCAATACGCAAAGACTGCCGCGGCGCCAAGTCTGCAGGCGGGGCGGTGAGGGGGGAATATGAAAGTCGTATTATTCTGCGGCGGAGCGGGAATGCGCTTGCGGGGTTATTCGGAGGACGTTCCGAAACCCATGGTAACCATCGGCTCGCGCCCCGTCTTGTGGCACGTGATGAAGTATTACGCCCACTTTGGCCACAAGGAGTTCATCCTCTGCCTCGGTTACAAGGCAAACTCCATCAAAGATTACTTTCTGCAGTACGAAGAATCCGTTTCCAACGACTTTGTTTTTTCGCAGGGCGGCAGGAAGCTTGAATTCACGCAGCGCGACATCGACGACTGGACGATAACCTTTGTGGATACCGGTTTGCACTCCACCATCGCCGACCGGCTTCGGCTGGTCGAGCCTCACATCGGCAAGGATGAGGTTTTTCTCGCCAATTACAGCGACGGCCTGACGGATTACCCGCTGCCCGAATTGATCGGCGAGTTCGGCCGGCGCGACGGCACCGCAGCATTTCTATCCGTACAACCGCGCACCAGCAGCCTGGATACGGTCCAGATGAGTGAGGATGGTTCGGTGCGGGCGATCAAGACGATGAAGGAATCGGACATCTGGGTAAATGGCGGTTACTTCGTGCTGCGCCGGGACATTTTCCGGTACATAAAACCCAAGGAGGAGTTGGTCTACGAACCCCTCCGCCGCTTGATTGCGGAGGGCAAGGTCTGGTCAATGCGGTACACTGGATTCTGGCAGTGCATGGATACCTTTCGAGACAAGCAGATCCTGGATGAGCTCGAAGCCAGCGGCGAGGCCCCCTGGTGCTTGTGGAAAAATGGTAAAACCGCGACGCGGGTCGTGGCGTGATGAGGCTGAGCCTTTCGGGGAAGGATTCGGGTCAGACCGTTGTACTCTGCCTGGGCGCCCATGCGGACGACATCGAGATTGGCTGCGGTGGAACTCTGCTCCATCTTCAGAAGACTCTTCCCAACATAAAATTTTCCTGGGTGGTTTTCAGCGCTCCGGGAGTCCGCGGGGCGGAAGCAACGAAGGCCGCTGAATTGTTCACTGCCGGGTGCGAAAAGGAGCTACTTCTCAAAACCTGCCGGGATGGATTTCTGCCTTACAACGGCAGCGAGGTGAAGGAATTCTTCGAAGAACTTAAGGGCCGGGTGAATCCGGACCTGGTCTTTACCCACTGGCAAGGCGATGCTCACCAGGATCACCGGCTGCTTTCAGAGTTGACCTGGAATACTTTCCGGAATCATCTGATCCTCGAGTATGAGATCCCGAAGTGGGACGGCGATCTGGGGCGTCCCAACTTTTTTGTGCCTCTTGAGGAGCGGCTGTGCGAACGCAAGGTCGATATTCTGTTTGAAGCCTTCGGGTCCCAGCAAGCGAAGAAGTGGTTCGACCGGTCTACATTTATGGGCTTGATGCGCATCAGAGGCATGGAGTCGAACTCCCCCAGCGGTCTGGCAGAGGCCTTTTACGCCCGGAAGGTAATTCTTAAGTCCGCCGTTTAACTGAGGAACGTGTTGTGGCCAAGGTTGAAAACCCAACGGGCGGGCCGGCGGTTGCAGCCCCCTCTCCCCAGCGGGACTATCCGAATTCGCGCGCCCTTCGGCCGAAGGCTCACAAGCTCATTCCGGGCGGAGCGCATACGTATGCAAAAGGCGACGATCAGTTCCCGGAAATGGCTCCGGGATTCATCGAGCGCGGCAAGGGCTGCCACGTGTGGGACATCGATGGAAATGAGTTCATCGAATACGGAATGGGATTGCGCGCCGTCACCCTTGGACATGCCTACGAGCCAGTTGTTGAAGCGGCGTATCGCCAAATGCAGCGTGGCGTCAACTTCACCCGGCCGGCAGCGGTCGAAATCGAACTTGCGGAGGCGGTATTGGAGGTGATCGACGGAGCTGACATGGTGAAGTTTGCCAAGAACGGCTCCGACGTCACCACCGCGGCCGTGAAACTGGCCCGCGCATATACCGGCCGGGATCTGATCGCAATTTGCGGTGATCAGCCATTCTATTCATTCGACGATTGGTTTATCGGAACGATGCAGATGAATGCGGGAATTCCTGAGGTCATCAGGGAAATGACATTGAAGTTCCGCTACAACAACCTGGAGAGTTTGCGCGACCTTTTCGACCGGTTTCCCGGGCGGATTGCCTGCGTTTTATTCGAGGCGGAAGCCGATGTCCCGCCCGAGCCCTGCTACCTGAGCGGCGTCAAGGCCCTGTGCGAGGAGCGTGGAGCCGTTCTGATCTTCGACGAGATGATTACAGGATTTCGCTGGCACCTGGGCGGGGCGCAAAAGTTTCATGGCGTCGTTCCGCATTTGTCCACATTCGGCAAAGCGCTCGGGAACGGATTTGCCATCGCCGCGCTGGCGGGCAAGCGGGAGATCATGCGGTTGGGCGGGTTGGACCACGACCAGCCCAGGGTCTTCTTGCTCTCCACGACCCATGGCGCAGAAGGTCATGCGTTGGCGGCTTCCTTGGAAACGCTGCGGATTTACCGTGAGCGTAAGGTGGTGGAACATCTTTGGCGGCAGGGTGAGCGCCTGCGCGCGCTCGTGAACCGGTCGGTTTCGGAAAACCGCCTGCAGGGATTTTTTGAAATGATCGGGCGGCCTTGCAACCTGGTTTTTGCAACTCGGGACCAGGACGGCAAGCGGTCGGAGGCTTTCCGCACGCTGTTCCTGCAGGAATTGATCCGGCGAGGCATCATTGCCCCATCGTTTGTGATGAGCTTCTCGCATACCGACCAGGATATCGATCGGACCGCGGAGGCAGTGTACGAGGCGCACATCATTTATCGCAAGGCCCTGGATGAGGGGATTGACAAACATTTGCACGGACGGCCGGTGAAACCGGTTAATCGAAGGTTTAATTAGGAGCGATCCTGATCAGGTCTATGATATCCAATATGGCTGGATGTGAAACGGCAAGTGTGGGGAGAACGTCAAGGTGAGAGAGAATCTTCGCGAGCTGATCAAATACCGGGAGCTTCTCTACATGCTTGCCTACCGCGACATCAAGGTTCGGTACAAGCAATCGGTGATGGGGTTTCTCTGGGCGATTTTGATGCCTGTTCTGATTGTTATGGCCGGGGTCCTGGTTCGGTACGGGTATGTCCTGATCGCAGGCAAACATCTGGAGCCTTCCGACATCGCCAGCGTTGCCGTCAAATCGCTGCCCTGGGCGTTTCTGGTTTCCAGCATCAGGTTCGGCTGCAACAGCCTCGTCCTCAATCCAAACCTGGTGACCAAGGTTTATTTCCCAAAAGAGATTTTTCCGATGGCCGCGGTGCTGGCCAGCCTGTTCGATTTTCTTGTGGCTTCCGTGGCGCTGATTGCTTTACTCCTGGCCTTTCGGATCGGCTGGAGTGTGTACCTCCTCTGGACTCCTGTGTTGATCGCGATGATGGTGATCTTGGCCGCCGGCGTCGGCATGATCGTCTCTGCCGCAAGCCTGTTTTTTCGGGATGTGAAGTACATCGTGGAAATCCTGCTGACCTTTGGGATTTTTTTTACACCGGTCTTTTACGACACCAGCATGCTGGGCGCAAAGGGAAAATGGCTGTTGCTTAACCCCATCGCTCCTATCCTGGACGGACTCAGCGCATGTGTCGCGTTGCATGAGCCGCCGGACCTTCGCTGGCTCGGATACAGCCTCGGCTTTGGTCTTGTGGCTATTCTCGGTGGGTACGTTTTCTTCAAACATCTTGAGCCGGCATTTGCGGAGAGTATCTGACGAAGAGCCGTTTTGCCTTTGGGGAACATTTTTTCCAATTCACCGATAGCGACTTGAAAGTTTAGTCTTATGGCTGATGTTGCGCTCCGAATGGAGCACGTTTACAAGAAATTCCATAAAGGCGAGGTCTTTAATTCCCTGCGCGACCTCATACCCGCCTTGACGGGACGGATGTTCCGTCAGGAAGACCTGAGTGAAAGCGACCGGCGGGAGTTCTGGGCATTGCGAGACATTTCGTTCGAAGTGGCCGAGGGCGAAGCCTTCGGCATCATTGGCCACAATGGGGCAGGGAAGAGCACCATGTTGAAGCTTCTAAGCCGCGTCATGAAGCCAAGCCGCGGCACATTTCAGGTTAAGGGCAGAGTATCGGCCCTGATCGAGTTGGCGGCAGGCTTCCACCAGGACCTGACGGGGCGAGAAAATATCTATCTGTACGGCGCCATTTTGGGTATGACTCGTGCGGAGATTACGGCCAAGTTCGACGATATTGTTGGATTCTCCGGGCTGGAGGAATTCATCGATACGCCTGTGAAGAGATACTCGTCAGGAATGTATGCACGCCTGGGTTTTTCTGTTGCCTGTCATGTGAACCCTGACGTCCTGCTGGTGGATGAAGTCTTGAGTGTGGGAGATTGGGCTTTCCAGCGCAGATGTGTGGAGCGCATGAAGGAAGTGATCCGGGGCGGGGCAACGGTTTTGTTCGTATCGCATAACATGAAAACGGTGTCCGAATTCTGCCAGAGGTGCCTCTTTCTGGACCGCGGCCGTGTGCTGAAAATCGGTCCCGTTGAGGAGGTCATTTCCACCTATTTGAACCGGGCCCAGTTGAGCACGCTGCAGGACGTCAGCGAAAAGCAGGCCCTTATTACAAGCGTAAGAATTCGGGACGAGCATGGTGAAGGCACGCGCTTTCAGTCGGGTGATAAAGTCTGGATCGACATAGAAGTCACTGGACGATCGCTCTGCAAGAAGCTGGCGGTTCAGTTCTACATCAAGGATGAGGAGCATCAGGTGGTGTTCAACACTTCGACCGAACGGCTCGGCCATGGCAACTTTAACCTGGAGGCCGGGGAAGTTTTCACTTGCACATTTGAACTCAGCCTGAATATGACGGCTGGCATGTTTCACCCTTGCGTTGGCGTATTCCGGTACGATACTCAGACAAGTTATGACAGGTGGGAGCCTGCGGTAACCATCTACGTCAGTCACGACGAAGACGTGAGAGGCGGTGTAAATTGCTTTCCGAAAGTTACACGGCAGGAGGTCCATCCAGCTTGGGAAAAAAGTCTTACAGGTCTGGTAAGCGAAGGTAGCGGCAGTGGAAAGTTGGAGGTCAAATAAGCAGTTCGCTTTTCCCGCCTACCTTCTTTTGCAGGCGTGGTACGCCGCATCGGTTTTTGCGCCCTGGCCTCCCATGAAGAAAAGATGAGTACCTATCGCAAAGCTGCTCGCAATAAGTTTAATGCCCTGCTGGGCCGGACGGGGTTTCAATTGGTACGTCCTGGTGAGAGGGACGCGGTAAGGTCGTTTATCCCATTTCGTGAGACGCTGGATGGCGCAAGGAAAGCGGGATTGTCAGTTGGAGATTACATTGACTCGAAGTATCACGTGCCCGGGACAACACAGGCGACAGTCGATCAGATGGCGGGTTTCGGCGTGTTCCAGGGGAAGATTGACAGCATATGTGAAATCGGCCCGGGTTCCGGCCGTTACCTTGATATCGTCCAGAAAATGTGCGCCCCGCATTCTTACGAAATATATGAAACTGACCCGGAGTGGTCGAATTGGCTGGCGCGGACATATCATGTGATCGCCCGCGAGGCGGACGGCACAAGTCTGCGCGACACCGCGAGTGGATCGATGGAACTGGTTCATGCGCACAAAGTGTTTGTTTATCTCCCATTTGTAGTAACCTTCCAATACTTCAAGGAGATGGTCCGCGTCGTCCGGCCAGGGGGGCAGATCGTTTTTGATGTCGTCTCGGACAGGTGCATGAATGACGAAACGATCGAGAAGTGGATTGCATGCCGCACCTATTCCCGGTGCGTGATTCCACGAGATTTGCTGATCTCCTACTTTGGCCAGCGAGGGTGCGCTTTGCATGCGAGCTTCCTGGCCCCAAACCTGCCGGGTCAAAGTGAATATTTAATATTCGTAAAGGATGGCACCTAGCGTCCGGATTATCCCCGCCACGGCGAGGGTGCAATTTCCGGGCACCCAAGTGACTTTACACTGGGAAATCGCCGTCGAAAATAATAGGAACCGCCTTCGGGAACAAAATGGAAAACGACCTTCGAGCAATGACGCCCACTCTGGACCGGGCCGAAGAAATACTCCACGGCAAGAAACTGGCATTTCTCGTCGGCGCACCGCGCAGTGGCACGACATGGCTTCAACTCCTGCTTGCCCGATCCCCTTCGGTGGTGACTGCTCAAGAGACGCACTTATTCAGTGCGTTTTTGCGGTCAATGGTTGAACGATGGACTGATGATCGAAGGACCGGCGCAAAAGTAGGCGTGGTGAAAGTTCTGAACGATGATGAATATCGCTCCTTATTGCGCCTTGCCTCGGGATTTGTCTTCGCGAAAATTGCGACGAGCAAGCCCTCCGCGACGGTCGTTTTGGACAAGTCCCCCACCCACGTGCAATGTTCGAGGGAGATTCTCGACGCCTGGCCCGATGCTCACTTCATCCATATCATTCGTGATCCCCGGTCAGTGGTGGCTTCACTTCGCGTGGCGTCAAGGACTTGGGCTGCGGATTGGGCGTCCCCACGGATCTCCACGAACTGCGAAAGGTGGATTGCCGACGTCCGCCGGGGACGCAAAATCCCTCTGGACACGCCGAACTACCTTGAGGTCAAGTACGAAGATTTGATCTCTGAGGGTCCCGAGACACTGTTCCGTATTCTTACCGGCTTGGGAATTCCGACAAGCCTGGACGATTGCCAGCGCTACGTCGAGGAATGCAGTATCCAGAATCTGAAAGCGGGCAAACTTGACGGAGCTCCTTTCGATGTAGCCAGAATGGGGAAAGAAAGCTGGAGGATCGGCAAAACGGACAGTTGGCATTCGGAACTTTCGAAGCGGGAAATTGCTCTGATTGAGCGCCTTGCAGGACCCTTAATGCTGGAACTAGGTTACAAGCCCGCGATTAGTAACAAAGCGATTTCGATCTCTGCCTCGATAGCCTTCAAAGCGGAATCTGCCGGAAAAGGCGTCAAGCGGTGGCTTCGAGGTGCATTGAAGATCTAAGGTTCCCGCCCGGTTAGCGTGGGACCAAGTCAGGAGGAAGGTTTCACAGTATGGTTGATCATTTAATCGCGCCTCATGGTGGGGAACTCATAAATCTTGTCGCATCGCCGGAACGAGGCGCCGAGTTGCAAACTGCTTCGCGTGAATGGCCGTCTTGGGATTTAACCCCGCGGCAACTCTGTGACGTGGAGCTGCTATTGAACGGCGGCTTTTCCCCGCTCTGCGGATTCATGTCACGCGCCGACTATGAGGGCGTTTCTTGTTCCATGCGCCTGAAGAGTGGCGTTTTATGGCCCATACCTATTGTTTTGGACGTTAGCGAGGAATTCGCGAGGTCGATTGGCGCGGGGAAAACGGTGGCCCTTCGCGATCCTGAAGGCGTCATGGTCGCCGCGTTGCACGTGGAGGATGTTTGGCAGCCGGATCGCAACGCGGAGGTCGAGGCTGTGTACGGAACTACGAGCGCCGTTCATCCCGGCGCAGCCCACATCATGAAAAACACTCATCCCTGGTACGTGGGTGGCCGCGTGGAAGGCCTCCAGCTTCCAGCTCATTATGACTTTCGCGCATTGCGCCTGACTCCCGCTGAGCTTCGCGCGGAATTTATCCGCCTCGGCTGGCGCCGGATCGTGGCTTTTCAGACCCGTAACCCCATGCATCGTGCCCACCAGGAGTTGACTTTGCGTGCGGCGAAAGAAGTCGAAGCAAACCTGCTCATACATCCTTCCGTGGGAATGACCAAACCCGGCGATGTTGAGTATTACATCCGAGTTCGATGCTATCAAGCCATCCTTTCGAGATATCCGAAGGATACTGCCCGGTTAGCGCTGTTGCCGCTGGCAATGCGAATGGGGGGGCCACGTGAGGCTGTGTGGCATGCCATCATTCGGAAGAACTACGGATGCAGCCACCTGATTGTTGGACGCGACCATGCAGGCCCCGGAAATGATGAGAACGGAAAACCCTTTTATGGGCCATACGCTGCGCAGGAACTCCTGGGGAAGCACCAGGCCGAGCTGGGTGTTACCATGGTGCCATTCAGCATGATGGTGTATCTTTCGGATCAGGACGCCTACGTTCCCGATAACGAGGTCCCCAAAGGTGCAGCAACTCTCAGTATTTCCGGCACCGAGTTGCGCCGGCGTCTTTCCGAAGGCCGTGAAATCCCATCGTGGTTTACTTTTCCAGATGTGGCCAAGGAACTTCAGCGCGACTACCCCCCCCGTCATCGACAAGGCTTTACGGTTTTATTCACCGGCCTTTCGGGCTCGGGAAAATCGACCATCGCCAACGTGCTGCGTGTAAAATTCCTGGAAATGAGTGGACGTCCGGTTACCCTGCTGGACGGCGACATTGTTCGCAAGCACCTTTCTTCTGAGCTGGGCTTTTCGAGAGAGCATCGAGATATCAACATCCGGCGGATTGGTTTTGTGGCGTCCGAAATTACCAAGAATGGCGGAATCGCGATCTGCGCCCCAATCGCTCCATACGATTCCATTCGCAAGGAAGTCAGGGCGATGATCCAACCGAATGGCGGATTCATTCTTGTCCACCTCTCGACTTCCCTTGAGGTCTGCGAGTCGCGCGACCGAAAGGGTCTTTATGCCAAGGCGCGGGCGGGTCTGGTGAAACAATTTACGGGTGTGTCTGATCCATACGAGCCGCCCACTGATGCTGATGTGGCGATCGACACAAGCAATCTCACCCCTGAAGAGGCTGCCCAGGAGATCTTCCTCCATTTAGAAAAAATGGGGTTTATCGGCGTGAATCGTCAAGGGCATGCAAGCTCTGATTCGGCTGCGTCGGATTGAAATGGGCGGCGACGCTGCAGCAAATCCTCTCCGCAGAAAAGATTTTTCAAACCTCGCCTTTGAATTCAGGTTGGAAGTCGAATACGAGGATGTGATGCCGCTTATTGTTGGCAAAGTATTAATCGGGGCTTTTGTCGGAGTGCTGATCGGCATGAGCGGAATGGGCGGGGGTGTGGCCTTGTTGCCCATCTTGATCTTTGGACTGGGCGTGCCGGCTCTCACCGCAGTGGGGTCGGCCGCTGCTTTCAATGCTTTCACGAAGGTATCGGCCAGTTGGATCCATTGGCGCAACAAGACAGTGAACTGGTCGCTGGTAGCAGCACTGGCCGCTGGCAGTCTACCTGGTACACTTCTTGGTGCGTTGCTGTTGGGACATTTGCGGTCGGTGTATGGAAGTGAAGTCAACACAATTCTTAGAACATTCATTGGCGTTCTGCTGGTTTGTATTCCCGCCTTCTTGCTTATTCAGGGCAGGATCGAGAAGTTTCTCGCGATTAAGAAGAGGCCTGCCAACGAGCTTTACCCTGCGATCGTAATTATAGGTTTGATCGCAGGATTTTTGGTCGGCGTGAGCTCGGTTGGATCGGGCAGCGTCATCATGGCCTTGCTGCTGACGTTTGTTCAGAGCTCTCCTGTGGTGCTGGTTGCCTCCGACATTGCGCATGCCGTAGCCCTCACCGGCTTCGCCAGCTTGCTGGACTGGCACCTCGGCATGGTGGACATGTCCCTGGTGCTTCCGTTGCTGATCGGTTCCATCCCAGGTTCATTCTTGGGTGTAAAGCTGAGCACGGTGCTGCCGGGCCAAACTCTCCGGTTTGTCCTGTACTTGATCTTGATGGTTTGCGGGGCGCGGATGTTGTGGGCGTGAAAGGAACCCTCACGGTCAATGGGCGAATTCATCGCACAGCCGATTCTGCCGAGAATACACGAAGCGCTTGAAGCCTCGGGTGAGCTCGCCTCGTCGTTTATTCCCGGGAAAATTGAGACCTCGCAGAAACTCGGCGGGCGCGGCCCCGTAACCGAAGCCGATCGAGCGATTAACGGTTTGCTCCGAAAAATGCTGGTTCGCGATGGTGAAGGTTGGCTTTCGGAGGAGAGCGCGGATGACCATGAGCGTCTGAATAAGACGCACGTGTGGATTGTTGATCCGATCGATGGGACTCTGGAGTTTCTGGCAGGGATCCCCGAATGGTGTATTTCAGTCGGATGGATCGAACACGGGCGCGCGGTGGCAGGAGGCATCTACAATCCCCTCACGCGAGAGTTGTTTCTCGGCTCGATTGACGCCGGAGCCACGTATAACGGACGGCCGGTGCGCGTAACCGGCAAAAACAGTCTTACCGATGCCGTCGTGCTCGCCAGCCGTAGCGAAGTCAAGCGCGGTGAGTGGGAGATATTTCACAGCCCGCACTTCGTGGTCCGTCCCACCGGGTCGGTGGCTTACAAGCTTGCGTTGGTGTCGGCCGGACTAGCAGATGCCACGTGGACTCTTTCGCCCAAGAACGAATGGGATATTGCAGCCGGCGTCGCACTCATCGAATCCGCGGGAGGATATGTGCAAAGCCTGGAAGGTACACGACCGGCCTTCAATCGCAAATCTTCATTACTCTCGGGCCTCATTGCCGGTGGAGCAGGCTTGCGGAAGGACATCACCAGTTTTCTGAGCGAACATCGCGGCGCGGTGTCTGCGGTGGCGGCAGAGAATCCGCGTTCCTAAAGACTCGTTGATAAACGTCGGGAAAGGGTCGCAACGTTGCCGCCCGTACTGCTGAATCGCCGCCTGATGCATTTCCATAAATGAGATTATAAGGAGCAGGGAGTACGACCGACCGCTTGGGTATCGATGAACTGCGTTCCTCCGCTCATGTTCCTGCTCATCAGCCTGGTCAGGAAGTTGATGGAGCTCGCCCGCGAATCGCACTGCTGACGCCGTACACCGGAGGCAACCTCGGTGATGCCGCCATTCAGGATGCGATGATCGCCCACCTTCGCCATCGGCTCCCTCGCGCCCAGTTTGCAGGACTCTCGCTAAACAGCGACAATTTTATGGATCGGCACGGCACGGAAGCATTCCCACTTTGCGGATCGGAACAACGATTTTACAGAATGTACTCTGGAAAGGTGATGCGCCGGCCCGGAGAGGGAGATATCCCAAGGCGACCGTCAAATAACAAAAGCTTGGATGTGAGTGTAATAAAACAGGCGCTTAAGGGTGTGCCTGTCGTGGGTTGGGGCCTAAAGACGATTTACTCCTTTGGAAAGCGCGTCTGGCGGGAGTTTCGTCATAGCGTCGCAGGGTATCGCTTCCTCCGCAGGCAGGATTTGTTGATCGTGTCGGGCGGCGGTCAACTGGATGATGAGTGGGGAGGGGCATGGGGCCACCCTTTCGCGCTCTTTAAGTGGGCAGTGTTGGCCTGGATGGCAAGAGTCCCATATGCCGTCGCAAGCGTGGGCGCCTGCAAGATAAGTTCGCATACGTCGCGTTTTTTCCTTTCTTCAGCGCTTCGGATGGCGCGATATCGATCATATCGGGACAGGAATAGTAAGAATATCGCCGCGGATTTGCTGCCCCGAGCCAAGGGTGACGAAATCGTCGCGGATCTGGCATTCAGCTTACCCAGCTCGGAATTGCCGCCGCCCGCAGGCATTCGATCGCTGTCGCACAGTCGCACCATTGTCGCGATCAGCCCGATTGCTTATGCCAAGCCCGGAAGCTGGCCGTATGAAGACTCCGCCCATTACGATCGATACCTGCAACAGATGACGCAGATTGTGTCGCAACTCGTCCAAAAGGGTTACTTCATCGTCGTGGTTTCCTCATCGTTGGGCGACGACGAAAGCGTCACGGCCGAAATGCTTGGCCGTCTAGGTGAGGACTGCAGGAAGTTGCATGGTGGGCAGATTTATGTCCCCTCAATCACCTCGTGGAAGGAGCTTGTCGCATCCCTTAGGGACGTTGATTTCCTTATTGCCAGCCGTCTGCACAGTGTCATTCTTGGTTTTTCGACTCAAAAACCCGTCATTGCCATTTCCTTCGATCCCAAGGTGGACTGGGTGATGGAAGACGTGGAACAGAGCGATTACGTTTTGCGCATTCGAGATTTCACAGCGGACGATGTGGTCAAGGCTCTCGGTCGTGTGGAACAGAGGAAAAAAATCATTATCGAGCAGATAGCAGATTACTTGCAGCGAAACCTGATCGCTTTAACCCGTCAATACGACACTCTGGCTGGTCTTGCGAAATGATCTGTGGCACCTCTGCGCTGGGCGAGTCGCAGTTGAAGGTTTCTTGCCAACTCATAATCATCTCTAATAACCAGTTGATCGAAGCCTCGACGAATGGCGCGGGCGGAACAAGGTTCCAAATCATCCCTCCATCGAGCAATCGGAAATGACTCAACAAGGTTGGAAATCAACGGCGGGCAATTGGCTCTGGCGCCCGGAATTTACGATCGTGGTCCTGGTTCCAGCTTTATTGATTTGGAGAGTGAGGCACATGATGGCGGCCGCACGGGGCCCGCGACTTTTCCTCGCTACCTTCCAACATGATGCTGCCATTTTCGCATTGGTGCTGTTCCTGTATGTTGCCGCACAGAGTCTCGGCTCGGATATCCGCCCGGGGATGACCCGCATCACAGCAAGGATTTTCTCTAAGCTGTGCATGTTGGCACTTGTTCTGGTCCTGGTAATTTACGCGGCAGACGTCTTTGCCTTCCACTTCTTTGGGACTCGGTTGTATGCCGCCGATATCGTGACTTTTTCATCTGAGCATCGAGCCATTGAGTCGTTATTGAGGTCAGGTTTGAGGGCTACATCGGGAGATTCCCTATGGAAGGACGCAATTGAGGTGCTTGTCATATTCCTCTGGCTCAGGGCGTTCTACCTGCTCCTGGCTAAGCCGCAGGATTCTCCGCTCCCGAAGCGCTTTCTGGTGGGCGCCGCAGTGCTGCTTACGATGGTGTGGCTCGTGCCGGTTCCCGGGTACGTCTATTCTTTCTATGATAGGGCGCTCTACCAGAATTTCATTGAGCGCAACGAAAGTTTCTTCACCTATACAAATTTCAGCGATGCCTTCCGAGCCCGAATCCTGGCGACACCGGAACCGGAAACCATTCACCCAGGCCGGCAACAACGACTCAATGTGATCCTGGTGATGGTCGAAAGCTTTTCTGCCTACAATTCAAAGTTTTTCTCGGGCCTGGCAGACCGTACGCCGTGCCTTGACAAAATCGCCGAAAGTGAAACGGCGCTCACCAACTTTTATGCGAACGGCTGGACCACCATAGGAGGGTTGGTTTCGTTGGTGGGGGGAACCTTTCCATTTGTCCCTGAGCACACGAAGTACAATCCATTCGGTGCACCGACGCTTGGCGACTATATGGATGTCAGCCGGCCGATTGCGCGAGTGCTTTCGGATCAGGGGTATGCGACAGAGTACGTGGCTGGGGGGGACCTGGAGTTCATCGGCCAGGACCGATGGCTCAAGGGGGTTGGTTTCAAGAAGATCATTGGATCGGACGACCCGCGATTTGCGGGGCAGAAAATCCGCGGCCCTTTTAACTCTGTGCCTGACCGGCTCCTCTTCCAAATCGCCCTGAAAGAGGTAGCGCAGATGCCTGTCGACAAGCCATTCTTCATGGTCGTGCAGACATTCTGGAGTCATCGGCCGTTCACAGATCAGAATGGAGGAAGCCTGAACGGCGAAGACCTGGTTATACGGCAGACCGATGCGCAAATTGGAGCGTTCTACGAGGGGCTGCAGGCAACCGGATTTCTACAGAAGGGATTGTTGTTTATAACCGCTGACCATCGCGCGCCGGAGGAGTTTCAGAAGGCGGAATTTGATCGCTTCGGCGCTTCGGCGGTTGCGCGAATTCCGGCACTGATTGCGACACGGGCTGTGGCCCTGCCGCACTTGATTACGCAGGATTTTCAACAACGTGATTTTGCTGCTTCGATTGAGTCACTCGTTTCCGACCGCTATTACCTCCGGCCCCAGGAAGGCACCTTTTTGAGTGACCCGCCCACTCCTCCTGGTTGCATCCTGCATTCGCGGGCTCTCGATCGAGATCTCATTTTCGTTAAGTGCGGGACAGAGGAAGGGTTTGTTCGTGTCGCCGGGGACGCAACGCGTTTTACGAGCGGCGCCGTTCCGGATGAAGCCTTAATTATTCAGACCATCGATCGAACTCGCGCCCGTCCGTTCATTCACTGAACACGGCAAGCAGACGAAAAGGAAGGTCGTACCCTCTGAAATGGTTCAAAGCCTGGGAGCGCGACTTGCAGTGGAAAAAGTTGCTGGCGGCCGCCTCCGTGAACTGGACGGCTGGCGAGCGATGAGTGTTATGCTCGTCATTGCGCACCATATCGGCGGATTTCAACATCATCGTTTGATATCCCGATTTCCGTATCTCGATCATTTCGTTCACTACTCCGGGCCCCTTGGCGTTGATATCTTCTTTGTAATCAGTGGTTTTGTGATTTGCAGACTGTTGATCTCAGAGGAACTGCGTTATGGTTCAGTTTCCCTGCGAGCATTTTATATAAGGAGAGCGTTTCGCATCCTCCCACCCCTGTTTATCTACCTTGGGGCAATATCGCTGTTATTATGTCTCGGGCTGATTGACGAGCATTGGAACGCAATCTTTGGGGGGGCGTTGCTGATTCGTGACACTACCTTGCTCCCGCGCTATAGCTGGTTTGTGGGCCATACCTGGAGCTTAGCAGTGGAAGAGCAATTCTACCTAATCTTCCCGACCATCTGGATTCTAACCCCAAGGGCACGGAAAGGTCAGACGTTCATTGTTGTATTTTTCTTGTGTGCGGCCTGGAATTTTCTCATTACCTATACGGGATGGAACTCGCTAATCTCAAGTGCCTCTCGGGCTGGCTTCGCCTGCATCGCGTGTGGCATCTTAATGGCAATCTACGAAGTGCGCGTCCGCTCCATCGCAAGCGAAGTTCCTGCTATTATTGTTGCGATTGTCGGACTCACACTTTTGATACGTCCCCTGGGATCGACCAATTGGCAAGCTGCAATATATGAAAGTTTGCTGGTGCCTTCTGGGATTGCCCTTGTGCTCCTAACGAGCCTCGAACGGGGAGAAGGCTGGCTTCGGACTTTCCTATGTAATAAGCCCGTACAGGCTATTGGCCTGACGTCCTATGGGATTTATCTTTGGCAACAACTCTTCACGGCTCCCAAAGTAGACTTCTTTGGAAATGGTCAGATCGTCTCGTTCTGCTTGCCGGCACTTTGCCTAATTGTACCGCTTTCGTATTTCTTGGTGGAAAAACCCGCGATGCAGCGCGGGAGATTTCTCTCAGCCCAGGTGAGGGTGCGATCCACCGAGGCCGCAGTTATGTAACCGTATGTCTCGCACTCAAGCGTTTTGTTCATTGATCCTAAACCGCTGCTATTCAATTTCCAAGATTGCACTCTATCTACCACATCCTCGCTACGGTTTGGCAGGCCAGAGTGAGTTTTTTTTTGCCCATCTGGGTCGGTGTGACCGTTTCAGCCGCGTTCGTCACGCTGTTGCTCGTGTGCCGGGCGACAGCTTCAGCGCCTCCGGATCGGAGAATTAATTCGGCCGAATTCAAAGCGGGAAACAAGGCTTGGTCTATCAGGAACTGGCTGCCAGTCGTCTTGTTTCTTTTCTTCCTAGCGTGTTACATCGCTCTGATAATAAAGTGGGAGGATTTTGCATATTACGGAAACAATCAGCTTACCTGTGTTGCTCTCAGGGGCAGCAACTATTCGCCACTCATCTGGGTTGGTGCAGGACGATTTACACCTCTCGCCTTTTTGGAATTCAACTTTATCCGTCATTTAGGCACCAGCGTTGGTACATATTATGCCCTTCCGATCCTGCAACTACTTATTGTTTGTGCCATCCTCCTAAGCTTCGATGCAGATCTGAAATTTACAGCTCGTTTGTTCTTGACTGCGTGCCTCCTAATCGCAACGGGCATTGTGGTTTCGTTCGGAAGTTTGATTTATCCGGAACGCAACGAAGTTTTCTGGCTTGTTTGTCTGATATTTGCCGTAAAGAGGTTTGACCAAACTCATTCCGCTGGCATGGCGATCGCTGCAATCGTGTCAGCACAGTTCATGCTCTATTATAAGGAGACGGCTTTCCTCATATTATGGGGTTTCGTCGCGGGACGGTCGTTATTGTGTTGCCGGAATGCAGACCGTTCTGGATGGGACTTCTCCCGGCTTTGGGAAAAGCCGAGCCGTTTGGATTTTTGCCTTGCATCACTTGGTTTGATTTTTCTGCTCTACTACGGTGCCGTCATGTTTCGGCATACGAACCTTGAATATCTCCAGGCTGCGCGCTGGCCGGAATTGGAGGTGCTATTGTCGTATATTAAGACCGATCTGTTGGCGTTCTTGCTCACAATCACCGCCTTGGCTCGGGCTTTTCGCATCTATCAACGCAGGATCGCGCCATCACCATTCTGGGAGGGGCTGGCATACGGAGGGGTAACTTATTTTATCGCATTCTGTTGGTTGCGTATTTATAGCGTGTACTACCTGGCGCCCACGGACGTCATTGCGGTCCTATATCTCGGTAGGCTTGTGTTTTTATCATGGAGAGATCTGCAGTCAGGAACGAAAGCAGCGCTGGCTTGTGGGATTTGCCTTGTCCTGACCCAAAATGCATTACTGTCCACGACGTTCGAATACTATAAGAAGAATCTGATTCACGCCAAGTCTGAGATTGCGACTGTAGTTCAAGAGCAGTTTCAGGGAAGGGCCAGCAATGCGAAGAGGCTTTTCTTTCCGTTTGCGGGCCGCTACGAGATGATGGAATTCGGTGCCTACCTAGGCTATCGAGGATTACCCATTGAACGTGCCGAGGACAAACCGGGACTTGCGGAAACAGTTCTCTTGGTTACTCCGGCTTTGACCAAAGACGAGCCGCTAGAAGTATACCGGAGTATTATGGGTCGTGCTGGTGGCGATCCTAGGTCCGGCGATCTTGTGGTCGTTCTGCCCGAGGACGATGCCTCGCTTGCGCAAACTCGATCATTTTTGGAAGGAGGGAGCACCATATTCTTGTACTCCCCAAGTCCCCATCTTCCAGCGTGGTTGACTTCGCTCGGGCGCAAACTGTATGTCCCCTCCCCCTCAATAGGAGAGCCCAAAATACTTCCCGACCACTGGCTGCGCGCGTCCGTAACTGTGTGGGAAGGTGCACAGTAGTCGGCCGATACTTCCTGAGTTTTCGATCGTGCTGCCTGAATGGCAGTTGTCGACATGATGAGTTGCCATTTGGGTCTTGGAGCGGCGTACTGGGCCAATTCATACTGATATCGGTGAAATAAAATGGGAAGTATGCCTTTGGTAAGCGTCGTAACTCCCTTCTACAACACCGCCGCTTTTTTGGGCGATTGCATCGAAAGCGTTCTTCGCCAGACCTACGCGGACTGGGAATACGTTCTGGTGGATAATCGCAGCACCGATGGGTCCGGTGAAATTGCCGACCAGTACGCTTCGCGATTTCCCGGCCGGATTCGGGTTGTCCATGCTGATACGTTTCGAAACCAGGTTCAAAACTACAATTTCTCCCTTACGTGCATATCGCCCGAGAGCAAATACTGCAAGATGGTGCAGGCGGATGATTGGATTTTTCCAGATTGCATCCGCAGCATGGTTGAGGTGGCGGAGCGCCACCCTTCCGTTGGATTGGTCGCAGCATACCGGATCGAAGGGGACGAGGTAAGTCTCGACGGTATCCCTTACCCTGTGTCCATGTTGTCGGGCCGCGAGGCTTGCCGGCTTTATTTTCTGAAGGGAAGGTACGTTTTTGGCTCACCAACTTCAACTCTTGTCCGTTCGGAGGTAGTAAGATCAGGGCAGCCATTCTTTGAAGAGCGATACGCGCCATTCGAAGACGGCCACGCTTACTTTTACGCGCTCCGCAGCTGGGACTTTGGTTTTGTCCATCAATTGCTGACCTATTCACGCACCGAGAATGGCGGGATCATGTGTCGCGTGCGCGGATTCGGGCTGGGCGCCTTTCTGCCTTTTACAATGCTGGCCGCACACGGGAGGAATTCCCTCTCGGAAGACGAGTTTCGCACGTGCATGAAGCGCGCCGAACAGAATTATTTCTTGCAGCTTACCCAATCGGCGTGTTCGCTCCATCGCTTGCCTTCGGAGTATTGGGAGTTTCATCGGCAAGGATTAGCGTCCGTCAACTATTCGTACGATTGGAAAAGGTTCATGCGATGGCTCCCTCGTGCCCTGATCCAAAAGGCCTGGGACGCCTTCTGGCGAAGGTGGGACGGCGATTACTCCAAAGATTTCCGATTCACGGTAACCCCGCAGGGGGAGTCAATCGTCCATCATCAAAAGGATGAAGAATCCCGGCGAATACAAAATGCGTGATCGTTGCCCGGCCCGGTAATCGTGCGGGGAGTTTGTTCTGCCTTGCTGATGACTGGAATCGGCCGGAGAGCAATGGCGATGTCCTATTGCAGAATTGGCAAAAGGTCCTGAGTCAGCAAGATTGAATGGTGGTTTGAGCAGTGATCGTCGTTAATTCTCGCAGGCTGAAGTGGCTGTTGACGGCTGTAGTTTTCGCATTGTGCGTGGGCCCCACCTTTATTAGCTATCAGCCGTATCTGTTCGCGTGGGACGATTCGGAGTACCTGCTAAGGTCTATTGCCGTCAGCCGGGCCTTTTGGTCCAGGAGCGTGCATGGTCTTGGCGCTGCGATGGTGGGCATCCACCCACCTGCCATGACGCTAATGGGCATCCCCTGGGGGCCAATTCAATCATGGGCTGCTGCGGGCAAATGCTTTATTACACTGGCGGCGGTGATATCGCTGCTGGCGGCCTTGTGTTTATATTTGGTGCTGCGCATCGGTGTGAAGCCGGTTTTTCTTTTGGCGGCTAGCGCATGCGTGTTCGCGTCGCTCGGGCCTTTCCAGCGGGGAGGGAATAGCCATGATATCTCAGCCGGTTTCATGGCGGACAGCCTACTCGCCTGGACGTGTCTGGCGGCGGTGCTCCTAGTTCCTTATGAGGGGAGCACCCCTAGCCCATCAATCAGCGGGTCTATCCGGCGAGGGATCTTGTGGGGGGCGATACTTTCGCTGGGAGCAATGACCAAACTGAGCTTCGTTTTCTTCATTCTTTCAGTTCTGCCACTGGTTTTTGTCATAAGAATCCGTCGTGCCGGACTGCAGCAAGCCCTTGCAGCACTGCTCGCATTCATGTGCTGTTTAGCACCTTCGGCCTTCTTTTTCGCTCGATGGGGAAAGCAAGCATTCGAACAGGCCCATTCAGCATCCAATGGGCAATGGGCAAACTTGTACTACCTCCCGTTGTTACAGTTTTTCGGCAGTGTTATTCGAAATTCTCCCGGCTTGATTCTATCTATTGCATTTCTGGCATTCGCACTAATGCTCCATTTGAATTCAGGGCAAACAATCGTGGTGCGCCCAAGACTCTTGGCCCTATTGATTATGATCGCTTTCGGGATTGTCGTGCTTGCGTCTCCAAGCAGGCTGATCCGGTATTCATTTCCGGCGATAATTGCGGTACCATTTTTGTCTGCCTTGCTAATTTCGGACAAGGAACAGTCGCTTCCCCGTCGATCTGCCGGGCTAACGGCGGGCCTCGTTTTCTTTTGTCTTCTTATCGCTGGTGTACCGACGGGTTCTCGCTCCGACCGGCGAAGCATAAGTCGGTGCGATGCGGTTCTGGCTCAAGCTGCCGGAAGCAATGCAAAACGAATTCTATTGGCGACCGACAGCCCAACACTGAACAAGAATCTGATGGATCTTGCCATCCAGGTATCACCATCAGAACGATCACTTGTCGCGGATACCCTCGCATATCGAGCAATGTCCGGAGTGCCCATCGAGGAGGATTTCCACGATATCAGCTTATGTGATGAGGTGGTCTTTCAAGACCGGGGTAATTTGGGTCGCGAATTTACAAATCAGCGAGTTCCGGAATACGAGCGATATGCACAGAAAGGCGGGCGTCTTCCTGCCAGGATTGGACAGGATATCAGCGTTTATATGATGCAAGGCGGGAAATGACTGGGTGTTGAATGTTGAGCGATTGTGTTCCGTAATCGACGCATCCAGAAATGCCTTCACCTCACCCTCCAACCTGCGAAGATGTGGTTAGTCCGTGAAAGAATCTCCCGCTGTCATGGAGAATTATCACATGCGTGACGGACGTTTATGCCTACCTGGATTCAAAATACCTTCGCCTATCAGAAACGACTCGTACGCCGTAAGACCCTAATGGAAAGAATTCACATCCTATTCATCGCCTCCGATTACAAACCCTGGCCCGGAGGTATCGCGGAATACATTGACGCCCTAGCGCGAGGTTTCATCGGACTCGGCGCCACCGTAAAGGTGTTGGGGGTTGTTCATCCCGAAGAGAGGAAGCGAATAGAGTTTCTGGAACGGTATGAACCTTGGGCAGTGCCATTCCAGCTGATGCACGACGATAAACCTACAAACTGGCTGGGCCGAAAGTTTGTTAGCCTGCTGGAAATCCTTCGCTGTCTAAGCCCTCGCTGTCGCCATGTACTGGAGAAAACGTCTCTTTTTACGGCATCGACCGCTTCAATTGCGAAACTGGACAGCCTTCTATTAGAGGAGAGACCAACGTTCGTCATCTTCGGGCATTTGGACGTGAAGCTCTATCCTCTCGCATTGACTTTGCAAAAGTGGCGGCAACCTTATGGCATTCTCGCTCATGATTCTGAGATCTGCCAGCGTCCAGATAATGGAAGGAATGACCTTGTTCTTCGCGGATTACTCCTGAAGGGTGCCAGTTGGATCGCTGCTAACTCCCAGCACACCAAGTCCCTGGTCGCACAGTGGAAGGTTCCTGCCGACCGGATCAAGCTGATTCATTGCCCGATTTCCGAGGAGACGATTCGGGAGTCCGCCAGTTTGTCGCCTAGACGTGAAAAACAAGATGGCCTCCATCTGGTTACAATCTGCCGATTGGTGAAGGGCAAAGGCGTCGACATCGTGATCCGCGCCTTGAAGATTCTTGCGGAAAGAGGGATACCCTATCGATATGTCATTGGGGGCGACGGTCCCGAAAGAAAATCCCTGGAGGCTCTCGTCGATGATTTCAAACTGCGGGATAAAGTGCTTTTCCAGGGCGCAGTCGCAGGCGAGGGAAAATGGCGGCTTCTGCGGCAGGGTGATGTTTATGTCATGCCGTCCCGTTTTGATTCCACAATTCCATGGAAAGAAGGATTCGGCATAGCCTTCATAGAGGCTGCCGCATTTGGCGTCCCGGCAGTTGCATCCAGAAGCGGCGGCATACCTGATGCCGTGCTGGACGGCGAGACCGGCATTCTGGTGCCTGAGGAATCCTCCGAGGAGCTCGCGGACGCCCTGACGTTCCTCCACAAGAATCCCGAAGTGAGAATAAGGATGGGCAGGGCAGCCCGGGAACGAGCGCGAAGGCAGTTCTCTCCCCAGGTCATCGCAAATCAATTCCGGGAAATAATGGGCGTTGGAGCTCAAGAATCGCCCTGCCTGAGTGCATCGAATCTCCCCACTTCGTGAGTTTTGCTCGCATGTGAGTTGATGCCATCGATCCACCACAGAGAGCCATGAAGCCTACAATCAAGATGAGCAAAGACCAAAGCCGGGATACCGGGATGGCGCTGGTCCTATTGCTTCTCATCCTGGATTTCGCTCTCAGGTGGAAAGGCCTTTTGCTGGGGGCAGTGATTGTGCAGGTCTTAAATATGATCTGGCCGCGGCTGTTCGCACCCATCGCCGTTCTGTGGTTTGGATTCTCTAGACTGCTGGGGGCGATCAGCGCGAAAGTGCTTTTGTCGATTGTTTTTTTGACGGTTGTGACTCCCATGGCGATTCTGCGTCGGCTCCTGGGGAAGGACACTTTGAAGCTGCGAGCATTCAAGTCGAGCAAGGATTCGGTGATGATTGTGAGGAACCATACGTTTATAGGTGCGGATCTCGAAGCCCCGTACTGAGCAGGAATGTAGCCGTGGGATTCTGGAAGAACCTTTGGGGTTTTCTGAGGCGCCGGAAGAAATTCTGGCTGCTACCACTTATTATCATTCTGTTGTTTTTCGGCGTTCTAATTTCTCTGGTGGGAACGACGGCGTTCGGGCCCTTCATTTACACGATTTTTTAGCGAGAAGTCCGCAATCACCAAGCATTGTGAACCATAAATTCTCGGTCCATGCCCCGAGGCTTTCCGCGGTTGACATTTAACTCCGGCGTGGGCTGAAGCGGCCGCGACGACCCGCATCCTATTGCGCCGTAAGATTTTCGACCCGCGAGGGAGGTCTTGCGGCACATCGTGCGTGGTCGCCGCCTATGAATCACGCAATTCTTGGCATTTCGGCCTACTACCATGACAGTGCTGCCGCGCTTCTGGTGGACGGAAGAATCGTAGCAGCCGCTCAGGAGGAAAGGTTCACGCGAGAGAAGTACGATTCCTCTTTTCCCCTCCATTCGTGCCGGTACGTTCTGGCGGAAGCCGGCTTGAAATACCACGACCTGTCGGCCGTATCGTTCTACGACAAGCCGTTTCTAAAATTCGAGCGTTTGCTGGAAACCTATCATGCCTTCGCTCCTGCCGGGATGGTGAGTTTTCTTTCGGCTATTCCGGTCTGGATCAAGGGGAAATTGCTCATGGAGAGGATGCTATCCAAGAGCTTGTCGAAATTGGGAGAGGACAAAGTTCCGATTTTCTACCCCGAGCACCACTTGTCCCATGCCGCCAGCGCCTTCTACCCGTCTCCATTTTCTGAGTCGGCGATCGTCACCATTGACGGTGTGGGAGAGTGGGCGACAACGACAATCGGTCACGGCCGGGGGAAGGATATTGAAATTTTGAGGGAATTGCATTTTCCGCATTCGGTCGGGCTGCTTTATTCCGCATTTACTTACTACACGGGCTTCGTGGTCAACAGCGGCGAGCACAAGCTAATGGGCCTCGCACCTTATGGGAACCCGGACTCGCGACAGACTGCCGACATCAAAAGGAAGATTCTTGAAGAGTTGGTCGACGTTCGAGATGACGGATCGATGATCCTGAACATGGAGTATTTCGGGTACGCCACTGGATTCAAAATGGTAAGGGAGGACAAGTGGGAGAGATTGTTCGGCGTTCCCCGACGAAAGCCCGAGTCTGAAATCTCGCAGATCTATATGAATATGGCGCTGGCCATTCAGCAGGTTACTGAAGATATTGTACTGCGGCTTGTGCGGACTGCGAAGGATCTGACCGGGAGTAAATATCTGGTGTTGGCGGGGGGCGTCGCACTGAATTGCGTCGCCAACGGAAAGGTTCTGAAAGCAGGGATATTCGAGGATTTGTGGATACAGCCCGCGGCAGGTGATGCAGGTGGGGCCTTAGGGGCGGCCTACGCGGTTTGGCATATTCGCGAGGGAAATGAGCGGCACCTGAATACTCAAGTGGACGGAATGGAGGGTTCTTATCTCGGGCCGGAGTATTCCAACCGGGAAACTGAGCGGATGTTGCAAAAGCACGGCGCGAGATCCCACTACTACGACAACTTCCATGAGTTGACGAAATACACTGCCGCAAGACTCGCAGAGGGCAACGTGGTCGGTTGGTTCCAGGGCCGAATGGAGTTTGGGCCGCGCGCCCTGGGGGCCCGAAGCATCCTGGGCGATGCAAGAAATCCCGAAATGCAAAAAAAGTTAAACCTTAAGATCAAATGTCGGGAGGGGTTCAGACCCTTCGGGCCCGCGGTACTGGAAGAAGACGTTCAGGAATATTTTGAAATGGACCGCAGATCCCCATACATGTTGTTGGTAACACCCGTCCAGAGGAAGCGGCAAGTTCCACTCCCTGAGAAATACCACGAGTGGCCCCTCTATGACCGGCTCTACTTTTCCCGGTCTGACGTCCCAGCAGTTACTCATATCGACTATTCCGCTCGCATACAGACCGTAAACCGCGAGACCAATCCCCGATACTGGGAGCTCATTTCCGAATTCAAGAAGCTTACCGGGTATGGCGTGGTGGTGAACACCAGTTTTAACGTGCGCGGGGAACCGATCGTTTGCACGCCTGATGACGCTTACCGATGTTTCATGCGGACCGAAATGGACTACCTGGTGATCGGAAATTACTGCCTCGACAAGAGGGATCAACCGAAGTTAAACGACACGGAGGACTGGCAGAGTCAATTCAAGCTGGATTAGGATGCAATGAGCAGCGGGGAGCCACAAGTGACAAACAACGGGGGGGAGGACCGGGGGTCGACACGCGCAGCCTTATCTTATGGTCCATTTTTCCGGCTCGCTGTGTCGCGGGAAACCTCTTGCGCTTGGAATCATCCAACCACAGGTCGTCCAAGCAGAGATTATCGGGCCTTTAACAGTGTTTTCTGGAACGTTCGTTCGGTTGAGTGATCCGTACGCGCACAAGCCAATTCACGCTCCATCGCCACACGAGAAAGACGCCTTCGCAGTCTTCCCTCTTGAACCCTTGTGTTAGGTGCTGACCTTCGATCCGGACAATCCGTTTGGGCAGTCAAGCGGGAGAAGAGCTGGAGAACTTTCAATCCGCGCCGATAATCATAATATGAGCAACGTACTTGTTTCGGTCGTCATGGTGACCTGCAATGTTGAGCGCTTCCTTGCTGAGTCCATCGAGAGTATACTCTATCAGACTTTCCACGACTTTGAATTTGTGATTGTCGACTTCGGCTCCACTGATAACTCAAAGTCGATTATCTCAAGATATGCGTCCAAGGACGATCGTGTGAAGCTTCATACCATACCCACGTGCGGTTTGGGCGAAGCGCGCAACGCGGGGTATCTTTTTGCAAAGGGCCGGTACATTGCGATAATGGATGCCGACGACGTATCTCTTCCAAATCGACTTTTGTGGGAAGTTGATTTTATGGAAAAACATCCTCAAACGGGCGTGGTGGGCGGGGGAGTAGAGTGGATTAATGCCCATGACGAGTCGCTAAGGATTGCTCACCACCCTGCCGAGGATCGGGAGATCCAATCGGAACTCCTGACCCATTCTGTTGTGTGGCAACCTACCGCGCTGATTCGCAGGAACGCGTTCGCTCTTGTGGGGGGATATCGTGGAGCATTCGCCCCGGCGGAGGACTATGACCTTTGGCTGAGAATTGCGGAACATTTCGAGATTGCCAACCTCCAGCAGGTGGTTCTGCGATATCGATTCCATCCCCAGCAGGTGTCATTGCGTGAGCGGCAGAAACAGATTCTTGGGGTACTCGCCGCTCAGGCATCCGCATCGTTCCGGCGGAACGGGAAGCCGGATCCTTTGGACTCGGTTCGCGAAATCACAACTGAAACGCTCGTTTCATTGGGTATACCCCTGCCAAAGCTGCAAGGTGAACTCGCTTGCCATTGCGAGAATTGGATCCGGCACATGTCCCTGGCCGGTGAGGTTTCCGCGGCCCTTGAAACGGGCGTGGATGTATTGCAATCTGATTTGAAGCATGTTAAGCGAATTCAACTTGCTGAATTGTACCTTTCTGTTGCCCAGCTTTATTGGAGGCAAAGGAAGTTTCTAAGCGGCCTTGTTGCCGCCGGCCGCGCGATTCTGATTCGGCCATTCCTGCTCGCGCGTCCTTTGAAAAGATTGGTTCGGCGGGTTTGGATTGGCATCGATCCTCTTCAAGATTCATAGATTCCTTAGTACAAGCTGCCGCTGGTTAGTGGCCGTATGAGTGACGCGGGCATTAAGGTTGCCCGGAGGCCCAAGGCGATGAACATTAACGTCGTCCTCTGTACTTATAATCGTTGCCAGAGCCTTGCGAAGGCCCTTGAAAGCGCTGCCGCATTGGTGCTTCCGGAAGGTGACGAGTACGTGGTTCTGGTCGTTGACAATAATTCCCGCGATCGAACGCGTGAGGTCGTAGAGAATTTTTGCCAGCGTTACCCAGGCCGCTTTCGTTATCTTTTTGAGCCCAAGCAGGGAAAATCGCATGCTCTGAATGCCGGAATACGCGAGACGCGTGGCGATATTTTGGCTTTCCTGGATGACGATGTAACGGTCGATTCGAATTGGCTGGGAAACCTGACGGCGCCCTTGCGCAGTGGCGAGTGGGCGGGGGCGGGAGGCCGGATTCTTCCGGACCGGGCATTTTCACCTCCCAGGTGGCTGGCGCTCGACAAGACCTACGCCAAAGTCCCTCTTGTTATATTTGACTTGGGATCCGTTGCCGGTCCGCTTCACGTGGCCCCCTTCGGGACCAATATGGCATTTCGAAGGGAAGTGTTTGAGAAATACGGCGGGTTCCGAGTCGATTTGGGTCCGCGACCCGGCAGCGAGATTCGCAGTGAGGATACCGAATTCGTCGTCCGTTTGTTTGCGGGTGGGGAACACCTGAAGTATGAGCCCAGTGCCCTCGTCTATCATGAGGTTCCAGAACGCCGGGTGACCAGGAAGTTTTACCTGCGATGGTGGTTTGACAAGGCACGAGCCGATGTTCGCGCGTTTGGTGTCCCTTCGGAGGGCGCATGGAAGCTGGGCGGAGTTCCGCTTGTCTATTTTCGCCGGCTGGCCGCCTGGATGGTTCGATGGATGGTGGCAATCGAACCTTCCACGCGATTTGAGGCCAAGACTAAATTGTATTGGCTGGTTGGGACGATTCTTGAAAGCTACCGCCATTCGGCTGATTCCAAACGAAGGCTTGAAGTCGAAATCGCACGGTCTTCCCGACTAGCTGAAATGCCCAAGACGTCGCCAAAAACTGACTGTTGACTGACCGGGATCGATCGCCAAGGATAGGCGGGGCGTGCTTTCACGGCCGCTACCGACTTTGCCGGACCCGCCGGCGAAAATGTGTCGGGCTCAAGACCCGATATGTTCAGACGCTGGATGGTCGTATTCGAATTATCTTTGGACGCGTTGAACCAACACCTGGATGGTTTCAATGGACCGCAGTTCCGAAAAGCACCAAAGCACGCATGCCGAAGACCGGACGCTGGCGGAGTACTATCGCTGCCCGAATTCGCAGGTCAAAGTTTCAATTATTGGCCAATCACCCAAGGCGCGAGGATATTTTCGGTTAGGTGCGGACCTCGTATGCTACGGGCGGCTTTTTTGTGAGACCGCTTCGGACAGCCCGCTGGGGGATCTGCACGACGCTCTGAAGTGCGCTCGGACAGGACCGCAGGGAATCGAACTGCCCTTCTACCCTCAGGAGGTGGTTGAAGATATCCGCCACGAACGCTACGCCGCCCACTTCCGCGATGAAGGGCGGATTCTCAACAGCATCACTCGGAAGACGTATTATTTCATCCGCCCGCTTTTGGGGACCTCGTTGAGGCGACACATCCAGAGAATCTATTTGCGAGATTGGGATAAAATTCCTTTTCCCGCATGGCCTGTGGACGCTACCGTAGATCAGCTCCATAAGAAATTACTCGCTCTGCAGCTTCGTGCTCAGGGTTTGGAAAAAACTCCCTTCATCTGGTTCTGGCCGGATGGATTTTCAAGCTGCGCCATCATGACTCACGATGTAGAGTCAAAGGAAGGGAGAGATTATTGCGGCCGGGTGATGGATCTTGACGAGGCGGCGGGCATTTACAGCGCCTTTCAGGTAGTTCCGGAGAACCGATATGCCGTGCCCAAGACGTTTCTCGAAAGTATTACCCGCCGCGGATTTGAAGTGAACGTTCACGATCTCAAGCACGATGGACGCCTTTACGCGGATCACTCGGAATTTCTCCGGCGGGCTAAGCGAATCAACCAATATGTTCGAGACTTTGGCGCGGAGGGCTTCCGATCGGGTATCCTTTATCGCAATGCGGACTGGTTTGGAGCGTTCGAGTTCTTATATGACATGTCGCTCCCCAACGTCGCGCATCTTGACCCGCAGCGGGGCGGCTGCTGCTCAGTGTTGCCTTTCTTTATTGGAAAAATCATTGAGCTGCCGGTGACCTGCACCCAAGACTATACGCTCTTTCAGATTCTCAAAGATTTTTCCCTCGGATTGTGGATGAGGCAAATCGCTCGAATTCGCACGGACCACGGTTTGATCAGCTTCATCATTCATCCGGATTATATAACCGATCAGCGCGCACAGGAGACCTACAAGGCCCTTCTCGATTATCTCCACAAGCTGCGAAAAGAGGGTGGGATTTGGACTGCTCTTCCGCGCGACGTGGCCAACTGGTGGCGACAGAGGAGCCAGATGGCGCTTGTGCAACAAAACGGCAAGTGGTGCGTCGAGGGCTCCGGAAAGGAACGCGCCCGCATTGCCTACGCGACGCTCGACGGCGATACAGTGTCGTACAGCCTGGGGGACCCTGAAATAGCCATTCAGATGAGAGAGCGTCAATGATGACCAGCGACGTTGTGATAGTTGGCGCCGGTCCGTACGGCCTGTCCGTCGCTCGCCATTTGCGCACGGTGAAGGGGTTGGAAGTGCGGGTATTCGGCGAGCCGATGTCATTCTGGAATCAGAACATGCCGGCCGGTATGTTTCTCCGGTCCAATTGGACGGCAACGCAGATCGCAGATCCCGACGGGCGGTTGACCCTGGAGGCGTTTCAGGCAGCTACAGGTCGCCGGTTTTCGCTGCCCGTACCCCTCGACGATTTCGTGCAGTACGGATTGTGGTATCAAAGTCAGGCAGTGCCGGACGTTGAAAGACGGATCGTTATGCGAGTCGAAACTGACTCTGCTGGTTTTCGTGTCCACTTTGCTGATGGCGAGGCATTGGCCACGCGGCGCGTAATTGTCGCCGCAGGCATCGCTTCCTTTGCCCGGCGTCCGGCGGAATTTGAGGGCCTCCCTTCAGAGCTTGCCACGCATTCGTCGGTCCATCGCGATTTCACCAAATTTGCCGGCAAAAAGGTTCTGGTCATTGGAGGAGGGCAAAGCGCCCTCGAGTCCGGGGCGCTGCTCCATGAGGCGGGCGCCGAAGTGGAAGTCGTCACCAGGGCCCCGCATATCAATTGGCTCCAGGGATTTGTTTCCAAAGCCCTTCACCATCGGATGGGAAAGTTCGTTCGCCATTTGCTGTATGCACCGACGGACGTTGGGCCAGCCGGCATCAGCCAGGTTCTGGCGCGTCCGCGTTTCGTCAGAGGGCTTCCGCGCACTCTTCAGGACAAGCTTCGGAAGCGTGCCACGCGGCCGGCGGGAGCTCGCTGGTTGGTGGCACGGCTAAAGGATGTTCCCCTCCGGCTGAAGTGTTCTGTAGCATCGGTCTCCGTTGTTGGCGAGAAGCTGCAAGTCCATCTCAGTAATGGCTCGGTCTGTGTGGTGGATCATGTTCTGCTGGGTACCGGTTACAAGATAGATGTTTCAAAATATTCTTTCCTTGGGCCGGAGCTGCTTGGAGCAATTCGCCGTTCAAACGGATTCCCCATCCTGAAGGAAGGGCTTGAAACTTCAGTGCCGCGCCTGCATATCGTTGGCGCACCGGCCGCCTGGAGCTTTGGACCCCTAATGCAGTTTGTTTCCGGCTCGCGCTACGTGTCGCGCGCGCTGTGCCGCTCCGTTTCAGGGCGGGAGCCCATTGCGCCGCGGGCCCAGTAGATTCATATGTCCACAGCTGTAGAAAACTTGTCCGTCACCTCCCGTGTATTGCCGAGGAGCTTGAACCAAACTATTGGTGCCGTCGTGGTCGGCGGCGACTATCAGGGTTTGGGGATTGTTCGAAGTCTCGGACGACGAAAAGTGCCCATTTGTGTTGTTGATGACGAGCACTCCATCGCTCGTTTCTCAAAATACACAACTTACAATGTGCTGGTTGACAGCCTCCGCGATCAAAAGCAGACCGTCGACCGGATCATGGAGATCGGCAGGCGGTTGAACTTGAAAGGTTGGGTGCTCTACCCGACTCGAGACGAGACGGTGGCTGCGATTGCACGCTATCGCGATACCCTGAATGAGCTTTTCCGCGTCCCCACGCCTGTCTGGGGAACAACACAATGGGTATGGGACAAACGCAATACATATCGCCGCGCAAGTGAATTGGAAATTCCTACACCATCCACGTGGTACATCCACGATTTGGACGATCTCAAGCACGTCGATGCCGACCCGCCCTACGTCATCAAGCCGGCTATCAAAGAACACTTTATCTACAGCACCAAGGCAAAGGCGTGGCGCGCCGATAATCGTGCGGAACTGGAGGTGGTTTTTAAGCGGGCGTCGAAGCTTGTGGGGCCGGGTGAGGTCATGATCCAGGAGCTGATCCCCGGTGGAGGAAGCCAGCAGTTTGCCTATTGTGCATTTTTCAAACAGGGCAGGGCAGTGGGGAGCATGGTGGTCCGGCGGGCCCGCCAACACCCGCTCGAATTTGGCCGCTCCAGCACCTATGTCGAAACTGTCGATATCCCAATCCTGGAGGAACTTTCACAGCGATTTCTGCGGGCCATCGACTATTACGGGCTTGTGGAATTGGAATACAAGCTTGACCCGCGTAGCCAGCAGTACAAACTGCTGGATGTCAACGGGCGTACGTGGGGATATCACACTCTTGGTCCCGGAGCAGGAGTAGACTTCCCCTCAATGCTTTATTCCGACCAGATAGGAGAACCGATTGAAGAGAGTCGCGGCCGTGTGGGAGTTAAATGGATCAGGCTGGTCACAGATCTGCCTGCGGGTATCAATGGAATTCTTGGTGGCCAGCATGGATTGCTGCCTTATCTACGGTCGCTGGGAGGTGTTGACATCGAAGCAGTTTTCAGCCGTGAGGACCCGATGCCCGGGATTGCGGAAATTGCGCTAATTCCTTATCTGGTCGTGAAGCGGGGATTCTGATCTTTCCGCCAGGCATTGGAGCACACAACTCTAATGTCGAAAAATATGTATCAGCATTCAGCATTTCTTTCGCAAAAATTCGCTCGTGCCTGCATCATCCGGAGCGTGAGAACTTGACCTACGAGCAAGGCGGGTCGGACGAACTGCTGAAAAAATTCTATCGATTGCTGATACTGACGCGGCGGGGGTATCGATTGCCACCCTCAGCGCTTGCCTGGCTCCACGCATTGCTTGCCTACCTTGGGAATTCGGCGAAGTTCCACCCCGCATTTTGCCGCCATTTCGGTTGACGAATCTATTCACGCGGATGCCACCGGATTGTGCCCCATCGTCTCCTGCCACGCATTCGACCTCCCCGCTTCAGCAATAATCCCAAACGAAAAATTCATAGCCTTAAACGATTCAAGAGTTTTCTCGACGCTGCGGGAGATTAGACCATCAGCGCGAGACAATGATTGCCCCGGCGGGTCAATCCCGCGCGATTCGTGCTCAGTCTACCTATGAACTTCCAGGGAAGTTTGGATAATATGTTTTGCCACGGGATTGTTCTTTCTGCACGGGTTTTGCTTTCAAAAGCTCACGCCGGCAAAGGACACCGCCTTTGACGGTGGAAGAGGGCAGACTCGATAGCCGATGCATTAAGCCGAATTCGCGATTCGCCATGGGCCGCTCGATTTAGGAGAACAAGAGCGGCAGCGCATAGGATCAATTCTTGAGGCGGTATGGATCGTTTATTGGAAGTGAGGGATTTGAGGGTGTGCTACCGTAAAGGAACTGAGCCCCCAACTCACGTTGTCGACAACGCAAGCTTCGACCTCGCAGCGGGCGAAACGTTGGGCATCATCGGCGAATCGGGCTGTGGCAAGACGTCTCTGGCTTTGGCGCTACTCGGTCTGCTTCCCAGAGGAGGATTTGTCCAGTGTGGTGAGGTGCGTTTCAAGGGCACAAATCTTATCGAATTGCATGAGGCTGATCTGCAAAGGGTTCGAGGGGCGGAGATCTCTTTTGTCCATCAGGACGCTGGCCTGGCGCTAAATCCCGTGCTGCGCGTCGGCGATCAAATTGCCGAAGTTCTAATCGCCCATCGCCGCATAAGCTTCCGGCAAGCGTCTGGGGAGGCGAGGAAAATTCTTGCTCAAATAGGATTTGCCGGCCATGAGCAAATTGACCGGGCCTTTCCCCATCAATTAAGCGGCGGACAGAAGCAGCGAGTGGCAATCGCCCAGGCAATTGCCTGCGGGCCTGCGCTAGTCATTGCCGATGAGCCCGTCACGGCGCTTGACGCGTTGGTTCAAGTGGAAATCATCACTCTACTGAAGACCCTCCAACAGCATTTTCATCTCGCACTCATTTTGATTACTCACACTCCCGCTGTCCTCGTTCCCATCGCTCATCGGATCATGGTGATGTACGCGGGTCGCATCGTTGAGCAGGGCCTGGCCCCTGAGGTTCTGCAAGCTCCGTTGCATCCCTACACACAAGGATTGTTAGACAGCGGATTGGATTTGTTGCCGCAGGAATCTCCCGCAGGCCCTCTGAGCTCAATTCCAGGCGAGCCGCCCAATCTCGCGGCGTTACCCGCGGGCTGCGCTTTTGCGCCGCGTTGCAGTGACCGGATGGAAGTTTGCCAAACACGGGAGCCGGTGGAATCACACTCCGGGAAGTCGAGGATCGTCCGGTGCATCAAATATGAATGACCAGGCGCAGACACAGGCCGAAAGCCGGGAACCGCTCTTGCGCGTCGTGAATCTCCAAAAGCGATACTCGCGTGGCAGAGGCTGGCGGAGGAGCCGCCTGCTCATCGAACCGCTGCGCGGCATCGACCTGCAAGTCCACGCGGGTGCGTCGCTGGCATTGATCGGAGCTTCGGGTTCGGGGAAGTCGACGTTGGCACGATGCCTTGCGGGAATCGAACGGCCCGATTGTGGCGAAGTCTGGATTTCCGGCAGGCAAAGCGGTTATTCCGAAAATGCCCACGCATCGGGGCCGATCTACATGATCTTCCAAGATTGTGGATTGTCCACGAATCCCCGATTCACCGCTGCGGAAATCGTGTCGGAGCCGCTGCTGATTTCCAATTGGGGAACCACACGAGAGAGGCTCCACCGGGCTATTGGCCTGATGACAACATTGGGGTTACAGGCTGACGCGGCGAACCGGCGGGCGGGGGAATTCAGTGGCGGACAGCGCCGGCGGCTGGCTTTGGCGCGGGCATTGGTGCTTGAGCCGCGCATTTTGATCCTCGATGAAGCACTGGCGGGCCTGGACCTGTCGACCCAGGCGCAGATGGCCAACCTGCTGCTGGAGATTCAGCGAGCCCGCGCGCTCACCTACCTTTGGATCTCGCACGACCTGACCCTGGTGGCGCGCCTGGCGAGCGACATAGCCGTCATGGACCAGGGCCGCATCGTGGAATCGGCGCCCGTCCGGGAGTGGTTTGCCGGCCCGCGCAGCCCACAGGGGCAGTCACTGCTTCAGGCTGCCGGGGCGTGGCGGAGCAGGCCAGCGTCATGAGCTATCTCGCCCGGCGGCTTGGTCATGCGATTCTGGTCCTGCTGGGCGTTTCCATCCTTACCTTTGCCCTCCTGAAACTTGCTCCCGGCGACTACTTTGCCGGGATGCGCCTTAACCCGCAGATTTCCCCCCAAACCGTCACCGCCCTGCGGCATGCCTACGGTCTGAATCGCTCTCTGCCTGTAACCTATCTGCGCTGGCTGCGCTCGGCGCTGCGCGGCGACCTGGGCTATTCGTTTGCCTACAACACTCCCGTGTGGCCGCTTCTGCGGTCGCGCGCCTCGAATACGCTTATTCTTTCACTCCTTGCCATGGCGGGCGCCTGGCTCGTGGCGATTCCGCTGGGAGTCTGGGCCGCAGCGCACCGGGGCGCGTCGCTTGACCGTGCCACGAGCGCGGGAACGACGTTGCTGCTGGCTTTGCCGGATGTCCTGATCGCTCTTGGCCTGCTGGCCTTCGCGCTGCGGACCGGATGGTTCCCCACAGGTGGAATGGCGTCTGTCGCAGCGCAGGCGATGGGCCCCGCGGCGCGCGTGCGGGATTTCGTTCTGCACCTCATCCTGCCGGCGGCGGCGCTGGCGGCGGGAGTGCTGCCCATTCTCGTGCGCCATGTGCGCTCGGCGATGCTCGACGTGCTGGATTCGCCCTACCTGCTGGCCGCGCGTGGCCACGGAATCCCGCGCGCGCGCCTGCTGTTCCGCCATGCGCTGCCCGCCGCGGCGAATCCATTGATTTCGCTCTTCGGTGTGTCGCTTGGAACGTTGCTGAGCGGCTCGCTGCTGATTGAAGTGGTGATGAGCTGGCCGGGCCTGGGCCCGCTGCTGCTGGAAGCGATTCTGGAGCGCGATGCGTACGTGGTGGTCGCGGCCGTGCTGTTGTCGGCAGTTTTTTTGGTGGCGGGGAATTTTGTGGCGGATGTCTTGTTGTACGCGGCAGACCCGCGAATTCGCGCGGAGTGAGATGCAAAAGAAACTTAAATTTGCGCTGCTGGGCCTGGTGCTGATCCACCTTGCGGTGCTTGGCGCGCGCTTCTTTGCACCTTACGACCCTGCGGAGCAGCACCGCGATTTCGCCTTCGCTCCGCCCATGCTACTGCACTGGGTGGACGCTCAGGGGCATCTGCACTTGCGGCCATTTGTCTACGCGCTAGTCTACCATTCGGAATCGTCCGCCGCCGGGCCGTATGAGGATGATCGCAGCCGTGCGCTGCCGCTGCGCTTTTTCGTGGAATCGACCACCACCCATGGTAATTCGCAGAGCGCCGCTTCCGGCGAGCCGCAGCGCACCAATCATCTGCGCCTTTTCGGGGTCGATTCACCCGGCGAAATCTTTCTGTTCGGCACGGACGATTACGGCCGCGACCAGCTTTCGCGCTTGCTTTACGGCGGCCAAGTCTCGCTATTTGCCGGACTGTTTGCCGCCGTGCTCTCGCTGGGCCTGGGAATTCTGCTGGGAAGCGTTTCGGGGTTTTACGGCTCGTGGCCGGACGCCGTCATCATGCGCGGCGCGGAGATTTTCATGGCGCTGCCGTGGATTTATCTGCTGTTTGCGGTGCGGGCCTTCCTGCCACTGCACGTTGGCGCTCAGGAATCGTTCTTCCTGCTGGTGGGGGTGATCGGCCTGACGGGCTGGGCGCGCCCGTCGCGACTGGTGCGCGGGGTGGTGCTGAGCGCCAAGCACCGCGAGTACGTGCTGGCCGCGCGCAGCTTCGGAGCGTCAAATTTCTACCTGCTGCGCCGCCACATTCTGCCTGAAACCTACGGAGTGGTTCTGACCCAGGCAGCACTGCTGATTCCACAATACGTCCTGGCGGAAGTGACGTTCTCATTCCTCGGCCTCGGCGTAAGCGAGCCTGCGCCAAGCTGGGGCAACATGCTTGCTGAATTGCAGAAATTGTACGTGCTGGAATCCTATTGGTGGATGTTCGCCGCAGGCCTGGTGCTAGTGCCGGTGTTTCTGCTGTACCACATGGTCGCCGACGCGGTGCAGCAGGCGCAGTTGTAGTGTCCGTCGGCTGACTGATCTCCACCTGCGATCGTGGCTCCGGAGGACTTGGACAAGGCACAGCCGAAGATCTCGCCGATTGACCAGATTGCTTCTTGACTGTCCGATTTGCCAAATCTGAGTCTATCTGAGGCCCTCAAGGGCACAATGGAGAGAATGTGGTTCCGCAGACCTCCCTGGTAAGTCCGAGGATAATTACTGCGGATTTCGGGGATCGACGCAGATTACTTTTCACGGGCCGGATCTGCGCTGAATACCGACCCGCCGCCGTGTCGTCCTCTCCTCATTTTAGGTAGGCCGTACACTTTCACCGTGCCCTAGCCACGCCCCCCGCGTGGGCCTCGCCCCGCTCTTAATTTGACCAAATTGCCGCCTCCAGCGGGCAAAGCGTTGCTCAATCTTGTCTTCCACACCGGCGACCGGCGGATGCGATGGTTGCCTTCCTGTGGGCGTAGTGGTAGTTTGAAAATAGTATAAGTAGGTGTCATGTTTGACCGCCTGAGCCTGCAAGTTAAAATCATTGGCATTATCACCGCCACGGTCATGGTGGCGCTGGGTGTTTCCACCATCATCGCTTCGTTCCTGACGATTTCTGAACCCGTAGAGGGCGAACTTTACCGGAAGGCGCTCGCTCAGGCGCAACTGACCGCTCACCAGATTGCCGCTCCCGAAGTCTTGGCCAAGCCCGACGTTCTGGTTGAGGCGCTCCGCCAATTGCAGCAGGATTCGCCAGGTATCACCCAGGCGGATGTTTTCGTGCACGCCCCCAACCACCATCTGGTTGCCACGACCAATCCCAAAGGCCAGCACCTGGAGCTCGACAACCTTCCCGACGTTGAGACCTACAAGGAGTACTACCGTCCACCCGAAAAGGAAGACCAGGAGAGCATTGAGACCGACAATCGCAGCATGTGGATCATCAGCACCACCTTGATCTCGCAAGGCAAACCTATCGGCTGCCTGATACTTGACGTTTCGCGCTCGCGATTAAACGCTGTTACCTGGGATCTGGTGCTGAAAAATCTGCTGCTGATGCTGGCGAGCTTCGCGGCGGTGGTCCTGGTAATCCACCTCTTCTTCCTGCGCGCCGTGCGGCGGCCAATCAAGGAGATGATGCGGGTGATGGTGGCGGCGGAAAAGGGGCAGCTCGACGTGCGGGCGCGCCTGCAGAGCCTGGATGAAATCGGCTTGCTTGCCGCCCACCTGAACCGCATGCTGCGTCGGATCGAGAATTTCAGCAATGAGATGGGCCGCAAGGTGGAGGAAGCCACCCGCGAGCTGGCGCACCGCAACGAACAACTGCGCGGCATCAATAAGGAGCTGTTTGAAACGCAGAAAAATCTTGCGCGCTCGGAGCGCTTGGCCGTCGCCGGACAACTTGCCGCCAGCCTGGCGCACGAAATCGGCACGCCGCTGAATTCCATCTCCGGCCACGTGCAGCTGCTCGCGCGCCGCAAGAGTAATGATGAATCCACGGCGCGCCGCCTGCTGGTAATCGAGAAGCAGGTGGAAAACATCGTCCGCACAGTGCGCCAGTTGCTTTCCTGGACGCGCAAATTCGATCTGCGACTGGAGCAGGTTGACCTTCAGCACATTTTGGAAGACACCGTCCTGCTCTCCTCGCCGCTGCTGGAGAGCCGCAAGATTCAGGTGCAGATGAAGATGGCCAAAGGTTGTCCGAAAATTTACGGTGATTCCGGATACCTGCACCAGGTCTTCTTAAATCTGATCAACAACAGCTCCGACGCCATGCCCCAGGGCGGGCAGTTGCGGATCGAATTGCGAGCGCCGGCGGCGGACGGGCCGAATTATGTGGAAGTCCTCGTGGCGGATACCGGCGCGGGCATGGCGCGCGAAACGCTTGCCCACATTTTCGATCCCATGTTTACGACCAAGCGCATCGGCACAGGCGCGGGGCTGGGCTTGGCGATCTGTGAGCAGATCATTCGCCAGCACGCCGGAACAATTCGTGCCGAAAGCGAGCCTGGACGCGGTACGAGTTTTACGATTCGGCTGCTGCTCGATTGCCGCGAAAAGATGGAGGCGCCGGACCTGACACTGGTGGCGAGCGAGAAGTGACGCGCGGGCCTGGGACGAAAGAAAGAGCGGTCACCACAAAGTTCACGGAGGTGCACAGAGGAAAACATCTCTGTGGTCCTCTGTGTGCTCTGTGGTGAAAGTACTTTTCACCGCGTTTTATGGATAACAGCGCCAACATTCTGGTGGTCGACGACGACGCGGACACGCGCGAGCTGCTGCGCGAGGTTCTTAGCGATGAGGGCTATCGCGTCAACACCTCGGGCAGCGGTGAGGATGCCACGGAAATCGGCCAGCGCGAGCTTTTTGACGTGATCATCAGCGACATGCGCTTGGGGCCGGACCTGAACGGACTGGACGTCCTTCGCGCCTATAAGACCCTTCAGCCGGAGTCAGAAGTTATCCTCATTACCGCCTTTGGTTCCATGGAGACGGCCATTGAGGCAGTGAAGGCGGGCGCGTTCGATTACATTTCGAAGCCCTTTAAGATTGACGAAGTTCTGTTGCAGGTTCAGCGCGCACTGGGCAATCGCAAGCTGTTGCGCGAGAATCGCAATTTGAAGCGGCAACTGGGCGCGCAGGCGCAACTTTCCAGCCTGGTGGGGAATTCGGCCAAGATGCTGGAGATTTACAAAAAGATTGCCATGGTGGCTGACTCGCGCTCCACCGTGCTGATTTGCGGCGAGAGCGGAACGGGCAAGGAGCTGGTCGCGAAGGCCATCCACTACAACGGTCCGCGCGCCGAGCAGTGCTTTTACGCCGTGAATTGCGGCGCCCTTACCGAAACCCTTTTGGAGACAGAACTATTCGGCCACGTCCGCGGCTCTTTTACAGGCGCCATGGTGAACAAGCGCGGGATTTTTGAAGAGGCGAGCGGCGGGACGGTTTTTCTGGACGAAGTCAGCGAGATGAGCCCGGGCCTTCAGGTGAAAGTCCTGCGCACGCTCGAGGAGCAGGAAGTGCGCCGCATCGGCAGCAATGAAGTGGTTAAGGTGGACGTGCGCATCATCGCCGCCAGCAATCGCAATCTTGGGGAGTGCGTTGAGGAAGGGAAGTTCCGCCAGGACCTTTACTACCGCCTGCGAGTTATTGAAATCGACATCCCGCCGCTGCGCGAGCGCCTGGATGACGTTCCCCTGCTGGTTGAACACTTTCTGAAGAAGATGGGGCACGATCGGGAGCATGCGCTCACCATTTCACCACAGGCACTCTCCGTGCTGATGAGTTCCGTGTATTCGTGGCCGGGGAATGTGCGCGAACTTGAGAACGCGCTGGAATCCGCCGCGGCGCTCAACCGAACAGGCGTGATTGTGCCGGAGGATCTGCCGGAGAAGGTGCGCACCGATTCGACGGAGGTGAAGCGCCCGGAGGACCTTTACGCCGAGCTGCCTTCGCTTGATGAAGTCGAGCGGCGCTACATGGCGCACGTATTGAAGGTGACCGGCGGAAACAGGGTGAAGACTTCGGAAATTCTGGGCATCGACCGGAGGACTCTTTATCGCAAGGCGGAGAAGTACAAGCTGCTTGTCTGAGTGAACCGGAGAATAGCGGGTCGCGAATCGAAATCGAGATTCAAAGTCTGACACCCTTGATCCATCTGCATCGATAATCCGCCATGAAAGTTCTGGTTACAGGAAGCTCCGGGCATCTTGGCGAAGGGCTGGTGCGCACGCTGCGGATGCTTGGACATGATGTTGCCGGACTCGACCTGCTCGACCGCCCCTTCACGACGCATGTGGGTTCAATCCTTGACCGTGCCCACGTGCGGCAAAGCATAGCGCGCGCGCGAGTGGTGTTTCACGCCGCCACACTGCACAAGCCGCATCTTAACACGCACGGCCCGCAGGACTTTATTGACACCAACCTGACCGGCACGCTTACTCTTCTGGAAGAGGCAGTGGCGGCAGGCGTTGAGTCGTTTATATTTACCAGCACTACGAGCGTATTCGGGCACGCGCTCATGCCGCCCCCCGGAACTCCTGCCGCATGGATCACGGAAGATGTCGTGCCCATTCCCAAGAACATCTACGGCGTTACCAAGGCTGCGGCCGAGGATCTTTGCGAATTGTTTCACCGGAACCACGGCCTTGCCTGCCTGGTGCTGCGAACGTCGCGGTTTTTTCCGGAGGAAGATGACGATCCGGCCGCACGCGCCGATTATGCGGATGAAAATCTTAAAGTGAATGAGTTTCTGTTCCGCCGCGTGGAGATTTCGGACGTGGTGCGCGTTCACCTGCTGGCCGCGGATCGCGCGCCGGCCTTGGGTTTTCGCAAATACATCATCAGCGCAACGACGCCCTTCATCCCCGGTGACATGGAGGATGTGCGGGCCGACGCCGCACGCATGGTGCGCAACCTTTTTCCGGAGTATCAAACAATTTGCTTTCGCCGCGGTTGGAAAATGCTCGCCAGCATGGACCGAGTCTATGTGAACGACCGCGCGCGCGAGGAGCTGGGCTGGCGGCCCCGCTACGATTTCCAGTTTGTAATCGATCGTCTGAAGAACGGGGAGGATTTCCGCAGCCCGCTTGCGCGCCTGGTAGGGTCAAAGGGTTACCACGCCGTGCCTCGGGCCTCTCCGGTTTCGGGAGTCCTATGGATTCCATCGGAGTCCAAAAATCGGACCCACCCGTGACATTTGCGCAACCGGAGTGATTTTGCGACGCTTGATCAAATTGCAGCTTTAGACTTTCGCGCTGGATTCCGAAGCTTCGCCGCGCAGGCGGGTGCGTTCGCGTTCGGGCCGCTTGCCCCGTAGAAGTGCAAAATCCGCGGCGCGCAGCAAGTCGTGGGAAGTGCGGCCGTCTTCGGGGAACGTGGCAATGCCATAGGACAGCGTCATGGGCTTCAACCAGCGGCTCTGATATTGCAGGGCGGTTTGTCCGACGGCGATGCGCATCTCTTCGCCCCTCTGCAGAGCGAACTCAGCGGAAGATTCGGGGAGAATCAGAACGAATTCGTCGCCACCGTACCGGCAGGCGACGTCTTCACTGCGAATCAGAGACTTCAGCATCCGGCACATGCTTTGCAGCGCCACGTCGCCGGCTTCATGCCCAAAGGCATCGTTGAAATCCTTGAAATTGTCGATGTCGAGCATCAGCAGCGAAAGCGGGCGTCCGCTGCGGTTTGCGCGGCAGATGTCGCGCTCGAGAGCTTCCTCCATGTGGCGGCGGTTGTACCAGCCGGTGAGCGGGTCGCAGATCGACTCGGCGCGCAGCGCTTCGCGCAACCGCATATCTGACAATGTCAGGGCCAGACGTTCCGCCATGGTTCGAACGGGCCAGGTCAAATCCAGCGAGTGCGGGATGGGCGCATCTTTGGCCGCCTGGGCAGCGGCGCCAATCCACATGTGGAGCAGGCCCAGCGTTTCACCGCGGGCGATCATGGGGGCGCAGATCAGCCACGATGGCGCGGGCTTCGGCAGATGGCTGCACAGCAGGCCGAGTTCCGGGACTTCCACAAGGTGCACGCGGCCGGTACGCAGCCCCCAGCAGTCATCGTTGGCAAGGAAATCACTCTTACTCTCAACGGGTTCTCCCCAGCGAAGCGCCAGCTCCAGGGTACCGCGCGTTGCGGATTGGACAAACAGTGAGCCCGAGCTTCCCGGAAGCAGCTTCTGCGCGAATCGGGCGGTGACGGCGTACGCGTCGGTGGCATTGGCACTGACTTGCAGCATCTCACCCATTTCCGCCAGGAGCTTCAGGTGGTTTGCCTGCCGCTCCAGAATGGTGAGCGAATTCCGCAGTGCCTCCTCCGCGCGCTTGTGGGCGCTGATTTCGCGCGAAATGCTGGAGACTCCCACCACCCGCCCCTTGCGGTCCTCGACGGGCGACAAGGTCAGCGCCACATCAATGATGGAGCCGTCCTTGCGCATTCGCACTGTTTCGTGGCTGCAGATGGAATCGCCCTTGCGCACACGCGCCAGCAACTGCTGCATTTCCTCCACGCGGCCGGGCGGAATGGTCAGATTGACCGGGCGGCCGATCGCTTCGCGCGCCGGGTAACCGTATATCACCTCGGCGGCTCTGTTCCAGCTCAGGATTGTGCCCTCCAAGTCCTGCCGCACAATGCTGTCTGCCGATGACTCCACCACTGCGGCGGCTATGCGAATCGTTTCATCGTAACGGCGAAAGCGGTCGGCAATCCACGTTACCGCCAGGCTGAAGCCACAGAACAAAACCAGCCTGGTCAAATCGCCGGGATCCGATCCGATAAGCGTGTGTACAGGAGGAAGCACGAAATAGTCCGCCAGCGCGGCGCTTGCTGCCGTGGCAAATATCCCGGGCCACACTCCGCCTGCCGCGCTTATGGCGACAGCGACGGCGAACATCAGGAATTTGAACTGATCGTGGAGAGGGGGAACGAGCAGCGTCAGGAGCAACGCCGAAGCGACGCTAATACACGCGAGTGCGTAAGGCTTGAAGACTCGAGCCGTCGGGTCCTCCCCACAGAACTAAGGTTAGCTTTGCTGACTAGAGCACTACGAGCATACGATGAAACCACAGGGAAAAGCAACCGCGAGTGACCAGGATTGATTTGACGCCGCCCGCCGGCATCCGCATAATTGCGCCCGGATAGGAGCCCTGATGTCGCAGATGAGCCCCGTTGTGCCCGGACAACCACCAGCCCCGCCGCCCCGGGGTTGGCTGGCGCGGAACTGGAAGTTAGTCCTGGGGTTGGCGGCTGGCGTGACAGCTCTGGTGATTGCCGCGATCGGCAGCTTGGTTTTTTTGGTGATGTCTCTCTTTAAGAATTCTGACGTAGAGAAGCAGGCCCTCGCCCGGGCGCGGTCGAGCCCGGAGGTAATTCAACGGCTCGGCGGACCCATTCAAGCGGGCTGGTGGAGGAGCGGGTCTATCAACACTTCCGGCGATTTCGGTGAAGCGAAGCTGACAATCCCGATTTCCGGCCCCAAGGGCACAGGGAAACTGTACTTGATGGCGGAGAAACGCGCCGGGACGTGGTCCTTCAGCTTTCTGCAAATTGTGGTTGATGCGACTGGGGAGAAGATCGACCTCTTGGCAGAGCCTTCCAACGTTCGGTCGCCGGCTCATGGCGAACCGTGGACAGCCCGAGTGCTCCCGGCCGGGGTTCGGGGGCGATCGGCTGATGCTCACGCGCATTCCGCTGACTCATCGCCAACTGGAATCGTCGAAGCGGCTGAGGTCGAGATTGTCGTCCAGAACGCCGAGGGTGACGATCGCGAAGGTAAAGACCTTGGTGCCCTCGTGCAGGTGCCCGCCAAAGGCCTTCTGGTCATCGGTTATGGTGACGTGCGCGTGGATTCTCCCATCCAGCACATAGCCGTTCACCGCGATTAGGTCCATCGGCCCGTCGCGCTGCGTGTATGCCAGCTTTGCCGGAAGCGTGGTGTTGTTCACAGCGTGAACGTGATAACTCTTGACGGACCCCACACCACTCAGGATGACGGCGTTCTTGACTTTTTCGTTTTTGACCGCTTGCTGAATTCCGTCCAGCAAGTCGGCGTCGTACTTCAATCGAACGATCACCACGCGCTTGATCTCTGCGCTGACGCTAACCGCATCCGGCACCGTCTGCGCCGCGGCGAGTCCGCATCCGGTGATTAGTATTGCGCTCACGACCCCAATAGCATTCTTCATTGGTCCTCCTCTGGTAGGGAAATTAATGGACAGGCGGTCTAACTTCAAGATGATTTGACAGCGGTTTGGACCCATACGAAATTGGGTGCTGGAACATCGGATGATGCCTGGCAGAATCCCGCACGGACATCACCGATCATCTGCGGCGATGCCGTCCCTCACCGCGCTCCGGATAACGCCAGAGCCGAGATGGTCGCGTGGCTGAGGGCAAAATACCCCACGGCAAGAATTCCCGCCCTAAACCCCGACGGCCGCAGACTGGTGCACACGGACTTTAACATACCGGTGACCGTCACGGAGTCAGGAATGCGCCTGTTGGGACGAGCTCTTGCCTGATGGGGAAGTATGGAGGGTTCCTGGTTTAAGCACTATCAGCCCAGAAATCCGCGAAAGCGATTGGGTGAAATCGTGTAGCCGGGGAAAATTCCGGTGGGGTCTTGCACTCCCAGGTGGCGAACGGCGACTTCCGCGAAGACGTCGCGGAAATCGGTGGTCAGAGCGAGGTCGCGGCCTTCGTGGAGCTGATGGTCTTTCAGCCCCGGCCAGTCTCCGTAGACCTTACCGCCCTTTACAGGCCCGCCGAGGACGAACATGGCGTTGGCATGGCCGTGGTCGGTGCCGCGGTTGCCGTTCTCGTGTGCGGTGCGGCCGAACTCGCTCATGGTAAGGACGGTAATGTCGGCCATTTGCTCGCCCATGTCTTTATGAAACGCCGCGAGCGCATCGCCGAATTCCTTCAGGCGATTGGCGAGTTGACCGGTCACTCCGCCTTCGTTCACGTGATTGTCCCATCCGCCGGCTTCCGCAAAGGCAACCTGCAGTCCGGCATCGGATTTGATGAGCTGCGCGACTTGCTGCAAACTTTTTCCCAGCGGACCCTTGGGATATTCCGCGCCATTTGCCGGCTGGTACTGGCCGATTTGGATTCGTTGCAGCGTGGAAATGGCCTCAAACGTTTCGTGCGCCGTGCTGGAGAGCAGCCGGTCAGACGCTGAGGCATACATTTCTTCGAACGCCGTCTCCACAAGTTGAACGCCGCGCGTCTGCGGGCTAATATTGCCGGCCAGATGGAAACCCTGCAGGTCCTGCGTGCACAGGCAAGATGCCGAGCCCATCATGGTGCGCGGCGTGGATGAAGCAAAGGCCACGGCACGGAACGGCGAGGCATCGGGGACCGGCGTTCCCTGTAGAAAGCGGTTCAGCCAACCATCAGGGGTGGACTTCACGCCCGGCGTCGCCGATTCCATGTAATCCTGCGCATCAAAATGCGAGCGAGTGCTGTCCGGCGAGCCGGCGGCGTGAATGATGGCCAACTGACGGGAGTCAAACAACGGCTTGAGCGAAGAGAGACTGGGATGCAGGCCGAAAAATCCGTCGAGATCGATGGCGCTCGGTGCGCTCTCGCTTCTTTTAGAGGGCTCAGGGATGGCGATGGTGGGGCGCATAGAGTGATAACTTTTTTCGCCGAATGGAATGACGATGTTCAGTCCATCTGCGGCGCCGCGCTGAAAAATCGCGACCAGAATTTTCCGGCCGCCCGGCGATTCCAGCGCGTAGGCCGCCCGGCGCAGAAAGCTGGGCACGAGTCCGGCTCCGAAAAGGCTCAGGCCGGAAGTTCTCAGAAAATATCGCCGCGAAATGCCCATGCGTGCCTCGCTCCCATTGACCGGGCGTCAGGATTCAGGCGCCAGGTGCCAGCAAAACCCAGCCACTACCACTCGGGATTTACGTCTGACACCTGACACGTCAAGCCTGACGCGTTTCCTTCCTACCGTGGCGCCGGCCCTCAGGTCGCCATGTGCTGAGCTGAGGCTCAGCGCTAAAATCCTGCTACCGCCGCTGGAACTCCGGCGAACCCAGCAGCAGCGCCGCCGCTAACGACGTCTTCGGAAACGCGCCCGGCTTGCCCGCGCCGCCGTTTCCGACTTCCTCCAAACCCTTCATCACCGCTGCCTTAGTGTTTGCGGAAACCTCTCCACCCAGAGTGCGCTGCACCAGATGGTCCCAAATCGCCTCGTGATCGTCGCCCGGCGTGAGAGCCTGAAGATCAATCTGCGTTCCACGAATGCGATTGGCGGCAAGCGACATGGAGAAATTCATCCTGGCCAGAAGTGTGCCGGAATTGATCCAACTGCTGGCGCGGTCCGGGTATCCGGTGGGCGCCTGATACTGGAAAAGCGGCTGCCCCATGCGCATGATCATTCCCATCAGCGGCGCGCCGGCGTCGGAATCCGCATCGAGCGCGCGGAAGGAGCTGGCGACCAGCTCGAAAGGCGATTTTACCTTGGCACGGAACGCCGCCGGCGAATTGAACTCGCGGGAAGTTAAAATCGTCCGCAAAACCGAGGGAATATTGCCCTGCGTCATGGTAAACGTGCCGGCAGCGCTGTCCACAATCGAGGCGGGTGGGGTTTCGGAAATAAAATAGCGGCAAAGCTTCATGGAAATGAAATGTGCGGTGGAAGGATGCGCCGCGAGGATTCGCAGCACCTCGATTCCATCGTTTAACCCCCCCTGGCCCCCGATGCGATGGCCCAGCACGGCCTTTTCGCCGAAGTCATGCATCCGCGGCCGAAAAACGAATCCTCCCCCCTGCTGGGGACGATCGATCGTCCAACCGGTGAAGCATCGCGCCACTTCGCGAACGTCCTGCTGAGTGTACCCGCCATCCACGCCGAGCGTGTGCAGCTCCATCAATTCCCGGCCGTAATTCTCGTTCAGGCCGCGCCGCTCGGAGTTGGGCTTCATGGCCGCGGATCCTGGGCCGAAACCAAACGGACCTCGGCGTGGGGGAAGGGTATTTTCGGCGGCATTGGGACCCACGCTCAGCCAATTGTCCAAGTAAAAAAGCATGGCGGGGCTTTGCGCAGTGGCGGCGAGGAGCTGAGAGAAATTCCCCAGGGCGTTGGGCCGGATCGTATCGTGCTCGAAGGAAGTGAGCAGCCACTTGTCCACGCCCTTATCGGCATAGATGTTGAAGTGATTCATCCAGAAATGGACCATAACTTCCTGAAGCTGCCGTTGGCTGTACGCGGCGCGCCAGAACTGCTCGCGGCCAAGTTCCATGATCACCCGCCTGGGGCCGTCGCCCTCCATCACTTGTGCGGTCTCGGGCGGCATTAATTTTCCGGCGCCTGGCATGTCGGGGGGCATAGCCGGAGGGGGAGGTGGAGGATTGACTGGTTTGTTCTTCCCCTGTTTTTGGCCCTGCTTCTGGGCCTGTTTGGGCGCGGGAAAGTCCTCCATCAGCTCCGCCGGGCTCATCGTCAGAGTGGGGAGGGTGGTAATTCTCTTGTCCACCTCGGAATCGTCGATTCTCTCGGGGTGGAGTTGCTCGTCCAGAAGTCCGCCGATGCCCACTTGTTTCGCTTTTTGAATATCCTGCGGTCGCGGGCCAAAGGTCGTCCGGCTGAGGAAATGCCAAGCGGCTAAATCCGGGGTTAGTGCCGAGTCCATCCCTTAATGCCCTCGTCCTTATTCGAACCCATTTTAACCTGAAAAGTTGCGGGCGACTGGACGGGCCAGGGCAATGCAAGAATTGGATTCTGGATCGGTGCAACAGAAAAGCCGGGCGGAGTCTTCCCCGATTGATGCTCTCCACGCTTGTTAAAATTGTGGAGCTTTGAAATTTTTGAAGCAACCTTCTTGCCAGGAACACATTCTCAGCTAAGGGTATACGTTCATCCAAGGCAGTCTTGGGAGCTTCTTTGCAGTTGCTATTGCAGACCACGGGCATTTGGTGTAGTATGGGAAAAGTTTCAGGGTCAATGCCTTTCGGTGCAAACAGCATGATGAGAAGTGCTCAAGGAGTGGGCCACAAGTGCAGGTCTATTGCAACTGCCATGGGTTGCGCCGTCCTTGCCGCCGTCGCGCTTCTGGTTTTTTCGGTTGGTGTCCTTTCGACGGAACAACGCATACTCAGTCCCCGGCAAAACAGTTCTCCCTGGCACACCAACAAGAGCAGCCGGATGGCTGAGGTCCGCGGGGATGAACTTGCGCCGGTTCAAATTGATGAGGTCCGGCCGGTTGTTTACGTTTTCAAGGTTCAACCCGTCGCTTATTCTGCCCTGAGACCCCTCGAAACACCCCTTGCAGAATTCACAGGTGTATTCCTATCGCACGGATTAAGAGCGCCTCCTCTGCTTTAACCCTTTTCCTACCCCAGGTGTCGGCTTTTCTTTGCGAGAAAAGCGGACAGAGTGTCTGATTCCCATCTCTTGATGACCCGTGGGCTTGGTAGGTGACAAGGCCGGCGGGGTACAGGTGACGGACATGGGGCTGCCGCCAAAGATCCAAGAACTCGCGGTTTCGGGTAGACGCGGTTGCCGCTCTGCCACCCCAGCCTTCTGGACGTCGCAACTCAACGCGTCATAGAAATGGAGGGTAATACTGTGGGCGCAATTCTCGAAACTCCAATCATTACTGATGGGGGAGATGTCGAACACTTGACTCCTCAGGGCTCCTCTGACTCGGCCCCGCGCGTGGGCTTATTCAACGGAATCGCTGAAGCTGACGAGGTTTCAAATGTTGAGGAAGGCATGGAGGATGAGCCTTTAACTTTATCTTCGACTTCACCCGAGAACTCCACCCCTGCGGGCTTGGAGTCCGGGCCGGATGCGGATTCGGCGCACGCGGGTTCGTTGGCAACGGAACCACCCTGCCGGACGGATTCTCAGCAAGATCCACCCTCGCCAGGGGAAGCAGTGCTTCAGGAGTTCAATCCTCTTTACCGTAAGTATGTACGGCGAGTGTATCGCCAGTGTTATCGCATGCTGGGGAATCACGAGGACGCCGAAGACCTTACCCAGGAAGTGTTTTTCCAGTTGTACCGCAAGGCGCATACATTCCGGGGTGAGGCCAATTTCTCCACCTGGCTCTATCGACTGACCGTCAATACCGTGCTGATGCAGTTGCGGCGGCGCCGCCGGTGGCGCGACACCGTAACGTCTCTCGACGTCCCGCCTGGTTCCGACGATGCCGTCAGTGATGTCCTGACTATGGCCGCCACGCCGGCGAGTCCTGCCACAACCATGCTGGAGAAGATCAGCCTGGACAGCGCCATCGCTCAATTGTCCTCCGGATACAAGGAGATCTTCCTGCTGCACGACCAAGAAGGCTACCGGCACGATGAGATCGCCAAACTCCTGGGCATCAGCGAGGGCACGTCAAAGTCCCAACTTCACAAGGCGCGCAATCGGCTGCGGACCTTGATGGGTTAATTGTTGATGA
>JASHTY010000349.1 GCA_030040315.1 Terriglobia bacterium | reverse complement strand
CGGAAGTAAAGGGCGAAGGCTTCGCGCGTCAGCAGGTGAATGGGAATGGAATCGCCGGAAAAGGCGTCGACGGCAAGAACATCGAACCCCCGCGGCGGCTCACGCTCGAGCGAAAGGCGCGCATCGCCCATCACCACATCCGTCTTCGCGGGCGAATCGTGCAGAAAGGTGAATTCCTGATTGGCAAGCTGCAGATCCAGCGGATTGATTTCGTAAAAGGTATAGTGGTCGCCGCTGCGGCCGTAAGCGGCGAGCGTGCCTGCGCCGAGCCCGATGACTCCGACATTCAAATCGGGCTTTGTGCTCGCCGCCGTCAAAGTGATTCCGATGCCTGAGCCGGGACTGTAGTAGGTTGTAGGCTCGCGCCGTCTTGGCGGAGAAGTGAATTGTAACCCATGGTCGATCGTCCCATTCATCAGCTTCTTGAAATGGGGATCGTCCGCTGAGGTCTGAGGCCGGTCATCACCCAGGATGACGACGTTCTCCGCCACCTGGTCGAGCACGCGCAACACGCCGTAGAAGTTCCGCACCATGACGCGGGCGCTCTCCGCCTGCTGCCGCGCCGTAACCACCAGGCTGGCATTCACCGCGATTACCGCAGCCACCAGCATCAGCCAGCCGGGCAGCCAGCGCGCATGGTTGAACCGGCTTTCCGGGTCGCGGTGATGAACCACCAGAACCAGCAGCGCGCAGAATCCCAGGGCGATGCGCAATTCGTAATCGCCGCTGAAAATCCACGGTGCGGCCAGAGCGACAAACAACGCGCCGAGTGTGCCGCCCAGCGCAATCATCAGATAAAACTCGGTCAGGTGCGCCGGGTGGGGCCTCAGCCGCGCCAGTTCGCCGTGGCAGAACATGCAGCACACGAACAGGCATCCGCAATAGAGCGGAATCGAGACAACCAGCGGCAGCCCGGAGAACGATGGCGCCAGCGCATACGCCACTGAAGCCAGCGCCACGCCCAGCAGGCGCAGGAACAAATCGCGCCGGTACCACGCGCGGCCCTCAAAACACAGAATGAAGCTGAGCAAATACAAGGCGAGAGGAATGATCCAGAGCAGCGGGACCGACGCGACGTTCTGAGAGATGTGGCGCGTGACGGCCAGCAGCAAAGCCGAGCCGCAGGCAGCAAGGCTCATCCAGAGAATCCGGTCGCTCAGCGCGGGCTTTGGGGCGGTTTCGGGCGCCGCGTCAGGCGGCGCGTTCGTGGGTGAAGAGAGCGAAACGCCGGCGCACAGGATCGCCACGCCGGCGTAAGCCCACGACCATCCTACCGCCTGATGTGAGGTCCCGGCCTGCGGCTCAACCAGAATCGGGTAGCTCAAGAGAGCCAGCATTGAGCCGGCGTTCGAGAGCGCGTAAAGACGATAGGGAGCAGCGCCCGCCTCCCGACCTCCGTACCACGCTTGCAGCAGCGGACTGGTGGAAGAGAGAAGAAAATAGGGCAGTCCGGCGCACAGGGTCAGCAGAATCAAAATGTGGAACGCCGGGTGCACGGGAGTCGCGGGCTTCCAAATCGATTTGGGAACAATGGGAAGCGCCGCCAGGCTCGCGACCAGAAGCGCCGCATGGAATCGGCCCTGCAAGCCCGGTGAGAATGCCCGCGACAGCAGATGCGCGTAGAAATAGCCGAGCAGAAGGACAGTTTGAAAGAACAACAGGCAGACAATCCATACTCCCGCTGAACCCCCAAACCACGGCACGATCATTTTCCCCAGGATGGGTTGCACCTGGAAAAGCAGGAAGGCGCTCGAAAAGATCACGAGCCCATAAATAAGCCTGGAAATCATATCGGCCAGAATGCTCCGCGCAAACCGGCGGAGCTATTGCGGCCGCCGGGGAACATCAAGATACATCGGCGCGCGCGGAAAGGCCAACGTTCGGACCACGCCGTCCCGACTCGCGAGACCGCCCCTTCTCATCTGAGGATGGGGGCCCTCAAAAGCTCCTTTTCTTGATTCAGAAGCGGACGGCGGGATCCCGGTGGTTAAACAGGCGCAACAAAGAGCCGACACCAGGCCGCATGTTCATTGACACCGCCAAAGGCGCGTGTTACAAACGGAAGACACCGAATTTTCCCGTGGGCCTGTGGCGCAGTTGGGAGCGCGCATGACTGGCAGTCATGAGGTCGAGGGTTCGAACCCCTCCAGGTCCACCAACAAGCTTGAAACCCGCAAAAACGTACATCATAGCCCTGGTGGGGGCGTAGAACCGGCTGACCGACAGCCCTCTGAACTGTGCGAAAACTGCGCCAAAAGTGTACGGGATAGACGCTCCAGGTCCACCAGCCCACCGCGATTAAATCAAACCCAATCTGCTTTTCAAACAGCTATCAGCGCACAGATGTACCAGAATGTTCCCTAAGTGAGCCAATCCGCGCTTGACAAGGGTTTTGTTGCACGGCTAGTATCAAAAGCTATAGATATGAATGATGATGCTTTTTCGAACCAGGTCAGTCCCGGCGATGCGCCGATTTGCGTCCTGGGGCTGGGTCACATTGGGCTGCCGACGGCGCTGGGCCTGGCGGAGCTGGGCAGGCGCGTGATCGGCGCCGATGACGATGCGGCCAAAGTGCGGCTGATTCGGGCGGGTGAGCCGAACTTCTATGAGCCCGGCCTGACCGAACTGCTCGTCAAGCACCTGAAGAGCGGCCGATTCGAGCCCCTGGAGGACGTGGCGGCGGCGGTTCGCGCCGGGTCAATCATTTTCATCTGCGTGGGGACGCCCCAGAAGGCCAACGGCCAAGCAGACTTGGGGCAGGTGGAAGCCGTAGCCCAGGTAGTGGCCCGCAATCTGAACGGCTACAAGCTGCTGATTGAAAAAAGCACGGTTCCGGCCATCACCGCACAATGGCTGAAACGGACGATCGTCCGATACAGCTCCGGGAAACCTCAGCCGGGTGACGAACCCGCGCATAGCTCCTCCGCTCCCGCCTTCGATGTGGCCTCCAATCCGGAGTTTTTGCGCGAGGGCAAAGCGCTGGAGGATTTCTTCCACCCCAACCGGGTTGTCTGCGGCGTCGAGTCGGATCGGGCGCGCGAAATCCTGACCAAGCTCTACGCCCCGCTCAATTGCCCGATTGTGGTGACCAACACCAGCACCGCCGAGCTGATCAAGCACGCTGCCAATGCCTTCCTTTCCATGAAGATCTCGTTCATCAATATGGTATCGGACCTGTGCGAGAAGGTAGGCGCGGACGTGGGGGCGGTGGCCCGCGGCATCGGCCTGGACAACCGCATCGGGCCGCAGTTCCTCGATGCCGGCATAGGCTATGGAGGCTACTGCTTCCCCAAGGACCTGCGCGCTTTCATCCACCTGGCGGAAGAGCATGGCGTGGATTTCTCCCTCCTTCAGGAAGTCGAGCACATTAACCAGAACCGCGTTGAGAGATTCGTCGCCAAGGTACGCCAGGCGCTCTGGAACCTGGGGGGAAAACCCCTGGGACTCCTGGGGCTGGCCTTTAAGGCCGGAACCGACGACATCCGGGAGGCAGTGAGTCTGAAGGTCATCGAAGCTTTGCGGGAGGAGGGCTGCATCCTGCGTCTCTACGATCCGCAAGCCATGCCCCTCACACAGCGCCTGATTCCCCCAACTGACAAGATTATCTACTGCACTTCCCCATACGAAGTAGCACAGGGGGCGCACGCCCTGCTGTTGCTTACCGAGTGGGAGGAGTTTCGCGGCCTGGACCTTGCCCGGCTTCGCAATCTGATGGAGGTCCCCGTGCTGGTAGACGGAAGGAACCTGTTTGACCCCGACACGATCCGCCAAGCCGGGTTCGAGTACTTCTCCATGGGCCGGCCGGACACGAAATCCGCAGGATTGCACTCCACTCCGGCGCAAACCAAGTAGACCAGGGGCGCCGAGCCTTACCACGACGAAAAGCGCGCAAATACCGCTTGATCTCACACTGCGGCGCCCCGCCCTGCCTGCCAGAACTGGCAGTCATTGAATTGCCGGTCCGAACACCTTGACGTCTACCATCGAAATATCAATGGGTTCTATCCCGAACCGATCGAGCATCCCAAGCGCTTTACCATTCGCTTAGCAAGATTCGCAATTGCAGAGGAGGGGGGAGGGTTGGTCTGGTTGCCAATAATCTTGCCAATCCTCCCACGCCGCGATAGGAAACATTGACGCGAGTCTCGTTCAATCTCTTTACCCTGCCTAGTCTGGAATTCACGACCTCAGCCGGTCAGGTCTTTACCTGACGGAAAATGGGGATCACATTTCTGAGATTCCACCAGTTGCGCATGTTTGGCGTCCCGCGCCCGCGGGGACTCACCCCATCGTCCTGGCGATTCCGGGCAGCGCTTAAAGTCATCTCACCCGCTATTGGGGGGCACTCGAAATCAGGTAAAGCCCAATTTCGAAGTAAGGTGAAACACGGATTGCCACCCCCGCAGGTTCAGTTTAGGTTGGCGACGTTGCCAAGATGTGCCGAACTTGAAAGCTGACGCGGGGAAGGAATAAACCTTACGGAACGTGAACGCGTTCTTCACGCATGCGAATGGCAGAAGATCAAACGTGCATCCTGTTCGCGGCCTAATGGGCATCCATGGCCCTCAATCGATTGGGGATCGGGATTCGATCCGCCGTGAAGACCTGACACCGCCGCATCAGGCATGGAACCGCGAAGGTTTAGCACGCAGATTGCCCTAAGTCCACGCGGAGGGAGGCTTGTGCGAAGGGTCGGCTGTGCCGGAGCTTGAGCTCAGTGGAAATTTCCCGGCTTGAACCCTCGATTGCACGACGCCAATAATGCCGAACGGGGCCTCAGCCCCCATCACCAAAGGTGGTGAATTGCTTCTTATGGAGAATTTGCCGGGTACAGGAACGGTTGTTGACTTTCAAAAATTGTCCGCACCGGCTACACAAGCGCAGCCTTTGATAAACGGGCCGGTGGAGCTTTGTGCGGACGAGCCAATCCACAGAAGGCCCGGTGCCGGGCCGTTTCCCATCTCCTTTGGCCAGGAAGGCCTTTGGTTCTGGGATCAGCTCATGCCCAAAAGCTCGATGTATAACATTGCCCAGGGACTGCACATACTGGGCCCGCTTCGCAGGGACCTTCTGGAGAGAAGTCTGCGCCTGGTTGTTACGCGTCATGATTCCCTGCGCACTAATTTTGTTTCCAGGAACGGCACTCCTGTCCAGGTCATTTCGAACTCACATGCACTGAAACTCGATTTTGCGGACCTCAGCGGAGTTCCCAGCCACACCCGATGGGAGGAGGCAAACCAGCTCTGCAACCAGGAGGCGCGCCGCCCTTTCGATCTGGCCACAGATCTATTGATCAGGGCCAAGCTCTTCCGCCTGGGTGAAGCCGAGCACCTGCTGGTTCTCACCGTTCACCACATCGTGTTTGACATGTGGTCGCTCGGCGTTCTTTATCAAGAAGTATCGGAAGCCTACCGGGCATTCTGCGAGGGCGGTTATCCCAAGTTTCCAGAGTTGCCCATTCAATATTCCGATTTCGCGGCGTGGCAAAGGGAATGGACCAGCGGAAAGGCGCTGGAAGCTCTTTCTTCCTACTGGCAAGGCGCGCTCGGCGGCGAGCCGGAATATCAACACTTGATGCTCGATCACCCACGACCGGCCCAACCCGCCAATCCCCGCGGATATACAGCAGCCATAGTGCCGGCGGACCAGGTGGCTTCGCTGAACCGGCTGAGCCAGCGGCACCGCATGACACAGTTCATGACCTTCATGGCCGTTTTCCAGACCCTGCTGCACCGATACTCCGGGCACACCCACATTTCGGTGGGCTTCCCCATGGGCCTGCGCACCAAACGGGAAACCTTCGATCTCGTCGGATACTTTGTAAACACCCTGGTTCTGAAGTGCGATTTTTCCGGCGATCCGACATTTGCGGAAGCGCTGGGGCGGGTTCGGGCCGCGACTCTGGGCGCCTTCTTGCATCAAGACATGCCCTTTGAAAAGCTCGTGAGCACCCTTTCGCCCGAAAGGAGCTCCGCCCGTACGCCATTGTTTCAGGTGATGCTCAGCCCCAGAATTGCCCGGCCGCCCGTAATGCAATTGCCGGAACTGGAAATCGTAGAATTCGAGCCGGACATCGGCGCCGTGAAGTTCGATCTGACCCTTTGGCTGGAAGCCAAAAAGGACATGGAAATTGCCCTGGAGTACAACCGCGAGCTTTTTGACGCGGGGACCATGGAGCGAATGTCGGGCCACTTGTTGAACCTGCTGAAAGCCGTCGTAGAGAATCCGCAACGCCCTGTTTCCCGTCTGCCTATGCTTGCCCCAACGGAGAGGGAACAAATCCTGGTGGAATGGAACAGAACCTCCCAGCCATATCCACAATCGACAGTCCACAATTTATTCGAGAGGCAGGCAGAATCCACCCCTCAATCCATCGCCTTGATCTCCGGAGATCAGGAGTTGTCTTACGCAGAACTGAACCGCCGGGCGAACTTGCTTGCGCAACGTCTAAGGGATGCGGGCGTGCAGGCCGAGCGCAAAGTCGGCATCTACATGGAACGGTTAATTGATCTGATAATCGGGCTCCTGGCAACCCTCAAAGCCGGGGGCGCATATGTCCCGCTTGACATCGAGTCTCCGCAGGACCGCCTGGCCTTCATGATTCAGGACGCCGGAATTCGAGTCCTCCTGACGCAGACAGATCTGGTGCCGCGATTGCCCGCCACCGGGGTCGAGACAATTTGCCTGGACACTGTCGGCTACGCGCCGGCACAGCCTGCGCAAAATGTCCAAAGCGGCGCCACGCCGGATAACCTGGCGTACGTGATCTACACCAGCGGGTCAACAGGCGAGCCGAAAGGCGTGGAGATTCCCCACCGCGGAATTTCACGCCTGCTCTTCGGACAGGACTTCATCCAACTCAATCAGGATGACGTCCTGCTGCCCACCGCGCCCGTGGCGTTTGACCTCTCGACTTTTGAAATCTGGGCGCCGCTCCTGCACGGCGGCCGGTGTGTGCTTCTGCGCGGCCAGAGAGTTACGACCAGTGAAATCGGCGAGGCCATTGTAAAGCACCGGGTCACGACGCTTTGGCTCACGAGCTCGCTCTTCAATGCCGTGATTGACGAGGCGCCAGAAGTCCTGTCCACCCTCCGCAGAATCATCGTCGGCGGTGAGGCGCTCTCCGTTTCGCACATTTGCCGCGCCCTGAAACTCCTGCCGAACGTTGAACTCATCAATGGATACGGTCCGACGGAAGCCACCACCTTCGCCACGACATACCGCGTTCCCCAGGGTACAAAACCTAATGCAGCTTCCATTCCGATTGGCAAACCTCTCGCCAACACTCAGGCCTACATTCTCGACCAGCACCTCGAACCCGTACCGATTGGAGTTCCGGGAGAGCTTTACCTCGGCGGACCTGGCCTCGCTCGCGGCTACGTGAATCAACCTGACATCACCGCCAAAAAATTCATTCCCAA
>JASHTY010000348.1 GCA_030040315.1 Terriglobia bacterium | reverse complement strand
GACGTCGACTTCATTGGTGGCAGATTTCAGGATGAACGATTGCTGCTGGCTCTTCGAGGACGGTGCAGGCTTCGTTTGAGGAGAAGACTGGGCGGGTTTGGTTGGGGGCGAAGTTTGCCCGGCAAGCCCGGCGATTGAAAGCAGGAGAATCGCGAAGCCAAAACACATAGGAAGTAGGGAACGATTTGACTCTTGAGCGCCCGATCGTTCGCTTTTGGTACCAAAAGCATTCACCACAGAGATCGCAGACAGCCACAGAGTTGATTTTCTCTGTGAATCTCTGTGGCCTCTGCGGTGAGAGGTTTCCTTGGGTTGTGGCTCGTCCGACTTGAGGTACATGTTGTCTTCCCGGCGCCTAGAAATTGAACCGCAGCGCGAAGTTGATGGAGCGCATCGCGCTCACACCGGTCACCCAGCCGAAGTTTTCAGCGTTGACTGTGCTGGCGATGCCGCTCCAGTTCGGGTGGTTGAAAATATTATTGGCGTTAACGCTGAACCGCGCGCGCAGATTCTTCTCCCTCGAGAAAGTGAAAAAGCGTCCCAGGGACATGTTGAAGGTCATCGACCCCGGCCCGATGATGGTATTCCGCCCCGCCGTACCAAGCTGGCCGGAAGCGGGAACCGTAAAGGCCGCTGTGTTGAACCAACCTTCGGTGGTCCGTTCCGAGCGCGGCAGTTCGATGGGCAGGCCCGTGGCGTCCGCTCGCTCAGAAGCAAATACGCCGGAACCGTTGTTATTGGACTCGTTTCCGCCCACCTGCGCGGTCAAGGGGGTGCCGGATTGCAGCGTGGAGACGCCGCTGATTTGCCAGTCGCCGATCACTTTGCCCGCGAAGCCGCCGCGATTCAGCCAGCGCCGCTGCTCGCCAAACGGAAATTCGTAGGTATGGTTGATGATCAGCTTGTTGGTAACATCAAAATTGGAAAGGGCTCGCTCTGCCAACAAATCAGAACTGTTCTGCGGGACGTTATTCCCATTGCCGCCCACGCTTGCCGCATCGTCAATCGATTTTGACCAGGAGTAGTAGCCGCTCATAGAAAAGCCGCCATGGAACTGGCGCCGCAGTGTGACCTGAAGGCCGTTATAGATTGAATCCGCACCATCGGTTTCATAGAGAAACTGCTGGACGCCGGGAATGGATGATGTTGATCCCCCGGCGGTTGTGGCACTTAATCGGTCGGGAGAGAGTAGAAGATCGAGCTTGCTGCCTTTCGTTCCGACATAGCCGACCGAGAGAATCATGTTGCGATAGAATTCATCTTCCACGAAGAAATTCCAGGACTGGGCATAAGGGCGGCGATAGTTGCTGTCGGCCGCGTAAGTGTTGGTGCAGGGAGTCTGGGCAGTGCATGGAAAGCCTTTCTGGAGTGCGGCCTCCGCGGCCAGGGTGGCCGTTTCACCCGGAAAGCCATCCTGCAGCGTCAAGGGGGTGAGCGCGTTGGTGGTCTGCGTGGACGCGATCGCGAAGGGCGGCTGGTCGAGCATGTTGGTGACCATACGGGAATAGATGCTTCCATCGTAGAAGACGCCGTATCCCGAGCGTATGACCAGGTGGTGGCGGATCCAGGGCCGGTAGGCGATGCCGATGCGCGGCGAAAAATTGTGTGCGTCGCTGTGAATCAGCGAGGCAGGCAGAGAGCCGCCGGTAAGGCCCGTCACTACTGCGGGGGAAAGAAAGTTCGGCGCAAATGACAAGTCCGCCAGCCGCCCATACTCTTCCGCGGCGGGCAGAAAGTATTCGTACCGCACACCGTAGTTGACAGTCAGGTGGTTGTTCGTTCGCCAATCGTCATTCCAGAAAGCTGTGGTCACCCAGTTGCGCAGGTACATGCTATTGCTGGACGCCCCATTGGGGGAGACACCGAATCGAACGGAAGTCGTCTGTGGCAAGCCCAGAAGAAAATCGGCAAAGTCATATCCTGTGCCGGCAACGGGATACCCACCGCTGAACTGGCTGGTGCTGTAACCGGTGAAGCTGAACGTGCCGCGCGCGTTGGGGTCGGTTTCGGTATTGCTCTGCACGCGGCGCAACTCGCCACCCATGTGGAAATTATGCTTTCCATGATTCCAGATCAGCGTGTCGTTGCCGCGCACGGTCTGCGGACGGGAAAGCGAGGGAATCGGATCGCTCAGCGAGCCAAAATTGGTATAGCTGATGCCCGGTACGCCCCAATCAAAGGGATCATTTGACACGCCCGTAATCCCCAGGTTGGACGCAATGGGGTCGTTATAGGCAAAGGCATTCAGCAGCGAGGTGCGCTGGCGATTGAAATTCAAGTTGGCGGAATTGACGATGCGCGTACTGAAGGTGTGGGATTCACCGACACTTACATTCTGGCCGAGCACGGTGGTGTGCGAGGTCAACTCAGGGAAGCCGGATACAGACCTGCTGCGCGCGGAATTGAAGTAGTACATCACGTTCAGGCTGTTCTTGGCATTGATGGTCTGCCCGATGCGCCCCATCACGCGGTCGTTGGAGCTGGGTAAAGGCTCTTGCAAATGAAAGTTTTGCTCCTGAAAGTTCTGCTCCTCGCCCGGGAGATTGGGCAAGGGAATATACGTTAGCAAACCCGTGGCCTGGCTGACGATCTGCGAGGAGGGGATCATATTTCCCGGAAAGGCAGTGCCCGGCAAGGTGGGGCTGGACAAGGGCTCGTAGATGGTTGGGGTCGTTCCCGCATACGCGCCGGAGGCTATCACAGTTTGGGAAAAATTCCCCTGCCGCTCGAGTTCCGTGGGGACGGTCGAAAAGCTATCATGCCCTGTCCTTCCGCGCTGCAAATTGTAGCTCGCAAACCAACTGGTTTTGTTCCCGCCCTTATAGACGTGCGGAATCACCAGCGGCCCGCCCAGGGAGAATCCAAAAGTCTCCTGATAAGAGGGAATCTGCGGAGACTCGGCAACGTTTAGGGGGAACGGATGCGCGTCAAACGCCGAGTTGGTGTACTGCTCGGTGAAATTTCCGCGCACGCGATTCACGCCCGCGCGATTGCGCGACCACCCGCGCGCCCCGCCCCCGCCCCCGCCGCCACCGCCCCCCCCGCCGCCACCGCGGCCTCCACCACCGCCACCACCACCGCCCATGCCTCCGGGTCCGCCTGGACCACCCGGACCTCCAGGCCCGCCGGGGCCTCCCGGCCCGCCTTGCGTTCCGCCAAATGGACTTCCTGCTCCGCCCCCTTGCCCAAATCCACCTCCACCAAAGCCAAAACCGCCACCTCCGAAGCCGCCCCCGCGACCAAACCGTCCACCCGCGCCGGGCTCAGCGACTTCACCCATCCCGCCGCCGAGCAGGAATGAATTGTTGGCGCTCGTGGAATTGTCCGCTTCCTCCGGCATCGCCTCGGAAGGAGTTGCGTTCTCCTCACCACCATTGCCTTCGGAGAGCCGCAGGAGGGAAGGGAATTCTCCATTCGCACCCTGGCCTCCCCCATTTTGATATTCCGCGATGCTGCGGTTGCGATTCCCGCCTCCGCTGCCGGGCCGTGCGCTGGGGTTTGCCGCGGGGTGCGACGCTTGCGCAGTTTGCGGAGCTTCTTCACCGGGCCCGCCCACCACTATAGCCACATTCACCTTGATGCTTGTGCCGGGACTTACCGGAATCGGCTCGCGCGTGTCCGGACGAAATCCCAGTAGCGATGCGCTGAGTCGATAGTTTCCAGGAATGAGCCCGGTGAAGGTATAATTCCCGTCATCGTCGGTCCAGGTTTCTTTGCGCTCGCCGGTCACGGGGTTGGTGATGACGATGTCTGCGCCGGGAACTGAAACTCCTCCGGGCCCGCGCACGTGGCCCGTGACTGTTCCCGGCGTTGCCGCGAGTATGGTGGTTCCGGGTCCCGAACCCGGCAGCGGCACCTGGCCAAACGAGAGGCTGGAGAACAGAACTCCACACAGAATAAGGAGACAGTTCAGGCTAACGTGTTTTGTAAACTTTCTTAACACAAGGCGCTCGTAACTCCACTGATTGATGGAGCTTACAAGCACTCATTACGATTAGCAATAGTGAAAGGTTACAAGTAACCCGCCGCACATTTGGGGCGTCATAAAGACACGGAGGGGACTATGTCGAGGAAATTTTTGCGCAATTTCATGGTGGTTCTCGCGCTGGGCATTGCCGGGTCGCTCGCGGCACAGCAGGATGCTCCAAATACCCCAAACCCGGCGCCAGCTCAGGGCCAAGGACAGGGGCAATCGCAAGGACAGGGGCAAGGCCGGCGTGGTATGGGTGGCCCGCCGCCGGTAATCGGCACCATCACATCCGTCGGCGTTGATCGCTTCGAGATCAAGAAGGCCGACGGGACTACGCAAACCGTGATGGTCAACGATCAAACCCATATTCGCCAGCGGCAGCAGGGGCAGCAACAGCCGCAGGAACTCCACCTGGAGGATTTGAAGGTCGGCGATCACGTCGCCGTCCGCAGCGCTCCCGACGCGAACAGCTCTGCACCGGCAGCCATGGTGAACCGCATGACGGATGAGGAATACCAGCGCTTCCAGAGTGGCGGCGGACAGGGTGGACCAGGTGGCGGCAGATTCGGCGGAGGCGGCGGTGGTGGCGGCTTCGGGCCGGGTGGCGGGGGGCCGCGCGCCGGCGGGGAAATTGTATCGATTAATGGAAATCAAATCAAAGTACAGAATCGCCGGGGCGATGAGAGGGTCATTGTCGTGAATGATCAAACGACCTTCACAAAAGAAGGAAAGACCATAACGCTGAAAGATCTCAAGAAGGGCGACCGTATCTTCGCCACCGGCCAGGAAAGCAACGGCCAGTTCGTGGCCACGGAAGTTCGCTCCGGCTTTCCCGGCGGCGGACGCGGCGGACCCGGCGGGCCTCCTCCACAGAATTAGTTTTAGTCGAATTTGGCTCACCAGAGCGATGCGTCCCCGCGATACCGGGCGACGCATGGCTCTTTTTTGTGGCATGGGCATCCTGCCCATGCGAGTTTAAGGCCAAGACCACAGTGCCAAGGCGTTAGACACTGTTCGCGTTTTCCCCTGGTTTCCTTCTCGCCGGAATCCTGATACATTTCCCGCACTATGCATA
>JASHTY010000347.1 GCA_030040315.1 Terriglobia bacterium | reverse complement strand
GCAGTGGAAGACGTATTGGAGCTACGACGGCCCGGCCGGCAGCGCGCATTGGGGCGATCTGGACCCCGCGTACGCCGCCTGCAAGACGGGCAGAGAACAGTCTCCGGTTGACATTCATAAGGCGGAGAGGGCGGACCTTCCCGCCTTGCGATTCGAGTACCAGAGCGGTCCGCTGAATTATTTGATCAACAATGGCTACACAATCCGAGTGAACTACCACGATTCGCCCGGCGCCGGGAATTTCCTGGCCGTGGGGAGCAAGCGCTATCACCTGACCCAATTCCATTTTCATTGCCCCAGCGAGGAGTGGATTCAAGGCAAGCCTTACGCCATGGAGGTCCACTTGATGCACGAAGCGGCGGACGGGTCCGTTGCCGGCGTTATCGTTTTTTTGAAAGCGGGGACGGTGAACTCCAGCGTCGAGCGGATTTGGGAACACATGCCGAAAACGAAAGGTGATGAGCAGAAAATACCCGGAGTTGACATTAATCCGGCCGATCTGGTTCCGCGCGACACAGCGTATTATTTGTATCAAGGGTCGCTGACCGCCCCGCCCTGCACTGAGCGCGTTACGTGGATTGCGCTGAAGACTCCGGTGGAGATTTCCCCGGAGCAGATCGCCGCCTTTGCCCGGCTGTATCCTCACGACGTTCGGCCGATTCAACCGCTCAACGGACGAATCGTGAAGGAAAGCCGGTGAAGGGGACTAGTACTCGCCTGGAGGATTAAGCGTTTCTATTTGGAGGGCGGCGGGAGGGCGGGGCTTCAACCCCGCCGCTAAGATCTGCGCAGGCAGGGGCTTTAGCCCCTGAGGCAATCCTACTTCAGTGCCTAAAGGCTGCTTCAATGGTGTTCTCGGTAATGGCGGGGCTGAAGCCCCGCCCTTCCAGGGTTCGGATATAAATTCGCTTATTCACGCAACTGAGCACTAAGGGTTGGTCGGCGCCCCGGGAATCCTGGTGGGCTGCCGGATTTCCCCTCCCACGGCTTCGTCCAGCTCGATGTGATTCCTTTCCAGCAGAGTCCCCGTCGCCTGTTCAAACTGGATGAGGGCGCTGGCGTATGCGGCGCGATTCTTCACCACGTTGCCCTCGGCGGTAGCCAGATTCCTTTGCGCGGCGATGACCTCCTCCACGGTTGCCGAAGCCAGTTGAAACTTTTGCTGCTGCATATCCAGCACCTGCCTTGAGACGTTCGCGGATTTAAGCGCCGCATCGAGCGCGACTCGGGCCTGTTCCACAGCGCTCACCGCCTTGCTCACGTCCCACACCGCCTGGTTCTTTGCATCCTGAAGCTTCATGACCAACTGCTGTTTTTCCAGCAGCGCGCGCGCGGCGTCCGCCTGGGCCTCGCGATTGCGAAAGGGGAAGCCCACTTGAATGCCGTAGGAAATATTCGGGTAGGTGTTATCGACGATGTTCGCGAAGCTGGGCCGCAGCGCGCCGCCCAGCCCCTGGAAAGAATACGTGCCAAAAATCGCGACCTGGGGCAACAGGGCGTTGCGCGTTCCCGCAATGGTCAAATCCTGGTTGCGCAGGTTGATGTCCGCCTGCTCGATCTCCGGGCGATGGGCCTGGGCTTCGCGCAGGGCCTCGGCAAGTGGCGGAACGTCATCCGGATGGGGCTCCGGCAGTTTGTCCGTAGGGGTAATGTCGACCGTGGCGAGCTGTTCGTTGAAGGTCTTGGAGATTTTGGCCTTCATCGTCTGGGCATCCTGCGAAAAGGTGTTTTGCGCCGCAATCAAAGCCTGTTGCTGGTCGTCCACGGCCTGCTCACTCAGCAGCACGTCATACTGCGACACCGCTCCGATCTTCAATTCCGCCTTGTTGTTTTCCAGCAGCTTTTGCGCAAACTCCAGACCTTCCTGGCCAACGCGAATGCTTTCCTGGTCCGCCAGCAGGCTGTAATAGGTGGTCATCACCATGGCCACCTGGGCAATCACGCTCTGGCGGAAAACGCTCATTGAGAAATTCAGATTGTTTCGCCCGATGCGAATGAAACGGGCGTTGGCACGCTTGCCGTAGCCGTTCAAAAGGTTCTGTGCGAATCCCACCGAAAGTCCGCTGACGAATTCGGGATTGAAGATAGCGGTGGTTGTGTTGTCGGAAAGCCGGTAACTGTATTCCGATACGCCGATGGTGGTGCCGCTGACGAATCCCTGACTGTAGTTTGTGCTGAAATAGGAAAAATGACTGACCTCGGTAGGCACGCCGCTTACCACAAGGTAGTCCAAGGGCGTGGTCGCCCCGGTATACCCAAAGAACGCTGAAATATATGGGTCGAGATTTCCGCCGAAACCAACGCCATTGATGCTGGTTCCGCCCAGTGTACCTCCGGCGCCGCTGCCACCACCCCCGCCGCCGCTACCCACACCGCCGCCCAGACTGCCGGAGAACAGCGTAGTGGACTGGAATGACCCGGCCACGCCGCGTGTTGCGCCTCCGCCTTTGGCGCGCAGCAGGTCGGTTTGCGCGATGGGCAGGTTGTACCGATTTACAGCAATGTCCAGATTGTTCTCGAGCGCCAGGGCGATGGCGTCTTCGAGCGCGAGCGGCAGCTTCCCGTCGGAAATCAGGTCCTTCAGCCGATCCGAATTGTCCAGATGCGCTTCAGGTACAAACGGCTGGGCATAAGGAGCGATGATGTTCGGGAAACTGGTGTTCTTCGAGTAGTCGATCTTGGTGACATTCTGCTGCGCGGATTTGTCCGTCTCGTCCTGGCCCGTTGCAAGTCCGGGATAGAGCAGAACCAGAGCCGAAAACGCTGCGACGATCCGCCAAATTTTGTGCTTGGTATTCATGCAGACTGCTCCGTTAATGAAATTAGATTTAAACCATCGGATTCCAACCGCACTCAGTGTGCCACATCAATTTCATGCCGTAACTCTTTTAAACTCAAATAAATGTGCGCTGCTGAAGACCGAATTCGGAAGTATTCCGGCGTCCGTTTGTGGGATTGCGCTTTCCGAAATCGGACAGTCGATTGGCTTGGGTCTGTCTTGAAGTTGGTGCAGCCTGCGCACTTCCGGGAACAGGGGCGCTGCAAAAGATTCGGCCGATTCTCCTTGCTGGGGGAGGCCGATACAAAATTGGCAAAATCGCAGGGGCTTTTGACGGATAATCAAGAATCGAGGTTCATCCGTGACCTACCCGAAACATCGTAAACCCACTTCACGGGACGCGTTAAGACGGCGCGATTTTCTCAAGACTTCCGTGGGAGGAGTGGTGGGGTCCCGCCTGGCGTCTCGAGCGTCCGGCAGCGCGGCTCCCGCGGCATCGGGCCGTCCAAATATTCTTTATATCCACTCCCATGACACCGGACGCTTCACCAGCCCTTACGGATATTCCGTTCCGACTCCCAACCTCCAGCGGCTGGCTTCCGAAGGAGTGCTTTTTCGCCAGGCATTTTGCGCCGCTCCCACGTGCTCGCCCAGCCGGGCGAGCCTGCTGACAGGCGAGTGCCCTCATAGCAACGGCATGTTGGGACTGGTAAACCGCGGCTTTGCCATGACGCCCACGGGTTATGAGCACCACATCATCCGCACGCTGCGGCGCGAAGCCGAATATTACTCGGCTCTGGTCGGCTTGCAGCATATCGCCAAAGACCCGCACACCATTGGCTACGATCATGTGGAATCGTTCCCCGGCAATCACGTTGAGCAGGTGGCGCCGGCGGCGGTGCGATTTCTGCAATCCCAGCCCAAGCAGCCTTTCTGGCTTACGGTGGGATTTTTTGAAACTCATCGCGCCTATCGCCAGGCGGGGCCGGAAGACGACTGGCGCACCATCCAGCCTCCGCCTCCCATCCCTGATGTCCCCGCCACGCGCCGCGACATGGCGGATTTTCATGCTTCTGTTCGCAAGCTGGACTGGGCCGTGGGGGAAGTGCTGGCCGCACTGGAATCGGCCGGCCTGGCTGCCAACACGCTGGTGATTTCCACCACGGACCATGGCATCTCGTTTCCGGCGATGAAGTGCAACCTCTACGATGGAGGAATGGGAGTTCATTTGGTCATGCGCGGCCCGGGCGAGTTTACCGGCGGCAAGGTGTGCGATGCCATGATTTCGCAAATCGATTTGTATCCTACGCTATGCGAACTGCTGCAAGTTCCGCCGCCGGACTGGCTCCAGGGCCGCTCGTTTCTGCCCATTCTGCGCGGCCAGGTGGCGGAAGTGAATGACGCGGTGTTTGCCGAAGTCACCTACCACGCTGCTTACGAACCCAAACGGGCCGTGCGCACGAAGCGCTGGAAATATATCCGCCGCTTCGACGGACGCACCCACCCGGTTCTGCCCAATTGCGACGATGGCATGAGCAAGAGTTACTGGCTGGAATCCGGCTGGGCGCAGCAACCTGTCGTTCCGGAGGAGCTCTACGATTTGATCTTCGATCCCAACGAACAGAACAATCTTGTGGCGGACCCGTCGCATGGCAAGACGCTCGCCGAAATGCAGAACCGCCTGAATACCTGGATGCAAGCAACATATGATCCCATCTTGCAGGGTCCGGTAAAGGCTCCGTCCGGAGCCACCTTCAACCCGCCGGACCAACTGTCGCCCAATGACCCTACAACCCTTGTGCCCTGACCGGCCCGCGACGAGTCTCACGTTGTGCCAGTCCCGCCCGGGCGGGGTCGGCACAGACCGGTCCAGAGCCCCAAAGGGGCGAAATAACACAATCCAGGGCAACGGCCTGGGTCAGCAAAGCCCCATTTGCCCTCAAGCCCCGAGGGGGCCGAACAACGTTTTTCACTCCCAACGTATCGGTCGCATGAGTCGAATCCGCGCGATGGGCAGGAAAAAATATCGCGCCCCTTTCAGGGCTGGGGGTGTAGATCTGGGCGGTAATCCGAACCCAGGCCTTCAGCCTGAGCTTCGTTATCCCGCCCCGTCGGGGCT
>JASHTY010000346.1 GCA_030040315.1 Terriglobia bacterium | reverse complement strand
ATGAGGGGTTGACTTCCGCTGTGAAGCTCTCTCACCGGTATCTTGCCGGAAGGCAATTACCCGACAAGGCGGTGAGCATTTTGGATACCGCCTGTGCGCGCCTAGCCCTCGGGCAAAGCGCCACTCCGCCGGCAATTGAAGATGCCTCGCGGCTATTGGACGATCTGGATGTTCAGCGCGGCATTCTTGAGCGTGAGGTGGCGATCGGCGCCAATCACGCCGAAAGACTGGCGGAAATCGCCAAGCAAAAGGCCGAAGTCGAGAGCAGTTTGAAGACCATGAAGGAGCGTTATACTAAGGAATTCGAGCTTGTATCCAAGATCAGGGCTCTCCATGCGCAAATCGAAGGCAGAGGCGGAGCGGCTACTGCTGTCGCACCGGCTCAGCCATCGGCCCAGGCCGCCGCGCCTACCCCGATAGGGGAAGCCGCCGGCACTGCGGCGGCTGCCACTGCTGCCGCCCCTGCGCCCGCCAATCCGGAAGCATTGCGGGCCGAGCTTGCCAAAGTGGAAGCCGAACTTGCCGCTCTGCAAGGGGAGACGCCCATGATCCGCGTAGCCGTGGATGGCCAGATTGTTGGGGAGGTGCTCTCCGCCTGGACGGGAATCCCGGTCGGGAAGATGCTCAAGGATGAGATTTCCACTGTCCTTTCACTCACTTCGCACATGGGAAAGCGCGTCATTGGTCAGAATCACGCCCTCGACATGATCTCCCAACGTGTCCAGACATCTCGAGCCGCCCTGGATGATCCAAACAAGCCCATCGGAGTCTTCATGCTCGTGGGTCCGAGCGGAGTTGGAAAGACCGAGACGGCGCTGGCACTTTCCGATCTGCTCTACGGGGGAGAACATAACCTGATCACGATCAACATGTCGGAATTCCAGGAAGCGCACACCGTTTCAACCCTCAAGGGATCGCCTCCGGGATATGTGGGTTATGGCGAAGGTGGCGTTCTGACCGAGGCCGTGCGCAGGCGGCCGTATTCCGTGGTTCTGCTCGATGAGGTTGAGAAAGCTCACGCCGATGTGCTGGAACTGTTCTATCAGGTCTTTGATAAAGGCAACATGGAGGATGGGGAGGGTCGCGAAATCGATTTCAAGAACACCATCATCATCCTCACCACTAACGCCTGCACCGATCAGATGATGAAACTATGCGCCGACAAGGACACCATGCCTTCGGCGGAGGGAATCATCAAGGCCATGCGGCCGGAGCTGAACAAGATTTTCAAGCCGGCTTTTCTAGGACGCATGGTGCTCATTCCGTATTTTCCGATCAGCCCTGACTCTCTCAAGCTCATCATCGAGTTGAAGCTGGGCAGGATTCGGAAACGGATCGAGGAGAACCACAAGATCCAGCTTACCTACGAGCCGGCGCTGGTTGACACGGTCGCCAGCCGCTGCACAGAAGTAGAGAGCGGCGCGCGAAACGTTGACAACATTCTTACCAACACGCTACTGCCGGATATTTCGCGGGAGTTGCTGGGGCGAATGGCTCAAGGTGAGAAGGCCACCAGTTTCCACATCGGAGTCGGGGCTGATGGGCAATTTGTTTACCACTAGAAGGTTGCCAGCTTTAGATCGTTCAAAACGCAACCGGGAGGGATCAGTTTATGGCCGCGGGTAACTACACTCAGGACGCAACTTTGTTCTCAATCAATACGCCGCTTGGAAAAGACAAGCTGCTTTTGAGAGGCTTCAAAGGGTCGGAAGGAATTTCCCGCCTCTTTCACTTCGATTTGAACCTTCTCTCCGAAGATTCCGGTATTGATTACACCCAGATCATCGGACAGACTGTGACGATTACGCTGAATCTGGCCAATGAAACACCGCGCTACATCAGCGGGGTCATCAGCCGCTTTGGACAAGGCGGATCAGGCGGAACCTTTACTTCATACTATGCGGAAATGGTCCCCTGGCTGTGGTTTCTGACCCGCGATGCGAATTGCCTGATCTTCCAGAATCTGAAGATCCCCGACATTATTACTCAGGTCTTTGACAATTTGGGTTATCACGACTACTCGAACAAGACGAAGGGGACCTACGAGCCGCGGGAATATTGCGTCCAATATCGTGAGTCAAGCTTCAATTTTGTTTCCCGGCTCATGGAAGAGTATGGAATCTATTATTTCTTCCAGCATGCGCAGGGCAAACATACTCTGGTGCTTGCGGACGATCCTAGCCCCATTTCGGAATGCCCTGGTCAAAGCGAGTTCAACCTGGATGTTGAGAGCACGGCAATCACCGAAAACGACGTGATAACCGGATGGCGATTCGAGCGCGAAATGCGCACTGGAAAATACACGCTGACGGATTATTACTTTGAAACGCCGAGCACCAGTCTGGTTGCAACGGTTAATACCATTGATACCGTCGGCGGAAATACCAGGCTGGAAACCTTTGATTATCCCGGAAAGTACACGACCAAAGACGACGGCACTTCTTTGGTGAAAACCCGCATGCAGGAGGAGGAGGCACTCTTCAACGTTTCGCATGGAACCAGCAACGCGCGAAGCATGGTAAGCGGTTTTAAGTTCACGCTCAAGCAGCATTATCTTGACGACCTCAACGTCGCCTATCTTCTGACCGACATCGAACACAACGCCAGCAGCAATGCCTATGGCACGGGGACGGGCGCCCGTGGTGATCGCTATTCCAACACCTTCCGCTGCATTCCGGCTTCGGTTCCCTATCGCCCCTTACGCGTGACCCCCCGCCCCGTCGTTTACGGTCCACAAACTGCAGTCGTAGTGGGGAATACTGGCGATGAGATTTGCGTCGATAAATATGGACGGATCAAAGTACAGTTTTTCTGGGATCGGAAAGGACAAAAAAATGCAAGCAGCTCGTGTTGGATCCGTGTCTCTCACCTCTTCGCAGGCAAAAGCTGGGGTGCTCTCTTCACACCCCGAGTAGGCCAGGAAGTCATTGTGGATTTTCTCGAAGGAGATCCTGACCAGCCTCTGATTACCGGTCGGCTCTACAATGCCGACCAGATGCCCCCCGGCACATTGCCCGACACTATGAATGTGTCAGGGTGGCACACGAAAAGCACCAAGGGCGGCGGGGATCACGACCATAACGTGCTGGCCTTCGATGACACGAAAAGCTCGGAAATGTTTTATATGCGCGCCCAGAAAGACATGTGGACGGTAGTAGAGAACGATCAGACTCTTCACGTGATGCGGGATCAAACTATCACGGTCGATCGGAACCGTACTGAAACCGTTACCAATGGCGATGAAAACGTCACCATAAAAACGGGCAATCGCACGCACACGGTTAATGGCAATGAACAACTGCAAGTTCAGACGGGCGATCGAGATGTGAAGATTGAACAGGGCAATGAGACGCTGATCGTAGGGGAGGGGGACCGCGAGGTGGACGTGTGCGCGGGGAACGACTCCCACAACATTAACCAAGGTAACCGCGAGGTGAACATCTTACAAGGCAACGATTCGTTGACCATCACCGAGGGAAATTTAACCATCACCCTTGACGGGGGTTCGGTTTCCATCGAGGCCATGCAATCGATTACCCTGACGTGTGGGGACAGCAGTATTACCATCACTCCGTCTGGCATTGAGATCGATGCGTCGTCGGTTGACATCAGCGGAGACGCGGAGATTCAGTTGGGGGCCGCGATGATCGATGTGGAGGCTGATGGTATCCTGGGGCTTACCGGCTCCATGACGAACATCAATTCCTAACCATTCCCAGTTAACCTGAGCACTGGGATAGGGGAAAAGGTCTGGTAAGAAAATGGGTGCTGATCAGATCGGCCAAACACCGGCATCGCCTTTGCTCCAACTCTGCGAGCGGGCGAAAGTGGGGGACGAGGCGAAGGCCCTGGTGAGCAAGGGTGTCTCGACCAAGGAGTTTATTGCGCTCCTTGTGGAGAAGGAGATGTTTAAAGACGCGCTCAAGCTGCTCGCACACCTGCTTCCCAAGCGCGAAGCCGTGGGGTGGGGCTGCCTATGCGTGAAACATGTCCTAGCGGAACAGAAGGTCCAACCTCCGGAGATTCAGACCGCCGTGGAGCGGTGGGTGGCCGCTCCGAGCGAAGAAAATCGCTGGGCGGCCAAGCATATGGCCGATGCCGAAAAGCCCAGGACGCCTTCCGGGTTTCTTGCCATTGGGGCGTTCTTTGCCGGTCCCAGCATTGCCCCGCCCCATCACCCACGGCCCGTACCTCCGCCTGAGAAACTTACATCCGTCATGGTCGCGAACGCAGTCCTGATCGCCGGCATCGGCAAGGAGCCCAAGAAAGCCAAAGAAAAGTACGCGGTGTTTATGCAAAAAGGCACGAATCTGCTGGCTCGAATGCAGCAGCAAGCCACGCAGCGCTGAGATGGGTAGTTCGTGTTGGAATTTTCTGGGTTAGCGAAGGGAGGATCCCATGTCCTGTCAGGTTTGCACTGGAGCAATGCTCATGTGCACGTTTGGTATTGCCCCCGCCACTCTGATCGCCACAACCGCCATCACCACATCTACAACGGATGTGCCCGCGGCCACCATCATGGATTTTGCCCCGATGGTAAACATTCCGACCTTTGGTATGTGCATTTCGCCCGCCAACCCGGAAGTGGCAGCCGCCACTGCCGCCGCGATGGGCGTGCTCACCCCCATGCCCTGCATTCCCGCCACCGCTGCGCCTTGGACGCCTGGTTCCCCCACGGTAACGAAGGCCGGGGTTCCTGCTCTTGACATGACCTCCATGTGCATGTGCATGTGGGGGGGGATGATTTCAATTACCGATCCCGGCCAGGTCACCCAGATGGTGCCGTAAGCTTCGGCCGCTTGCCGTCGATGAGTGATTCTCGTGGAGGGCCAGAGAGAGTTTATCGTCCCAATCTCCCCAGCACCACAGGATACGAGGTATTCCCGCCCTCGAATCCGACGATCACCTCGTCGCCAACTTGATACGCGCCGGAAGCGGCAGCCCCTGGCTGATGAGTAGTCTGGGCCCACATCGCTGCGCTGGGGTCGATATCAGGCAGTAAAATCTGCAATCGTCCCAAGCTGCTTGGGTCGCTGCTTTCATCACCGACATCCATTCCCCTGGAGAGACCGAAAACTTTATTAAGGCCGGAGTCTTCCGCGGTGCGCTGACTTGGTGTTGTTTCAGGGCGTGCCACGGCGCCTCTCCGTTGTAGATTCGTGTATCCCGTATAATAGGCCAAGTTTGCGATCATCGCCATTGAGGGAATGCAGGCAAATTGATAGCGTGGTTGTCTTGCGCCATCTTCCCCTATTTGCGGTAGAATATGCTTCCGTTCGAATCCTCGATGACCTCGCGAGGTTGCCATGAAAATTCAGAAGACGATGGCTCTCATCGTGCTGGCGGTGGGTGTTGCCTTTTCACCGGGCGCAAAGGCGCAGGACAAGCCCTTTACCCAACAGGAGATTCTCGACATGGTGAAGGCCGGGCTGGGAAACGACCAGGGTGCGCAGATGGTCTTGAAGCGCGGAATCGACTTCGAGCCCACCTCCAAGTTCGTCAAGACTCTCAAGTCCTATGGCGCCAAGGACTCATTCCTGAAATCGCTGCGTGCCAACGAGCCGTTCACGCAGGAGGAAGTGAGCCACATGGTGAAGGCCGGCTTGGGTGACGATTCCGGTGCGCAGGCCATCACCCAGCGGGGCATCAACTTTACCCCCAACCAGGATTATCTTGATTCCCTGAAGCAAGCCGGAGCGAAAGACTCATTTATCAAAGCGGTGCGCGATAAGACGGCGGTCAATCAGGTGCAGGTGGTCGCCGAGCTGGCAGCGGATACCTCCGCTTCGGATGTGGCGGATAGAGTGACAGATCGAGGCATAAGCTTTACCGTGCGAGACGAATACCTTCAGGAAGTGCGCAACGCCGGCGGCGACGATGAATTGATCGCTGCCCTCAAGAACGCCAAGGTGAAACCACCCTCCACCGTCAGTACAACTGCAACCAACGATAAACCCAAGCAAGGCAAAGTTAAAACCATATTAAAGTTGGGGGCCAAAGCCAGCCAGCCCAGCGCTCAATCGGGCGGCGCATCGAGCGGTTCGTCAGGCGGCGCATCCAGCGCGCCATCCGGTGGTGCGCCTTCTGCGCCAAGTCTGCCTGCGGCGCCTAGCTTGCCCTCAGCGCCACAGCTTCCCTCGGCTCCAGGTGCGCCACCTGCTCCTGGCGCACCACCCCCTGCTCCCAGTGCCGGCGGCGCTAAACCTCCCAAGGGTAAGGCCGCCGCACCCACGTCCGATCCCAACCAGGCTACGCTGGACATCGTCGCTTTCCACGTGGCGCAAGGGGCGGAATATAAAATCAAAGGACAGTATCCCGACGCGGAGAACGAATTTCATGAAGCACTTTCAGTGGATCCTTCCAATCCCGACGTTTACCTGGCGCTGGCCGCCGCCGAGGGCAAGCAGAAAAAATATGATGATGAAGTTACGGCCGCCCGCCAGGCTTTGAAGCTTGATCCCAACAGCGAGAAGGCGCATTTGATGATTGGCATGGCTTTCGCCGGCAAGGGCGACTGGGATGGCGCGGAGAACGAGTATCGCGAGATCCTGAAGCTGAACCAGAAGAGCGACGAAGGCCACGCCTACCTGGGAACAGCTCTGGGAGGGAAGAAGGACTGGACGGGTGAGATTACCGAGGAGCGGGAGGCGCTGAAGATAAATCCCGATAATGACTTTGCGCGCGCCAATCTGGGAATTGCCCTGGTCAACAAAGGCGATTGGGACGGCGCGATCACTGAATACCACAAGGCGCTGGAACAAAACCCCAAGAGCGACCTGATCCATGACAGCCTTGCTGACGCACTGGAGCATAAGGGCGATTTGGACGGCGCGGTTTCCGAATACAAAGAAGCGATTCGACTAAATCCCAATAGTGAAACCGCGCATACGGGGCTTGCTGAGGCGCTGGGAGCGAAACAGGACTGGGACGGCGCTGCCGCCGAGGACCGCGAAGTGCTGCACCTGAATCCCAACAACGATGCCGCGCACGTCAACCTTGCGGACGCCCTTCGCAACAAAGGCGACTGGGACGGCGCCATTGCTGAGTATCACGTGGCGCTGAAATTGAACAACAATAATGAGATGGGGCACGCCAATCTCGGCATCGTGCTGGGCGCCAAGGGCGATCTGGACGGAAAGATTTCCGAGGAGCACGAGGCCCTGCGCATCAATCCCAATGACGCCGCCGTTCACGCCACGCTGGCTGACGCTCTGGAGCAGAAGGGCGACAGCGCCGGTGCCTTGAACGAATTTCAGGCAGCGGCAAGGCTTGACCCCAAGAATCTGAATTACAAGCAAAACTGCGAACGCCTGCAGAGGTAGTTCCGGGGAGAACGGATTCCTGGCGCACTGCCGCGCGCGCCACTCAGAAGTGAGTTAAGAACGGAGCTTGTCTTGCGTTTAGCACCATTTGGCATCGGCTACACATAAAGGAACTTTAAAGCTACCAGGAATCCAAGAGCGCAATGAGGGCGTTTAAAGTCAAAGCGCCAGTCGCGGGCTGCCCTACCGGCTCCAACGGCCCGCCAGCATGCCTAGCGGGTCGGCGAACGATTGGAAGCGCACGATGCGGATGATGGGTTGGTCTTTCAGGGATACGAGGGGCATGAAGCCCCTGGCCAGCATTTCTTCCGCCGCGGTCACCGTCATCAGGACTTCGGCGCAGGGCTTGCTTCGAGATTCTCCGTCCTCGGTATAGATGTGAATGGGCAGGCCGGAAATTTCAACCAATTCACCGGGACGTAGTTCCCAGCCTTGCTCGCTGAAAGATTGGGCAAGCAATAACGCCGCGGCGAAAGCGGGATTTGCCCACAAGTAGTCATCGTGGGCCGCATCTTCACTAATCTCTTCAAACTCAAACTGCTCTGTGGTCTCAGTATCCTTGCCGTAAGGCAATCGAATAAGAAAGCGCGGCAGGCTCAAACCAATGTAACGCGCTTCCGCAAGGCCGCGCACCGTTTTCCATGCGCCTGCGGCTTCCGCCGGCAGCTCGATCTTCCACTTGTGCGTGTCGGGCAGATCCTCAACTGATTTGCATCCCAGAAGGCCGGGGCTTGCGCCGGTGATGAACGGCGCATTGGCTGCGGCCGCCACCTTCGCGAGGCGGGCGAGCAGAGCCGCGTCTTCGCGTGTGGGTTCGAAGGTGTAATTCCCTGCAAGGATGGCCCAAGTTTCGGCGCCGGGCGTGCCAACGGTCTTTTCCACCAGCAATCGGTATAGGCCGGTGGTGCGGAGGTCAGGTGAGGAGCCCAAGTCGCGGAACA
>JASHTY010000345.1 GCA_030040315.1 Terriglobia bacterium | reverse complement strand
CTAGAAATTCCTCGGCCTCTCGCCGCGCTGCCGAAAGGGTCAATAGCGGAGGCTTGGCATTGTGGCCGTGCCCTTTCGGCCGAGTAGTGACCGCAACAAATTCCAGAATCGCCTGGTGAGGGATTCTTATGGAGTTTTCCCGCAGGCCACGCTCCAGAAGCTCCGCTGCGATGCGTTGCTTCCGCTGGTCTGCGGGGTCGAAGATGTAGATTAGTATGTTTGTGTCAATGAGAGCCGCCACGGGTGTAGAGGTCCTCTCGACGCCAGCCGCGCGCGATTTCGTGGGGTTTGGATGGCCGATCGGCAGGGTTCGATTCCTCCGCCTCGGGTGGGCCGATTTCACGCTGGCGCTGCCGCTGGAGCATCTGGTGAAATTGTTTCAAACGCTCCTCCACGCTGCGGAGGCGCGAGCCGGCCTCCAGCGTTCGGGGAGGAATGACGCGGATCACATTTCCGGCAGGAACCCACTCAAGCTGATCGCCGGGCTTGATCTTATATTTGTCGGCAATCGCCTTGGGAACGGTCAATTGCAGTTTAGAAGTTACCTTCGCCATATCCTTACTATAGCAAGGATGGAATCCTTGTCAAGGTTTACCAATTAAGGACCACGGGATATTTTACATAGAGCGCACGGGTTTCTCCGGGCATCGAGGCAGCGTTTGTCACGGTTTTGTCATCTTTCCCATGGTGCATTCTACAGTTCACTCTGAACCGGATTCGCATCCGCAGGTAGCAGCCTGGATATACACAAAGTCCTGAGGGTTATGTTAGGGTAGAGAAACAGGCACAAAGAATGAAGAAGCTCGCAGGTTTGGTTTCGATGCTGGTGGTGATGTGTGGTTGCGGCGGGGGGCCCAACGTCCAACTGGTAACCATCAGCTTCGTTCAGCCTTCTTACCCCATTATCGGCAAAGGGCAGTACTACCCCATCACGCAGCCTTACCCCAATATCGATGAAGGGCAAACCCTGCCCATCAGTGTGGCCCTGCTTGATGACAGCACGCACGCTGGAGTCGCCTTCACCGCCAGCGGACCTGGATGCGTCGCTGCGACGTGCGGAACTTTCACCAACGTAACGACCACCTCCGCCACCTACAACGCCCCGGCAACGGTAACCTCCCAACTGGTCATTACCATCACAGCGACGTCCGTGGCTCAGACAACGCAATCGGCTTCAACCTCGTTCAGCGTGATGCCACCACCCGCCATTATCTACAACCCCTTGCCCAACGCAGAACCCAGTTACGTTTACAGCTCCGCGCTGTCCGCCACGGGCGGCGTGCAACCGTTGACGTGGAGTGTGGCGAGCGGTACATTGCCGCCGGGAATTTCGCTGAATTCAGGCGGAACGCTCTATGGAACACCCACGGCCGGGGGCACGTTCAGTTTCACTGTTGAGGTAACAGACTCCAGCGGCGCGATCGCCGGGGGCCTATCGACAAAGCAGGCCTACAGCCTGATCGTGGCTGCCGTCCTGAGCATTCCAGCCCAAACTTTCGCCAACGCTGCTGTCAACCAGCCTTACAGCGCCACGCTGGTGGCCAATGGGGGTTTGGCGCCGCTCTCCTGGAAAGTCTACCTGGGAAGCCTGCCCCTCGGCCTGGTTCTCCAAGGCAACACGGGAGTTATTTCCGGCACGCCGACCACTGAGGGCACCTACACATTTCAGGTCGAGGTATTTGATTCCAGCCCGGTCGCGCAATATTACATCAGTCCAAGTTTCACCATTGTAGTGAACCCTTCCGGTCCGGTGACCCTGACTTCGACTTCTCTGCTGAACGGGGCGGTCAACACACCCTATGAAGGAACCCTGGTGGCCACGGGCGGGAACTTGCCCTTAACCTGGTCCATTACGTCCGGTGCGCTGCCGGCGGGGCTGGCGCTCAATCCGGCGACGGGATCGATTTCGGGCACTCCGACGGCCGGGCCCGGCACCTACTCGTTTACCGCATTGGTTTCCGACAGCAGTACGCCAGCGGAGACTTCCTCCGGATCGCTGAGCATCACGATTGGGCCTCAACCGGCATCCTGCCCGAGTTCTGGAAACAATTCCGCGCTTACCGGGCAATACGTTTTCAGCTTGCGCGGCTACAACGGCACGGGGTTAACTGGGAACCAGTCCAACGGCTCAGGGTACATCGCCGTGGTGGGCTCATTCACTGCGGATGGTGCGGGCGACATTACCGCGGGCGAGGCGGATACCAACGGCGTTCTGGGCGCGCAGTACGGCGGGCTGAACACCAACGCCAGCTCGTATTCGGTGGGCCCCGACAATCGAGGCTGCGCAACGCTGGCGACTCCTTTCGGAACCTTTGTCACGCGCTTTGCCTTGGGCGGCCTTGCCGTGGGCGTGGCAACGCAAGGGCGGATTATTGAATTCGATTCACCCGGCTCAAGCGCCTACATCGCTTCAGGTCAAATCTTCCAGCAAAACTCCGCGGCGTTTATCGTTCCCTTCACGGGCGCATATTCGTTAAAGACCTCAGGCTGGGATCCGTCCATCACCCTCAACGTGCCGGCGCCCGTCATTCATCCGCGCATCGCCTGTGCGGGAATCCTTACCGGGAACCGATACCAATTTGGTCTACTTGAAGAAGATTGCAACGACAATGGGGACGCCACCAACATCACCCAGTCCTTTACCATTACCGGCACCACCGTAAATACCTACACTCCATCCGACAATGATGGCCGGCTGACCGGCATAATGCTGGTGAACGGCAATCTGGTGGACGTTACGTTCTACTGGGTCTCCTACACGCAGCTCGTGATGATCAACACCAGTTCCAGCCCGGTGTTTAGCGGCGATTTGCAGCAGGAACAGGTGCAGTCAGGAACTTCCGGGTTCAGCAATGCCTCCTTGTACGGGCCGATTGCGTCTTATTTGAGCGGCCTGGAATTGCCCGCATCGGGAACGGCCTTCGGCGACGTGTCATTGGCCGCGGAGTCTGCCGATGGAGTGAGTTCCATTACCGTCCAGCTTTACCGAAATGAGGAGGGCGTGTGGTTGACCCCGGATCCGCAGACTTCCTCCTGCACTTATTCCGTGGTTTTGGTGGGGCGGATGACCCTGGGCAGCACGTGCGGGGCTTCAACGCCCGTCTCCTATTTCGAAGCCGTGAATACTGGCTTCGAAGTGGGTACCGACCCGGCCATGGAATTGGGGAGCTTTGAGCCCCAAACCGCCGGCCTGACCACAGCCTCATTGGCGGGTACTTATTTCATTGGCACTTCGGAAGTTGTAAGCCAGAGCGATGAGGTGCAAGTCGGTGTCGTTACCCTCACAGCGGCTGGCGCATTGACAAGCACGACTGACTCCACCTCCACAAGCAGCCAGGCCGCGGCGGCTGCAGGCTCCGACACACTCACGCTGAATACCACCGGATCGTTCAGCACCGGGTCCTCTGCCGGAACGGTTGTGGGAATTGCCATTTCCGGAAACAAGTTCGTAATGGTGGGCAATCCGAGCTCTCCCTTCCCAACCCTGCTCGTCGCACAGCAGTAACAATCCGGCAAGTTACCCTCATCCCAAATCCCCAAACCGTCGATAAGCAGCCAGCAAGGAGATGGAATGCCTAGCGAGCGTGGCGGTTCGGCGAATCGTTTCGCGCCGGTCCTTTTTCTATGCCTGATGATGTGCTCATGTGGAGGCGCGGGGAGCACAGGCGGTGGGGCAGCGCCGCAAACGTCGATCTTTGTTTCCATTTCTCCATCCACCCAGACCACCATCGATCAGGGACAGAGCGTGCAATTCAGCGCGACGGTGGTGAATGATTCGAGCGGGAATGGTGTGACGTGGAAAATCTCCGGGTCCGAAGAAACGCAGACGTCTATGGGCACGCTCACCAACGTCACCAGCAACTCCGCAACTTACAACGCGGTGCCGCTGGTCGCATCGCCGCTCAGCGTCACGGTCACGGCCGCTTCCATTACCAACCCGCTGCTGACGAGCGCGACCGTGGTGGTGATCAACCCGCTTTTGACGGTCACCACCACGTCGCTGCCGGTTGCTTCTCCGAATGTGAGCTACACGGCGCTTCTGCAAGCCACGGGGGGCGTAGGCGCGCTCAGTTGGAGCCTGACCGGCGGCGCTTTGCCCCAGGGATTGGCGCTTAGCCGCATTGGTTCCATCACCGGTGTGCCCACATCGCCCGGCGTGTTCACGTTTGCAGTGCAGGTTGAGGATTCCTCCGCGGCGCCGGTTGGGCCAGATTTCGCGCAGGCGGAGCTTAGCCTGACTGTGGTTACACCTCTCAGCATCTCCAGCACATCATTGCCGGCTGGATTGCAAGGCGCGGCCTACCTTGCCGGGCTTTCCGCCACGGGCGGGAGCACCCCGTACACCTGGAGCGTGGCCCAGGGCGGACTTCCGCCGGGACTCACCCTGCAATCGAGCTCGGGGGTGATTTCCGGCAGCCCCACGTCACAGGGAAACTTCACGTTCACCGTCGCTGTGAAAGACTCGAGCCCAACGCCACAGGCCCTCACCCAGAGCCTGG
>JASHTY010000344.1 GCA_030040315.1 Terriglobia bacterium | reverse complement strand
CCGCCTTCTGCCCCGCCCGCGGCCCCGAACCCGGCATCTGCCTAGAAGGACGTTTCCCCCCGCTCGGGGCAATCGAAGCGTATGGATTATTTGTGGAGCCCCTGGAGATATCGCTATGTCAGCCAGGCAGGGAAGGGTGAGGGATGCCCATTCTGCCTGAAACTGGCGGCAGACCCCTTGCACGACCGGGAAAACCTGGTGCTGTTCCGCGGAAAGAACAATTTCGTCCTCCTGAATCTCTACCCCTACACCACTGGACACCTGCTGATCACGCCCAACGCCCATGTGGCCAATCTCGACCAGGTCACTCCTGAAACGCTGGCAGAAATGATGACGCTCGCGCAGCGGCTTCAGAAGGCTCTGCATCAAACGTACAACCCGGAGGGTTATAACCTGGGAATGAATCTGGGAAGGTGCGCGGGGGCAGGCGTGGCGGACCATTTGCACCTTCACCTGCTGCCGCGATGGTCTGGCGATTCGAACTTCATGACCGTGGTGGCGGAAACGCGCGTGGAGCCGGAGGACCTGCATGTCACCTACGATAAGCTTGCCGGGTTTTTCTCGCGCCCGCGATAAGAATTGAACAACCTATCACGCTTCGATAAATCAGTTCGGCAATGGATGCATGGCCGGACCAGAGAAGCGACCCAATCTAAAGCTTAAGAGATATAGAGTGCATTGCTAGCGCCGGTGTGCAACAATCAAGCCGAGGCAAGGTCGGTTTGCAAAAATGAGGGGGCGGTGAGGCATGCGTAGCGCGAAATTGCTGTTCCCCTTCGCCATCCTATTCGTGGTTGCGGCGTCCGCACAATGTCCTGAGGGTGGTTTGATGAATCTTCCCAACCTTCCTTATTTGCTTGTTGACGCTCCTATCCCGAGTCAGGAACGAGACAAAATATACCAATTGATTGACGCTGGTGTTCACAGCTCTTTCACCGACAAAAACCGGCAGGAGGAGTCAACAACGGTGATGGGTAGCCCTGTCGGATATGTGCAGCTCAGTCAAAGCGGCGAACCGCAATTGATTGTTCGGGGACCACTCTTAACGTGCGGAGCAAGTGGAAATTGTCAGTGGTGGGTTTTCGTTTGGGACCACGGCCAGTTAAGAGAGGTTCTTGAAACAGTCGGGACTCTTTTCAGGGTAGACAATTACAGCCATGGATTTATTGACCTCGCCAGCGAAGGTCATCCCGGCGGACCTAAAAATGGATGTGGGGTTTACCACTGGGATGGCACGAAATACGTAGCCACATGTTCAGGGCCGCGTAAACACTGAGGAACCACGTCCCAACCCAGGTCTCCCGGTCACCGGCTGTGTGACTTTGTGGTGGTGGGTTCGCTTTCGGTTCGCGCGATGGGTGGTTCATCGCTCGATTCATCGAGGGCGGCAGCGATGGCCATTCCCGTACCGGGTTCGCGCAGAGTGTTCACCACTCTCTCCTGCCTTACCGGCTTCGCCAGCATTTGAATGCGCATGTCCCCCTGATGGGTAAGCTCGTCGGGAAGAACCAGTTCCACCTGCACCGGCTCCTCGGCGCTGATGGCCGAGGGGACAAAGAAGTAGATTCCGGAGCGGGAAATGTCTTTGGCCACGCCGTCAGCCTCGCGGGGTTCTCCGCTGCTGTCACGCCACATCACGCGCACGGGCAATTCCACGTGGTAGCGCCGATCCATGCGGCGCTCGCTCCCGCCCAGGCGATTGGTATGGGAGACGACGCCGTCGGGCAGGGAAATCCGCAACCCCTCGTTGGCGCCCCAGGTGTTCGGAAACTCCTGCTGCGCGCGCATCACCAGGCCGTCTATATAGGCATCATCGCTGTCGGGGTCGTGATGAAACAGAATAAGCCTTTTAACATTGCACTCCTGCGCGATTCGAACCCCTTCCAGCCAGGAGCTGTGTCCCCACCCCTTTTTCTCACCCGCCAACTGTTCGGGAGTGTATTGGGCGTCGTAGACCATCGCGTCGGCGTCGCGGGCCAGTTCTCGCAGGGCCTTATCGTGCATGGGCGAGCCGGGCTCGGTATCCGTGGCCAGAACGAATGACGAGCCCTCCGCTTCAATCCTGTAACCCACACAGCCCTGCGGATGGTTCATGGGGGCGGAGCGCAGCGTGGCATCCTGCAGCCTGATCGGTTCCTTTTCCATCTTGGAAAAATCGCGCTGCGCCGCCATCACTCCCATATTTACGGGAAAATAGGGGTTGGCCATCTGACCTTCAATCGTGTCTTTCAACTCGCTGCCCGATCGCAGGACGGAGTGGAACTTGAAGCGGTTGCCGCGCCGGTAGAAGGGTGTGAAGAAGGGAATTCCCTGAATGTGGTCCCAGTGAAAATGCGTAAGGTAAACGGAAGCCTGAATGGGCCGTTCGCCAAATTCGTCCTGCAAGCTCTTGCCCAGCCCGCGCATTCCGCTTCCGCAGTCCAGGATAATCAGGCTGTTGTCAGCCAGGCGGACTTCCAGGCAAGCCGTGTTGCCGCCGTAGCGGGAGTTCTTCGGCTCAGGCGTGGGGGTGGAGCCTCGGACTCCCCAAAATCGGATTAGCATTCAGCACCACCGCACCCTTTGGTTCCCTTGTCAGGGACCGCCGCAACCCCTCGATCAGCGCGCGCAATTTTAAAAAGGATGGGCGCCCTGTCACTGGCTAGTTAACACCCAAGCCAGCCTACCAAAACATTGCTGCGATGTCTACCGGTTTGAGGCTAGGATGGTGGTGGAGTCCGGGTATGCATCTGCGCTTTTCCAATCCATTCGAACCCGGCGAAGAAGAGAATCGCTCGCTGGAGGTGTTCCCCCATTGCCCTGCGGTCTTCGCCCTGTTTCCTCCGCCCCGCGCAGGAACTACTGCCCCGCCCTATCTCGGGCGCACGGCTGACCTGCATCGCCGCCTGGCGCGCTTGCTTTCCCCGCGACGTGCGAACTCCAGAATGCTGAATCTTCGCGACCTTACGGCGAGCATCGAATACGAGCCCGTCGGCTCGACGTTTGAAGGCACATGGCTTCTTTACCTTTTGAACCGGCACTATTTCGCGCGGCAGTATCGCGACCGCCTGCGCCTGAAGGCCCCGGCGCTTTTGAAATTGAAGATGGAGAATCGCTTCCCGCGCTGTTACCCTACGCGACGCGTGGCGAAGGACCGATCGCTCTATTACGGCCCTTTTCCTTCGCTGGCGGTAGCGGAGCGTTTCTCCGGAGAGTTTCTCGACTTCTTCAAGATTCGCCGTTGCGTTGAGGATTTGAATCCTGACCCGTCGCATCCCGGATGCATCTACTCGCAGCTTCACATGTGTCTTGCCCCTTGTTTTGCAGGATGCACGGATGCCGAGTATCAAGGTGAAGTCCAGCGTGTGGTGGAATTTCTCGATACGCAGGGCAAATCGCTTCAACGCACTCTGGAAGCGGAACGCACACAGGCCTCGGAGTCGCTCGAATTCGAGCAGGCGTCGAAAATCCATAACCGCATTGAGAAGTTGAACGAGGTGCTGCGACAGAGGTCCGAACTGGTCAGGAATCTTCGTGAACTCCACGCCGTGATGGTGCTACCGGGCGCGGAGCCGAAGAGCGTGGTTTTCTTCCGCATCGTTGCAGGCGAAATTCACGGCCCGCGCACACTCTCACTCGATGAGAACGCGCCCAATCCCACACCGCTCGACCGGCAGATTCATGAATTGATGGAATCGCTCGGCACCGAAACCTCGGTTCCAAAGCCAGCAGCCCCGCCACCGTGGGAACACCTTAGCCTGCTCGTGCGCTGGTATTACAGCAGCTTCCGCCAGGG
>JASHTY010000343.1 GCA_030040315.1 Terriglobia bacterium | reverse complement strand
CGTGGCGCGGCGCCCATTCGCGTTCGCGGCTTTACCGGCGCGGCAATGAGTTTTCGGGCTCAGGTTATTGGCGGCCAGCGGCTGGACGAGAATCTTGGAAATGTCTGGTACGTGGACGACGTAGATTTCTGCTTTCGCCTCGGCCCTGGCAGGATGTTCCTGATTGCACCGGGGGCACGCCTTCAGCACCTTCGTAGTCCTGTCGGCCGTATCACCAGCCACTGGCTGCGGCGGCATGCCCATTCAAATCTCTTTCTTTACCGCAGGCATTGGGGGAACGGTGTTTTCAACCGGATAAGCCATGCATGGCTGCTGGCCGGGTATTGTGCGGCCGCCACGTTTGCCTCGGCTCGCCGCCTGTCGCTTGAACCGTGGCGCGCGTTGCTCCTGGGAGCGCGCGAAGCCTCGCAAGCGGCGGCATCACACTGATAGCCGTCCGGCATTGACCTGAAGGGGCGCCAACCGCGGCAGCTCCGCCCACGGGCGGTACAAGGCCGCCAGCCGGAGTGGGGCCGCGTCGGCCTGTTTCTTCTCCACTCTCTCCCATCAACCCACTGGGTGGCGCCAACGCCTCTTCCACCATCTCAGGGCGAAATTCTGGCGGTAAGTTCATCCTTCAACTGACCAGATGGTCCGTCGGCTAAGGAATGAAGCCGCCGCTACGTCAAAACTACGCGACACAGGGCCAAACTGACAATCTGGCTAATCATGTTGGCCGGAGGTGCCGATATGTATGGTGTTCATGGTTTTGGCCAGGCGCCAGCGAGCCAAAGCCACCGCAATGTCCGGCATTAAGGTGCGTGCGTGACGAATCCCCTCCGGGCGCAGGCTAGTCAGGCTGAGAATAATCATTAAAATCCGCTAAAACGACTAAAGTTTCCCCCTCCTCCCGCCGATACACCAGTTGAGGTCCTAATAAGGAGGCAGTTTATGAGAGTTGATGGTCCCCTTCCGCTCCCTGAGAATACGCAGACGACTGGGGTAACGCGTTCCGGGTCGACAGGTCAGTCGGGCAGTACAGTTTCTGTCAACTCCGGGGCGGACGAGGCGCAGCTTACCGTCGATGGTCAGACCATCCAAGCGCTGCAGGGGAGCCTTGCTCAGCTGCCGGAAGTGCGGCAGGAGCGCGTTGAAGCGCTTCGCCAGGCCGTGGGCAGCGGCAGCTATCAGGTTTCCGACCAGCAATTGGGTGACGCGATGGGGTCGGAGTTGCTGAGCGCGCAAGTCGGATCCACTTAGAGGTTGGACTTATGGACGACCTGGCTCCTGCCGCAGCACAACGAACCTCCGACGATGGCGGCCGGGTGCGGGAAGAGAGCTTTACACCTCGCAAGAAGGCGGGGAAAAAAGCGGTTCCGGCACCCGAGGAAAAGCCCGCGTCGCAACCCGTACCCGCCATTGAGCCTGGGGCGGAACACGAGTTGGATATTTTGGCTTGAAGATGAACCGCGAAGTTCAAATTTATCTGGAATTGCTCGAAAAACGGCTGGCGACATTGCGCTTGCTGGCGACCGACCTCGATGAAAGCCGTTCGGCTTACGTCACACTCGATCTCCGCCTGATGCACCAGCACATCTCGCGGCAGGAAAACCTGTGCACGGAAGTCCGCCTGCTGGATGCGGAATTGCAAAGAATGAAGGAAAAACTGCGCAGCCTGGCGGCAAACGGCGAAATGCCCACCACACTCAGCGAGCTTGAGGCGCAGCTTGACCCCGCCTCAGCCCGCCAACTCCACCTGCTGCTCGGCGGATTGAAGGCCATTCAGGCGGACGTGCGGCGGCTCAGCCGCGTTCATTCCGAACTCCTGCGCCGCTCCCGCCGCTCCGTGAATGTTCTGATGAATTTCCTCGCGCATTATTCGGGGACGTACCCCGCCCATCTGACCAGCTCCAAAGGGGCAGCCATTTCCGCGATGGTGAAATAGATCATGTCCAGTCTTTTCGGCACCATGTCCGTGGCCCTTCAGTCTCTGCTGACGCAGCAGGGCGCGCTGGAGGTTACGGCCAACAACCTCGCCAACGTCAACACGCCGGGCTACTCGCGCGAAGCGCCGATTTTCGAGGAGAGCCCGCCGACCCTCGTAGGCAACACCGAGGTGGGCACCGGCGCCACTTTGGCGAGCGTGGAGAGCGTTCGCGATAACATCCTGAACCTGCGCATCGACCAGGAAACCTCGCAGCAATCCAGCCTGAGCTCCTACGTGGATTCCATGAACCAGGTTCAGGCGCTTTTCAATGAGACTCAGGGCACCGGTCTGCAAACCGACTTGAGCAACTTCTTCAACAGCTTTCAATCGCTCTCCACCGATCCCACCGACTCCTCGTTGCAACAGTCGGTCATCATCGCGGGGCAGGACCTTGCCCAGGCATTCAGCCAAACCAGCCAGAATCTTTCCACGATCCAACAGGGCCTTGACCAGTCGGTGGTGCAGACGGTGCAGCAGGTCAATCAACTCACTTCCCAAATCGCCAGCCTGAACCAGCAGATCCAGCAGATTACCAATTCGGGGCAAAACGCCGGCGGCCTGGTCGACGAGCAGGACCAGGCCTTGACCAACCTCTCGAACCTGATCGACATTTCGGTGATAACCGCCAATAATGGTACGGTTTCGGTCACCACCTCAAACGGCTCGCTGCTGGTTTCCGGCGATGTCACCTCCAACCTGACCACGCAAATCAATAGCACCACGGGAATGCACGACGTTTACGACAACGGCACGGACATCACGTCCACCATCTCCGGCGGCCAACTCCAGGGGCTGATCAGCGCCCGGGACAATTCCATACCCTCAGCCATGTCTTCGCTGGATAACCTGGCCGCAGGGCTGATTTCCGCGGTGAACACGCAACAGACGGCGGGGTACGACGCGAACGGCAATCCCGGCGTGGATTTCTTCACGCCCTTCACACCCACGACGCCCGGATCGAATGCCGGGGCCGCCGCCACCATGAGCGTGGCGCTGACCAATCCCGACCAGGTCGCCGCCAGCGGCACCGGTTCTACCGGAGACAATTCCAACGCCATTGCCCTGGCCAATCTTCAGAACGCCACCATGGTGGCCGGACAGACCGCCGGGAATTATTATTCCAATTTGATCGATCAAGTGGGCAATGACGTTTCCAATGCCACTTCCCAGCAGGAAGCGGTGAGCCTGGTCTTGCAGCAACTGACCAACCAGCAGTCCGCCGTTTCCGGGGTCTCGCTGGATGAGGAAGCCACCAACCTGGTGATGTACCAGCGCGCTTATGAAGCTTCCGCGCGCGTCATCTCTGTCGTGGATGAGCTCACCAGCGACACCATCGACATGTTTACGCCGAGCTGATTCTTATGGGCATACGCGTCAGTCCTGATGTGTACAGCGTGATTCTGAACGGTTTGCAGCAGGTTACCCAAACCGACGATCAGGCTTTGCAACAACTCGCTACGGGGCAGAAGCTGAACGAGCTTTCCGATAACCCCGCCGCGGCCGCGTCGCTCGTCACTCTGCGGTTCCAGAATGATGCGGACACGCAATACCTTCAGAACATCTCCACCGTGACCGGGTCCATGAACGTCGCGGATTCGGCTCTGAGCTCCGTCGTCGAAGCCCTGACCACGGCGCAATCGGTGGGCACGGAAGGCGCGGGCGGGACGCTCAACTCCTCCAACCTGCAAGCCCTCGCCCAGGAAATCCAGGGCATTCAGCAGGAAGTCATGGGGCTGGCCAATACGTCTTACAACGGGGAGTACCTTTTCTCCGGCACTGCAACGGCCACGCAACCTTACGTGGCCGACTCCAGCTCGTCTTCCGGAGTCACCTACAACGGAAACAGCAACACCAACAGCGTGGAGATTTCACCGGGCGAGGCGATGCCAACCAACCTGCCCGGAAGCCAAATCTTCAGCAACTCCACCAATGACGTGTTTCAGTCCCTTCAGGACCTCTACAATGCCCTGAACACTGACGGCGACATCTCCGGCGCCACCGCGGAAGTGCAGTCAGCATTGAACTACGTCAGCACGCAGCAGACATTTTACGGGAATTCCGTGGACCGGCTCCAAAGCGCGCAGACCTTCCTGACGCAGCAGCAGACTCAGTTGACAGAAACCGAAGGCAGCATGCTGGACGCCAACATGGCCCAAACGATTACCAACCTGACCCAGGCCCAGACGACCCAGCAGGCCCTGCTTGATGCCGGCGCCAACATTTCGCAATTGGACTTGTTCGATTACCTGCCGACGAATTACTAGGGCGTGTCGAGAGGATGTGGAGCAAGCAGCGCTCTGACCCGCAGACGGCCATTCAGGAGATTTCCCGCAGCGATGCTGCCCAGGCGCCTGCGGCCCGCAGATTTCCCCGGGCATTTTCCAGGCGCGCCTTTTCGGCCAGAAGCGAAAACTGGAGGGTTTCCATAGCTCCGCGCAACGTCTTCAGGTTGTCGCGGTATATTACAATCTCATAGTCAGTTTCACGCGTCTGGGCTGAAAGCTTGAACCCGGCGGAAAGGCACTTGGAAACCGCCTTCAGACGAAGGCCAACATTGCCCAGCCTGCGGATGGCGCCTCGAGATCCCACGGATATCCCGCCGTTTTTGGCAACCTGCTCAATAAGTTCCTGGAATTCGCGATTCGCCAGCCGGATTGCGATCAACAACTCGTTGTTCATGGAAACAGTCCTCCGCGCCTCCATGTTTAATCGGCAACAATCCCTCCAGCCTTTAATCCCGGCCGGCCATTAGATCAGTTTTTCCCTGCCAGGGGCTTCACTATTTCATCCAAAAGGTCGGGCTTGCCGTCCACGCGCACCAGGTGGGGGTATTTTTGACCGCCGTGGTAACTCACGCTGACAGTTTTGAAATAATCGTCGTTAACCACCAGGAAGCGGATGTCCTGGTTATTCTGGGTGGCCCCTTTAATGGCGTCATTCAGCACGTCGGCGGTGTATACACGATCGTTCACCGCCATCACGCGCATTCCGGGGACAATTCCCGCCTGATAGGCCGGCCCGCCGTACAGCGATTCCTGCACGTTCCCCTCCGAACTCAAGCGCAGGCCGATGGAATAAACCAGGTTCGCACCGCCGCCAAACCGCCCGCCACCCCCGCCGCCACCACCTCCACCACCTGCGCCGCCGCGCGGGCTTGGCGGCCGGTCAGACATCTCAAATTTCCAGCCACCCCGTTCAATTCCTCCGGTCGGAGGGTCGGGAGAGGTCGAAGCAAGGCGCTCGTGGAAGTATCCCGCCCAGTCGTAGGGCGCCACAGCCTTCAAAGCTGCCACCAGCTCGTCAAACGTGTAAGGCTTTACTTCCGGGCCGCGATTGGGACCTCCGTAGAAGGCATGGCAGAAATCCTCAAACGATTTCGCACCGTGGGTTTCATCGTGAATGATGGTGGCGACCTCGAGCCAGATCAAGTCACCCTCCTCGTAATAGTCAACGCCGCGCCGCAAATCCGCCCAGCCGCCGGCGCCATAGAATGCTTCACCGGGTACGGCATCAGCCGTATCCTGAAGCGGCCGCCACATTCGCCCCGGGCGTCCCGGACCCAACATTGCCACGATGGTTGCCAGGCTATCTCTGTTTCCCGGATCGTCGCGGTATTGCTCGGGGGTCCACATGCCGCTGCGGACCGCGAGGAGCGGGCCAAGGTAGGACGTAAGCCCCTCGTAAACCCACAGCAGGTCGGTCTTCATGGCAACTTCGTAATAGGGCACGGCGAGATCCGCAGGGCGGCGGAATTTCCCGTTCCAGGAGTGAACATACTCATGCCCGAGCAGCCCGGCCACGCTGCGGCGGCCCTCCGGGGTCAGCAGGGCGCGCTCGTTAACGCGGCTGTCATCGCACTCGTTGTGTTCCAGCCCGAAATGCGCTACGTGATCGCTGAGCGTGAGCAGAAAATGATAATCACGGTAGTGGCGCGCGCCAAAGACCTTGCCGGCTTCGGCCACCATATTGGTCATGCCCTTCTGCACTTCGGGAGACACATCGATGGCCGCGGCGCTGTCCCCCACGACGTCGAGTTCGTGGTGAATGGGCTCGCCGGCCGGCGTAATGTCAACGGCGCGGTAGAACTCACCGGCGATGACGGGCGAATCCACCAGGCGATCGAGTGAAACCGGCTTGAACGTGATCTCATCACCCGATTCACTATCGACGGGCAACGGCGTTCCGTATTTCCATCCTGAAGGCAGCTTCAGCGTGGGCTTGAGAATCGTATTCTCCGCCCGCGTCCACGAGGGATATATAACATTCTGGTTCCAGCTTAGTACCAACAGCTTGTCCGTGGCAGAGCCCCCGCCGCTGAACATTCCGTTGCTGGGCTCGATGTAATCAAAGGAAACTTCCAGCTCGCTCGCGCCGGCGGGGACGTCGATGTGAAAAGTAAAGACGTCGAGCAGGTCGCGCCTCCAGGGAATGGTCTTCTCGCCGGCGGAAAATTTCAGGTTGACAACGTTGCCGACGGGGCCCGAGGGCTCATGCTCGCCGGGGATCCACTTGGGATAATAAAGCGTGGCCGGCCCGGGTTTGACCGGGATGGACATGCGGGTGTGGATGATCTTCTCAGGCGTCTTGCTGGCGTCAACCATCAGATTGATGGTCCCCGATTGTGCGAGGGCGGGGAGCACGCCCAGAATCAGAAATTCAATCAGTACCAAAGGCCAACGCGAATCGATCGATTTCATCAGCAGTCCTTTCGTGTGGAGGATTGCAACCAGAACCGGTCAAAAGGCGAACAGTGAAAAACGGAGGCCGCCCGGCAGAGTTTCCCCGCGCCTTCGGCATGGAATCCTACGCCCTGCATGCGCTTGCGTCAACACGTTTGCGGTATCACCTGCCAACGGGTGTAGCCTTGCCCAGACACAGGGAATGTCTCAGGGTATACTGACGGTCCCGCGCGCGGGAGTTCGCCACGAGGGCCACATCCACAGGGATTGAGGAGGCAGGGTGATGGAGGGGGCGGCAAAATGACCGGTCTGGTCGAGTGGTGGGTTGGTGCAGAGCCTGACCACAATCGAAAAGGCCGTCACCGCCTGCTGCTCATCAGCCTGGCGCTAATCTGTATTGCGACTTTTGCGCTGGGGGTTCCCCGCCTGCACATCTATGGTCACGATGTCTTCTTCCTGCTGGATGGCGCATGGCGCGTCTGCAATGGGCAGCGCCCGGCTGTTGATTTCTATGGGGTATTGGGCCCGGTGTGGTTTCTGCTTTACGGTGGTGCGCTTGCTGTCGCCCACTACGATGCGATCGCGCTGTGTTATGGCAGTACGTTTGTGGCGGTGTTGGTGGCCACGTGGGCATTCTTGATGTTACGCCGGCGGATGGAGCCCGCACCCTGCTTCGTGGCCTGTCTCTCGCTCGTTTTGCTCGCTGTGTCTCCCTACCCGATTGGCATGTACCCCACTTTTACAAGTTTCTCAATGAATTATAACCGCTACGGGTATGCGCTGGCGGGCCTGGTGCTGCTGGAGTGCTTTCTTCAAACGTACCCGGAGGATGGCTTCGGGAAGCAATTCACCGGCGGTTTTTCCTCCGGACTTGCGTGTGCCATCATGCTCTTCCTCAAGATCAGCTTCGGCCTGGTGGGATTGGTCCTGGTGTTGGCGTCGATCGTGCTTCGCTCTGGCGAACGGCCGCGGAGTGTCGGACTGATCACGGGCTTCGCGCTTTTTGCCCTGCCGATTCTCGCCTATCTGCGCTTTGATTTGGGCCCTATGGTGCGGGAATTCCACTATCTTTCGACCGCGCAGGGGAGCTTGGTGAATCTCCGCGTGGTTCTGCTTATTGCGCAGATCGAGCGCTTCGAACTCCTCCCCGTATTGCTCCTGACGGTCCTGGTGGCAGTGTGCTTCGTGGGGCAGAAGAGCCGGAGGATCGCCCTGCTCACCGCAGGTCTGCTGGCTTCAGGGGGCGACATGCTCTTGAATCTTACAAATACACAGAGGAGCAGTTTGCCGTTGATGCCCGTCCTTGCTTTGCTCCTGGTTAACGAGATCACATCCGCCCACGCACACCAAAGCGGGTATGCACCGGGACCCGACCGTCTTGGATCACTGTCACTGCTGTGCTTTGGATTACTGGCCGCTGGCATTCCGTTGGCAATGGATGCGGCTGGGCTGGTGTACGCGCTCGCGGACAAAGTGAATCCCGAAGCACCCAGCTATAGTCTTCCGGAGGCTCACCTGCGGGCGCTGCAATTCGTGAATTATAACGAGACCTTTTCGGAAAGCTACGATAATGGTGAACGCTTTGTCGGTTACACCGCGGAAGGAATGGCGCTTGTGGCCGCTCACAGCGGGAAAGATGAATCAGTGCGAAGCTTGACGAACGCCAATCCCTTCTCGTACGCAATGCTTCGCCCGCCGTCCGAGGGCGGAGCGATCGATATTGGCGACAGGACAATCAGCGGGAACGAGATGCCGCCCCTTATGTCTATCCTGGGTAATGTGGACCTGATCTTAATTCCGAGATTTGAAGGGATTGAGCTTAGCAAGGCAGCAAAACTCACCCTTTCGACCTACCACGATGTAATTGCAAATCAATATGCCACCGAAGCGGAGTCTCCCCATTGGGTGCTGTTGCGGAAGCGGGCGCTGCACGGCCCCTAGCCAGTGCCGCCGGTGTTCACATCACAGAATCAGGCAATTTTTTGCGCCAGCTCCTGATGTTAGGTTAGCATTTCACAGTCACCCGATTAACCTTCTCAAGGGGAGGCCTTATGGAAAGCGAATCCAAAGTCAACCGCCGGGATTTTCTTCGCGCAGGCATTGCCAACGGCGCCGGACTGGCGGCGCTCGGCGGCGTCAATTTCTTTCCCGAAAAAATCCGGGGGGCGAACGACCGGGTGCGCATGGCCGTTGTGGGCATACGCGGGAGAGGCGGCAGCCATATTCAGGGATTCGGCAAACTGCCGGATGCTGAGGTAGCGGCCATCTGCGACGTTGATGACAGCGTCATCGCCAATCGTCTCGGCGACATGTCGAAATGGAACATTCCCAAGCCCGCGGTCTTCAAAGATATCCGCAAGCTGCTTGACGACAAATCCATCGACGCAATTTCCATTGCCACTCCCAACCACTGGCATTCGCTGATGGGAATCTGGGGGTGCCAGGCCGGCAAGGACGTCTACGTGGAAAAGCCCTGCTCACACTGCTGGTGGGAGGGCTATCAACTGGTGGCTGCTGTGCACAAATACAATCGAATTGCCATGCACGGCACGCAGGGGCGCTCCGCCGAGGGATATATCGAGGGCGTGCAGAAGCTGCGTGAAGGCATAATCGGCGACGTCTATCTCTCGCGCGGGCTCTGCTTCAAGTGGCGCAACACGATCGGCATTGCCGAACCCGAGCAAGTTCCGAACGGAGTGGATTACGACCTGTGGACCGGCCCCGCGCCCCTGAAGCCCTTCACCAAGAACCGCTTCCACTACAATTGGCACTGGATTTGGGACACGGGCAACGGAGACGTGGGCAACCAGGGCGTGCACGAAATGGACATGGCGCGCTGGGCGCTGGGCGTGGGGTTCCCAAACAAAATTTCGGCTACTGGTGGCCATGTGATGTTCAAGGACGATCAGCAGACTCCCAACATTCTGAATTGTTCGTTTGAATACGACATGCCGGATGGCTCGCGCCGCGTACTGGAATTCGAGGTTCGCCACTGGATGACCAACACGGAGGCGGAGATCGGCATGCCGGGCTTTGGCGCGGGCGCCGGAAACCTACCGGAGACCGCCGGCCAGTCGCATATTCCGCAACCCAAGGCCATGTGCGGAAATCTAATCTACGGCTCGAAGGGTTACATGGCCATGACGGGGTACGAATCCTATCGAACATTTCTCGGTGAGAAGAACGAGCCCGGCCCGACGGCCACACGGTCCGGAAACTGTTTCGCGAATTTCATTCGCTGCGTCAAAAGCCGAAAGCAGGAAGACATTCCCGCTCCCATCGAGGAAGGACACATCACCGCGACGCTGATCCATTTGGCGAATACTTCTTATCGCCTCGGGCGCACGCTGAGATTTGATCCGGCAACGCAGCAGGTCATCGGCGACGACGAAGCGAATCGCTACCTGCGCGGCGAAGACCGCGGCTACCGGGCGCCGTACACCATACCCGAGACGGTTTAGCACGCGAATCCTATGGACTCGTGGAAGGGCGGGCTGAAGCCCCGCCCTTCCGTCGCGACTTGGTTAAGAACGCTTATCTGTACAAGTAAGCATCGGCGGATTACGCAAGTGCCGAGCTGCGATCATGCAAAGAGACCTGAGCGCATTTTCGGGACAGCTTTTCGACCTGGCCATCATCGGTGGCGGCATCAACGGCGCGGCCACTGCCCGGGAAGCGGGGTTGCGCG
>JASHTY010000342.1 GCA_030040315.1 Terriglobia bacterium | reverse complement strand
ACGACTTCGGCCCGCAAACAACTACCCAGTTGAAGAAAAAGCTGAACGGGTCAAGCGACCTTGTGGATTTCGCTCTGGGTTGGCTGGCGCGGGAAGATAAAGTCGATATTTCCCGGGATAAGAAGACCATCAAGGTGGCTCTTAAGCAATAGCCCGGTTCACGCGCTCAGTCCGCATTTGGGGTGCCGCCCACTGCTGTGACTGGCGAGGAATCAAAAGTCGAGAGTGCCCTCCCGGGAGATAGATTGACCGGCAGATTCGTGACGAATATGCCCAAGGGGTTCTGTTGCCCTGAGTATTTCAGGCCTGAGTTCGCAGGATTGATTCGAATCGTCGTCATGGTTATGCAAATTGCCTGTGCGATCAAGTCCCGGTGGGTGCCCGACGTGAAGCGCGTTCCGGTAAATTTAAGGGAGAACTTATGAAAGCCAGAATTCCCGCCCTGCTTGTGCATCAGAACTCTCAGACGCTGACGGCGCTCAAAGCCGCGCTCGAGCGCCAAGGGATGCGTGCGGTAGTGGCTGAATCGCGCGCGCAGGCTGCGCAACTGCTGGGCGGATTGAACCCCGCCCCGCTCGTGTTCACAGACATTGAACTTCCCGACGGCACGTGGGCCGAGGTTCTGGCGGCCGCGGAGAAAGCCTCTCAACCCGTAAACGTAATAGTAGTTGCCCGCGTAGTGGACACGCGCTTCTACGTGCAGGCAATTGAAACCGGCGCCTTCGATTTCATCGCGCCGCCGTTTATGGCTGCGGATCTCGATTACATCGTGCATAGCGCCCTGAGTAATGTCATTGGCCGGCGGGCCGCCAAGTCTCACGCCCATCACGGGGCAGAAGGTTTATTGATGGGTGCGGGCAAATCCTCCCACACGGCAGCTCGGGCATAACCTGTACTGATCAGCTTCCCATTCACTCCGGCTTCCGGCAGAAACCCGGAATTCCACCTTCGACCGTCGAATCCAGGTTGATTTTCGGGTGACCAGCGGCGTTATTGCGGAGTTACAATCCCCGCGAAGGCAAGATAGAAGCGGCTGAGCGGCAGACTGAAGACCCCGTCGGGATCGGGGTGCCGGGCCCAGGGGTTGCGGATGCTCACGCTAACTGCCGAAGCATCATAGCTCAGCACAGTATAGCAGTGAGCGTTGACATACCAGGTTTGGGTATCGGGCGGAAGGGTGCGTCCATTTGCCAGCGCCTGGTAGTAGCGGCTTCCTCCCGTGCAGGCCACGATGGGCATTTCCCCGTTCACGGCGGTGGCCAGCGCCACAGCGGTTTGAGCTTCGGACTGATTCTCCTGCGACCGCGTGCTTCCCGCCAGGGTCTCCATGGTGCGGTCGGCCAGCCCACCCTGACCCACGGCTCGATAGGCGCCGAACAATTCGCCGTTCTGTTGAATCATCGCCGCCATCTTATCGAAGAACCCGCTTGATTCCAGCATTCCCGTTATCGAGCTCTGAATGGAGTCGGGAACGTTGTTGGCCGCCATCTCCTTCTTCAGCCGTGTTTCCAACTGGCCGCGGTCGATGTTGCCGTACTGGTCTACCTGCGCGCGGATGGCGCGATCGTAGGCCAGCACCAACTGGTCGCTCGAGCTTACCAGTTCTTCCGCGGGCTGCTTGAGCATGGGGAAGATATCGCTGGCATCAATGGCCTGCAGCAGTGACTGCCGCAGCACGCGCTGCGCGTAGGCGCGAAAGAGCACAGCCACCCACTGGCCATCGGAAAGATCGTAGCCGCTCTCACGGGCGTAGCGAAGGTCCTCCGGGTAGGCGGTTTCCTTCTTGCCATCGCTGAAGATCACCGTATAACTGCCGTCGGAGTTCGCTTGAATCATTTTGCGAATGGCGGATTGATTGTGCTCAGCCAGCGCGGCGACCACGGCGTGGAAATAGCAACTCCCCAGCGTTCCCTGGCGCACGGCTTCGGGGGCGATGCCTTTCGAACCATAGAGATCGTCGCCCGCACGCGCCAGCGGCAGGCCGGCGAAGAAAACGATAAAGCAAAGCAGTAGGTGACCGCGTCTCAGCATGGCGTGCCCCTCGTTGTGCTGTTCTATTCCCTTGACCACCAGGACGAACCTTGGGGGAAGAATAACCGCTGTTTCAGGGGGCGTCAAACGGTTTGTTGAATGGGCAATGGCTCTGTCGGAGTCCAGTACCACCGGACTATTGACCGCGAGCGATAGGGTCGTATCGGCGGTCCCGCCTAGTCCTTTGTTCCGTTGACAAGCGCAATTCAAAGACTGTCGGAAGGGCGGGGCTTCACAGGCTGCGGAAAAGCCCCATGTTTTTGTTGCCGGCTCCTTCGGCGGAAGGATTAACCATGATATTAGGGCGGCCAAAGCGGTTTCTTGCTGCGCTTCAGGGTTTGTGGGAGGCGATGGATTGCTCCCGGAGACACTGCGCCCTAGGCGACTTGCATCTGGGGCAGGAGCAATTTCTGCAAGCGCCGCAAATTGTAAGCCGTGATCACCAGCCGATAGAACCAGTCCACGCGCTTCAGGCCCCGCCCTTCCTTCTGAACGGATTCCGATAATTTACCCATGACGTACCAACGCCCATGCCGTGCCAAGGGCGGTAGACAATATGAGCAATTCGTGTTTTATTATAGATTGGAATATCGATGTTTTGGTAACGCCTTGAGGCTAGAGAACTTACCATCAGCGGCCTGTCAATCCGGCCCATTCCCGCGCGGCGGACTGGGTGATTTCACCCACTGGGTGGGTG
>JASHTY010000341.1 GCA_030040315.1 Terriglobia bacterium | reverse complement strand
CATTCCCGCGCCACCTCCCAGTTCGAACCTTCCAGCGGCGGTCTCGCCTGGGCGCGTCCGTCAGCCCAGCGGCATGTCCGCAGAATGCAAAGCTCATCGAGCGCCGCTGCATCCCTGTGGGTCATTGCCGCAACTGCTCCGTGCGCATACAATGTCTCCTCCTGCAAGGATCGTGATTGAGCAGCATGCTCAAATCCCTTAGCGCAAAAATCGGCAGCGTTTTGATTCTCTACGGCGCATGGGGAATTTTTGCAATTTCGTTCCTCGACTCCTCGTTTGTGCCGCTGCCCCTGGTGAACGACCTTGCAGTCATCATGATGGCGAGCCGCCGGCCTGCGTGGTGGCCGTTCTATGCGCTCGCAGCCACTCTGGGGTCGCTGTCTGGGACCTACCTCCTTTATGCAATTACGCGCGGCGGCGGTCGGTTCATCTGGCGAAAAACAACGCCCGAATCCATTTCTCGCGCCCGGCAGTGGGTCAAGCGAAACGACTTTGCGGCGATTCTGGTCGCCTCCCTGCTTCCTCCTCCCGCGCCCATGAAGGCATTTATCCTTACTGCCGGATTGTTGCGGGTGAATGCAGTGCGGTTTGGTCTGGCGCTGCTGGTTGGCCGGGGGCTGCGGTTCGGCGCCGAAGCCTGGCTGGGTGCGCGCTACGGTTTGCGAGCGCAGGATTACGTGCGCCACAATCTGGCGTGGGCGTCGCTTGCACTTGCAGTAACGGTTCTGGCGATTGCGTTGATTCGCGCCTGGTGGATAAGGCGCGGCGTGGGCCAATCGGGTCAGTCTTTACCGGATTCGGGCGGCAGGGCGAAATAGAAGTTTTCCGACCGGCTCGACAGATTCCTGTCGAGTTCAATCACGAGCGTAAACCCCCGCGGCTGCGTCGAGCCGTGACTGAACCGGAGATCGCTCAGGCTTACGTCGTAACCCTGGTCGTTCTCATCAACCTGCGCCCAGGGAAACCGGGCAAAATCCAGGAAGACCCTGCCACCCTCAGTCTCCATTGCCGCCTGAAGCGGCGGGGACATCTGGGGTTTCTCGAAAACCCCAAGTGTTTCGGGCGTGCTGCTGGCGTTTAGTGAGTTGACGTGGACGATGTGGATTGAACTTTCCGTATCCACCACGCCGGTCCAGACGAAAGGATTCATAGTCAGGGGCATGGCGCAGAATTTGCCGGGATTCTCGCCGGAATAGGTGTGGCTGTCGAGTATGCTCAATGCGCGCCGATGGGAGAAATCGCGAATCGCCCAGAGGCAGGCCATTCCACACAGGCAGAACACAGCGCCCGCGCGCCCTCTAACCTTTCGTGCTCCAACCTCTTCTGAAACAGCGCGCAGCAGCCACGGTATTGTCAGGCCCGCAATGAGTAGGCCCAGCAGCAGGGGATCGATGATCGGCATGATGCTCCATGCAAACCATCTTCCGCTGAAGGGCAGAAAGGGACGGACGCCATAGCCATTGGTGAAGTCGAGAAGCAGATGACTTGCGGTTCCGAGGAAAGCGGCAAGCAACAGCCACCGGTCATTCAGAGGAAGATTGGGCTTGGGAGCGGTCCTCTTTCCCACCCACGACACGAGCGCCCAAATCAAAAGTGCCAGTCCACAAACTCCCGGTAATGAATGCGTGACTCCACGGTGATACTTCAGGTAGGTTATGCCGCCCTTTAGGCCGGTCACAATATCGATGTCGGGAGCATTCGCCGCCAGGATCAGGGTTAGCGTGGCAAAGCGCGTCTTGCGATTCAGCCCCGCGTGGCTGATGGCGATTCCCGCAAGCGTGTGGGTCAGGTTGTCCATGCAAGGCCAAGACCCCTCACCCCAACTCCCCTCCCCCTCTTCCCTCTCCCCGGGGAGAGGGAAGAGGGGAGAAGGGGTGATCGGGTGAGGGGTTACTTTCTCAAGAGGCGGTCAGCCCGTCAGCCGACGGACAGCCACCGCAAAAGCCTACGGCGTTGCCGAAGGATGGTTACTCTCTATCCCCTCGCTTAAGGCACCAGCAGGGTAAGCGCATCCGGCACAATCTCGAACTTTGCGGGAATTGTTCCGGCCAGTTCGCCGTCGAGCTCAAAGCGAATTGTCTTCGCGTCGTTGCCGGGGATCGAGGTGACCTCCGTACACTGGTCGAGTGAAACCCCGTTCATTCGAGTGTGCTGGCGCAGCAGAACCCCCAGAGCATAGAACAAGTAGTGCACGCGGCTGCGGCTGGGGAATGAACACACCGCAAATCGTGGCTGGAAGAGCCCCGCTGTGGGCGCGAGATGCAGCCAACCCGCGTACAGGCGCGTGCGATGAATTACCGCGAATGTCCCGGGGCGCTCCATCCCGTTGAGTCCTTCGAGGCGGCAGGTAAATCTCGGGAAATTGTAGAGGATAAGCTGGCGAAGGGCTTCCAGAACGTACCCGGTCACTCCCAGATTGGTCTTCATCCAGGGGGAAAGTTTGTAGACAATTTGCGCGTCGTAACCGATTCCGGCCACGCTGATGTAGAGCCGGGAGCGTGATCCATTTGCCTCGTTGCCGGCGTCGGGCGCCCCAGCGGCTTCGTCCCAGTGAGCCCGCCCCAGGGCGATGCGGCGCGGCATCCAGCGCGAAAGCTGGCGCGCCGCGCGAACAGGATTAATGGGAAGCCGCAGTTCCCGCGCAACGATGTTCGCGGTGCCGCCGGGCAGGATGCCAAGCGGAACCGGACTGGGTGACAATCCGTTGATAACCTCGTTGATCGTACCATCGCCGCCGCAGGCGAGCACCAGATCCGCACCCTTTGCCACGGCCGCCAGGGCCAGTTCGTGCGCCATGGCAGGCCGTTCGGTTGGCGCCAGCTCAATGTCCAGACCGGACGTGCGCAATACCTCCGCGGCTTCGCGGATTTCGCGCTTCCGCCTGGCAGGGTTGCGCCCCGCGACCGGGTTATAGATAAGGATGCCTTTTTTCAAGGGCAGGCAGCGACTGCGGAAGGGATTTACCCCTTGCGAGCAGGCGTATACCACTTTCTTTCCCGTTTGGCCGATGCGAAACGGCGGACGCTCACTCAGCCTGCATCAGGAACACACCGCCGACCACTTTACGCGCGATCATGTCTCCGGTCTTCTTGTCCTGATCCATATCCACCCACACTTCATCGCCCAATTTCAGGGATTTCAGCGAGCCATCCTTGCCGTCCTGAATGAACTTGGTCTTCTTGTTAAACTTGAATGTCTGATCGACGCCGGCCTTGGTCTTGGTCAAGACCATTTGGTCCTTGTTCAGTTCCTTGATCACTCCATAGAGATAATCCGCGTACTTGATGCCCGCATTGGGGGCAACGTGCTGGACTCCCATGGGCGTGGTTTCGGGATCAGCCGAGCTGGCTCCCTTACCGCCTTTCTGGGCGGCATCCGGGGTGGCGAACCCGACCAATCCAATAATCAGAATCAGCATTGCGATTTGCTGCTTCACTGCTACTGCTCCCTTATGTTGATGCCTTGCTTTGACAACACTAGCAGCCGTTTTGCAGGCGTGTCAAGACGGGGTGGAATGGGTTGCGATCGCCGTCAGTTTATGTCTGACCGGACAAACAGCGAGAAATGCTAAAATGCCGGCATGAACCGCAGGGAATGGATGACGTTTGCCGCCGGTGCGGTTATAAATGCGATGGCAAAGCCGACAGAACGGATACCCATAATCGACACCCACATCCACTTGTATGACCCGCGCCGCCCACAGGGTGTCCCCTGGCCGCCGAAGGACGATAAGGTCATAACCCCGATCGCCTTGCCGGATGTCTACCGAAAGGTCACGGAGGGGCTTGGAATTGTGGGGGCAATTGAACTGGAATGCAGCTCCTGGTTTGAGGACAACCAGTGGGTTCTGGATATCGCGGCAAAAGACTCACTCATTTTGGGATCGGTGGGCAACATCGACCCCACTCGGGCGGACTTCGGCAGCCGGCTTGAACAACTGCACCGCAACCCGCTATTCCTCGGAATTCGCTACGGGAATCTGTGGGGGTGGAATCTCTCTGAAGGCATCACCAAACCTCAGGTCGTCTCCAACCTGAAGTTAGTGGCCGACGCCGGCTTGACGATGGATACGGCCAATCCCGACACCGAATTGCTCGCTGCGGCCCTTCGGCTTTCCGAAAAGGTTCCGACTCTTCGCATTGTGATCGACCACTTGCCGCAGTACGACCTTCCTCAGGAACCCCACGCCCGTGTGGCCGCACAGGCTACGCTGCACGAGCTCGCACAGCGGCCGCAAGTCTACGTCAAGATCTCGGAAGTGCTGCACGCCGTCAAAGGTAGCGTCAATATGGATTTAGCCTTTTACCGCGCGTGGCTCGATGAGATCTGGGACACGTTCGGCCCCGATCGGCTGATGTACGGCAGCGACTGGCCAAACAGCGATCATTCCGCGCCGCTTGTTCAGGAATTAAGGGCCGTTCACGAATACATTTCGGGCAAGGGGAAGGACGCGGCCGAAAAACTTTTCTGGCGAAATTCCGCCGCTGCATACCGCTGGAGGAAACGCGACTCGACCCAACCCCACGCTGATTTTTCGCGATCGTGAAAGGTACTCCGTGGCCAAAGACGCCGAAAAAGAAATCGCTGCGCTTCGGGAGAAGATCCGCTACCACGAGCACAGGTATTACGTGCTCGATGATCCCGAGATTTCCGACTTTGAATTTGACAAGCTGATGCAGCGCCTGAAGGGACTTGAGGAGAAGCATCCCGAACTGGTGACGCCGGACTCGCCGACGCAGCGCGTGGGCGGTGCGCCGGCGGCGGAGCTTCCCAAGGTACCTCATTCGGCGCCGATGATGAGTCTTGATAACACCTATTCCGTGGACGAACTGCGTGATTTCGACCGCCGCGTCCGAGAACTGTCGGGACGCGACAAAGTTGAGTACGTCGCGGAGCTCAAACTCGACGGCCTCTCCATGGCCCTGACCTATGAGGATGGCAACCTGGTGCGGGGCGTCACGCGGGGCGACGGAAGAGTGGGCGAAGATGTGACGGGTAACGTTCGTACCATTCGGTCCGTTCCGTTGCGCCTGGAGGCGAAGAAGCTGAAAGCCATTGGCGATCCCGGGAAATTCGAGGTGCGAGGCGAAGTGATCATGACGCAAAAGGCCTTTGAGCGGGCCAACGCGCAGCGCGAGGCCGCCGGCGAGGCGAGGTTTGCCAACCCTCGCAATTCGGCTGCGGGCACCATCCGCCAGCTTGATCCCCGCATCGTGGCGGATCGCCAGCTCGACATGTTCATTTACTACCTTCAGGTGAATGGCGCTGAACCTCTGCGCCAGCACTCCCAGGTGCTTGAAACGCTGGCCAAAATGGGCTTCAAAGTTAACCCGCACTGGAAGCGCTGCCCGGCATTCGACGACTTGCTGGCTTACATTGGGGTTTGGGAAAGCAAGCGCGAAAGCCTGGAGTACGAGATCGACGGCATCGTGATCAAGGTGAACAACACGGCGCTCTGGGCGGAATTGGGCACGACCGCCAAATCGCCGCGCTGGGCTGTGGCGTTCAAATATCCGGCTCGCCAGGCGACCACGCGTGTGAACGACATCCGCGCGCAAGTGGGCCGCACCGGCACGCTCACACCGGTTGCGGACTTGGAGCCCGTGGACGTGGGCGGCGTGACCGTCAGCCACGCCACGCTGCACAACATGGATGAAGTGGAGAGGCTGGGAGTGAAAATCGGCGACACGGTGCTGATTCAACGCGCGGGCGAGGTGATTCCCCAGGTGGTCAAAGTGGTGAAGTCCGCCGAAGACGGGCGCAAGTTCGTGATGCCCAAAAAGTGCCCCGTGTGCGGCGAGGATGTGCGCCGCGCAGAAGGTGAAGTGGCTTACCGCTGCGTGAATTCCGCCTGCCCCGCCATTATCAAGGAATCCCTGCGGCATTTTGCCGGCAGGCGGGCCATGAACATCGAAGGGCTTGGCGACGTGCTGGTGGACCAGCTTGTCGAAAAGCATTTGGTGCGGGATGTTGCCGATCTCTACGGGCTGACGCAACCGCAGCTTGCCGAACTCGAGCGCATGGGCGACAAGTCTGCGCAGAATGTGATGGACGAGATTGAACGCAGCAAGCAGTCGGAGTTGGCGCGTGTGACCTTCGCGCTGGGGATTCGCTTTGTGGGCGAACGTACCGGGCAACTGCTGGCCAATCACTTCGGCTCGCTCGACAAAATCGCCAAGGCGGCGCCCGAGGCACTGATGCAGGCGGAAGAGATCGGGCCCCGTGTCGCCGAAGCCATCCAGGAATTTTTCCAGGAGAAGCGAAATCGCGAGGTCATCGAAAAACTCCGCAAGGCCGGGCTGCAATTCGAGCAGGCGAAAACTCAGAAGCGGGAAGGGAAGTTTTCAGGGAAACAGTTTGTGCTGACGGGCACGCTGCCTTCGCTCTCGCGACAGGAAGCAACGGACATGATTGAAGCCGAGGGCGGGCGGGTGATCGGCTCGGTGAGCAAGAAAACGGATTATGTGGTTGTGGGCACTGACGCCGGCTCAAAATTGGACAAAGCGAAGGCGCTCGGAATCGCGACGCTCGACGAAGCGGGGTTGAGGAAACTGCT
>JASHTY010000340.1 GCA_030040315.1 Terriglobia bacterium | reverse complement strand
CTCTGTGGTGAATAGATCTTCGAGGGTTGCTCTGCGATTGAGCGTGCAACCAGCAGAGATTACCGCAGGTGGGTCTCACCCATCAGATACTTATCCACGCCGCGCGCGGCTTTGCGGCCTTCGGTGATTGCCCAGACGACCAGGGACTGGCCGCGGCGCATGTCGCCCGCAGCAAAGACTCCGGGGACGGAGGTCATGTAGTCGGCGTTGGTCTCGACATTACCGCGCGCATCCAGCTTCACACCCAGGGCTTCGATCATTCCATTCTTCACCGGGCCGAGGAATCCCATGGCGATCAGCACCAGGTCGGCGTCGATGGTGAATTCGGTTCCGGGCAGGGCTTCGAACCTGGGCGGCGGGCCCACGCGAGCGGCGTGCAGTTGTTTCACGTTGCCGTTTTCATCGCTGGTAAAGCGCGTGGTAGCGACGGCCCAGTCGCGGATGCCGCCTTCTTCGTGCGCGCTTTCGGTGCGCAATTGCAGCGGCCAGAGCGGCCAGGGCGTGAGCGGTGAGCGCTCCGCCGGCGGCTGCGGCATGATTTCAAATTGGTGGATCTTTTTGGCCTTCTGCCGATGCGCTGTGCCCAGGCAATCCGCACCTGTGTCGCCGCCCCCGATGATGATGACGTGCTTGCCCGTCGCCAGAATCTGTCCGTCCACCACTTCGCCCGCGATGCGGCGGTTCTGTTGGGGCAGATATTCCATGGCGTAATGAATTCCCTTCAGGTCGCGCCCAGGAACGGGGAGGTCGCGGGGGCTTTCCGCGCCGCCGGCAAGCAGCAGTGCATCAAACTGGCTGCGCAGGTCTTCCACGGGAACGTTCCGCCCCACGTGCGCGCCCGTCTTGAACAGCACGCCCTCGTAGCGCATCTGGTCAAGCCGCCGGTCGAGCACGGTCTTTTCCAACTTGAAATCGGGAATGCCGTAGCGCATCAGGCCGCCGATGCGATCGTTCTTTTCGAACACGGTCACTTCATGACCGGCGCGATTCAGTTGCTGAGCGGCGGCCAGGCCCGAGGGTCCCGAACCCACAACCGCCACACGCTTGCCCGTGCGGCGCAGCGGCGGCTCAGGCCGAATCCAACCCTCTGCGAAAGCATGTTCGATGATGGTCTTTTCGATGTTCTTAATGGTGACGGGCGGCTCATTAATGCCCAGCACGCAAGCGGCTTCGCACGGAGCGGGGCAGACGCGGCCCGTAAATTCCGGAAAATTGTTGGTGGCGTGCAGCGTGCGGATGGCTTCCTTCCACCGGTCTCGATACACCAGATCGTTCCAGTCGGGAATTATATTGTTCAGGGGGCAGCCGGTATGGCAAAAGGGCACGCTGCAATCCATACAGCGCGAGGCCTGGGTTTGCAGCTTCTGCTCGGGGAATTCTTCGTAGACTTCGCGGTAATCGTTCACGCGAACTTCCACGGGCCGGCGAGTGGGAGTTTCGCGGGTCGCTTCCATGAAGCCGGTGACTTTACCCACGCGTCACCTCCGGCGTGGCGGCGGTCTTCTTCAATTCGGCGGTGGAAATTCCAGCGAGCGTATCCGCCAGCGGCTCCAGGTGATCAGGCTGCGGTGCCACCGGCGCCCGCTTCACTCCCAGCACGCGCTTAAATTCGTGCGGGAAGACTTTGACAAATTTGGTCAGCATGGATTCCCAATTGTCCAGAATCCACTTGGCGCGCGGGCTCTCGGTAAATTCCGCATGGCGCGTAATCAGGGACTGAATCAGCTCGATGTCCTTCGCATCCACGACGGGGTCCAGGTCCACGCTTGCGCGATTGCACTTCACCCGCGCAAATTCACCCGACTCATCCAGCACAAAAGCGATACCGCCGGTCATTCCCGCGGCGAAGTTGCGCCCGGTTTTTCCCAGCACTACCACGGTCCCCCGGGTCATGTACTCGCACCCGTGATCGCCGACGGATTCCACCACGGCCGTGGCGCCGGAATTGCGCACCGCAAATCGCTCGCCCGCCATGCCGTTGAAGAAAACCTCACCGCTGGTCGCGCCGTAAAGCACCACGTTACCGACAATGATGTTTTCTTCTGGCTGGAAGGAGGAATTCCGCGGCGGGTAAATAATCAGCCGGCCGCCGGAGAGGCCCTTGCCCACGTAGTCGTTCGCTTCGCCTTCCAGGGTCAACGTCACGCCCTTGGCCAGAAACGCCCCGAAGCTCTGCCCCGCGGATCCGGTGAACTGGAATCTGATCGTTTCATCGGGCAAACCCTCTTCACCATATCGGCGGGCGATTTCACCACTCAGCATGGCGCCCACGGTTCGATGCGTGTTGCGAATCGGCAGGCTAATGGAAACCTTCTTCCCCCGCTGGAGTGCGTCGCGCGAATGGTCGATCAACTGGCAATCGAGCGCCTTATCGATTCCGTGGTCCTGTTTCGTTGTGCAGTGCCGCGACACGCGTGAGGGCACGTGAGGATTGTAGAGCACGGCGGAAAGGTCGATGCCGGCTGCCTTCCAGTGGCTGATCTCTTTGCGCTGCACCAGGCAATCGACGCGGCCCACCATCTCATCGATCTTTCGGAAGCCGAGTTGGGCCATGATCTGGCGCAGGTCCTCGGCAATATAGAAGCAGAAATTAATAACGTGCTCGGGCTGTCCGCGGAATTTCTTGCGCAGTACCGGGTCCTGCGTCGCCACCCCCACGGGGCACGTGTTCAGGTGGCACTTGCGCATCATGATGCAGCCCATGGAAATCAGCGGCAGCGTGGCAAAGCCGAATTCCTCCGCGCCCAGCATTGCGGCGATGGCCACGTCGCGCCCGGTCTGAAGTTTTCCATCCACCTGCAGGCGCACGCGGCTGCGCAGGTCATTCATCACCAGGGTTTGCTGCGTTTCTGAAAGTCCCAGCTCCCAGGGAATTCCCGCGTGGCGAATCGAAGAGACGGGTGACGCGCCCGTGCCGCCGTCGTAACCGCTGATCAGGATCACGTCGGCGTGAGCCTTGGAGACGCCCGCCGCCACCGTGCCCACGCCCGATTCCGCCACCAGCTTCACGGAGACGCGCCCCTTCGGATTCACGTTCTTCAAGTCGTAGATAAGCTGCGCAAGGTCTTCGATGGAATAAATATCGTGGTGCGGCGGCGGGGAAATCAGTCCCACGCCGGGGATCGAGTGGCGCACGCGCGCGATGACGTCATCAACCTTGTGGCCGGGAAGCTGGCCGCCCTCACCGGGCTTGGCGCCCTGCGCGATTTTGATCTGAAGGTCATCGGCATTCACCAGGTAATTGGTGGTCACGCCGAAGCGCGCGGAAGCAACCTGCTTGATGGCGCTGCGCCGCCAGTTTCCGTTGGCGTCGGGCTTGTAGCGCTCCTCGTCCTCACCGCCTTCGCCAGTGTTGGAGCGGCCACCGATGCGGTTCATGGCGATAGCCAGGGTTTCGTGCGCTTCCTTGCTGATTGAGCCGAACGACATGGCGCCGGTGGCGAATCGCTTGACGATTTCCGCCGCAGGCTCGACTTCCTCGATGGGAACGGCCGGGCCGGCGGGCTGAAAATCCAGCAGTCCGCGCAGCGTGTAAAGCTCGCGGCTCTGGCGGTTGGCGATGTCCGCGTATTCCTGGAAGGTCTTGAAGTTTGAATTCCGCACGGCGTGCTGAAGCTTGCTGATGGTTTGCGGATTCAGAATGTGGCGCTCGCCGCGCTCGCGATACTGATAGGCGCCGCCGATTTCGAGCTCCGTGTCGGATTCCTCCGGCGGCTGCATGGCGAATTTGTGGCGCATCAGCGCTTCGCGCCCCAGAATCTCAAGTCCCACGCCCTCAATGCGCGAGCTGGTGCCGGTAAAGTAGCGCTCCACCAGCGATTTGTTCAGCCCCACGGCCTCAAAAATCTGAGCGCCGCAATAACTTTGCAGCGTGGAGATTCCCATCTTGGAAAGGACCTTCAACAGACCCTTATCCACTGCTTTAATATAATTCTTCAGGACTTTCTGGAACGTGTAATCCTTGGGGAAATAACCCTTGGCGTGGAGGCTTTCGAGCGTCTCGAGGGCAAGATAAGGATTGATGGCGCTCGCGCCGTAACCCATCAGCAGAGCGTAGTGCATCACCTCGCGGGGCTCGCCCGTTTCCACGATCAGCGCCGCCTGGTTGCGCGTACGCTCCCGCACCAGGTGATTGTGCACTGCGGAAAGCGCCAGCAGCGAGGGGATGGGCGCGTATTCCTCGTCCACGCCGCGGTCGGAGAGAATCAGCAGAGTATACCCGGACTTGATGGCCAGCGAGGCGCGGCGGCAAAGGCTTTCAATCGCCTCCTGCAGGCGCTTTTCGCCCCCGTCCACGCGGAACAGCATGGGCAGCGTGGTGGCCAGGAAATCTCCCCAGCTTACGCGCCGCAGTTTTTCAAGATTCCAGTTGGTGACGATGGGATGCCGCTTGCGCAGCGTGTGGCAGAGTTGCGGCCGCTCATCGAGAATGTTGCCTTCTGAGCCGATGTAATCGTAAAGCGACATCACCAGGTCTTCGCGGATGGGGTCGATGGCCGGGTTGGTGACCTGGGCGAACATCTGCTTGAAATAGCTGAAGAGCAGTTGCGGCTTGTCAGAAAGGCAGGCCAGCGGCGTATCGACTCCCATGGAACCCACGGGCTCTTCGCCCTGCGTGGCCATGGGAATCATGATGCTCCTCAGGTCCTCGTCCGTGTAGCCGAAGGCTCGCTGCCGCATCAGGATGGTGGAGTGATCGACGGGCTGAACGCGCTGCGGATCGGGCAGGTGCTTCAGCGTCACCTGATTTTCTTTCAGCCACTGCGCGTAGGGCTGGCGCGCCGCAAGCTGCTGCTTGATCTCCTCGTCGGGAATGATTCGGCCTTGCACCGTGTCCACCAGCAGCATGCGCCCGGGTTCCAGGCGCCCTTTGAAGCGAACTTCCTCGGGCTCGACCGGAAGCACGCCCGCTTCCGAAGCCATGATCACCTGGCCGCGGCTTGTCACCAGGAATCGCCCGGGACGCAAGCCGTTGCGGTCGAGCTTCGCGCCAATCACGCGGCCGTCCGTAAACGCCACCGCCGCCGGGCCGTCCCACGGTTCCATCAGCGAGGCGTGATATTCGTAAAACGCCTTGACGTCGTCCGGCATGGTCGCGTCGTTCAGCCACGCCTGCGGAATCAGCATCTCGAGCACGTGCGGCATGCTGCGCCCGGCGAGATAGAGAAGTTCGACAGCGTTATCCAGGTTGGCCGAATCGCTACCACCCGGTGCGATGATCGGTTCGAGCTTCTTGATGTCGTCACCGAACAGCGGCGTGGCCAGCATGGAGGTGCGCGCGTTCATCCAGTTTACGTTGCCGCGCAGCGTGTTGATTTCTCCGTTGTGGCAGATGTAGCGATACGGGTGCGCCAGGTGCCAGGTGGGAAAAGTATTGGTCGAAAAACGCTGGTGCACCAGGCACAGCGCGCTGCGCACCAGGGGATTTGAGAGTTCGCCGTAAAAGTTGGCGATCTGCGGAGCGAGCAGCAGACCCTTGTAGACGATCGTCCGGCAGGAGAGCGAGGGAATGTAGAAGAAACTTTTTTCGCGCAGGTTGGTTTGCGCAACTTCCCGCTCCGCGCGCTTGCGGATGACGTAGAGCTTGCGCTCCAGCGCCATCTCGTCCATGCCGTAGGCGCGTTTGATAAAGACCTGCTCGATGTAAGGCTGCGTGCTGCGCGCCAGGCGCCCAATGGTGTTGGCGTTCACGGGCGTATCGCGCCAGCCCAGCATGCTCAGGCCTTCGTCGCGGGCGATTTCCTCCAGAATGGCTTCGCATGACATGCGCTCCTGCGGTTCCACGGGCAGAAAAACCATCCCCACGCCGTATTCGCCGGGCGAGGGAAGCGGGAAGCCCAGGCGCGCGCATTCGCCCTCAAAGAATTCGTGCGGAATCTGAATGAGCACGCCCGCGCCGTCGCCGGTTTCAGGATCGCACCCGCAGGCGCCTCGGTGCGTCAGGTTGATCAGGATTTCGATGCCCTTACGGATGATGTCGTGGGTGCGCTCGCCGGAAATGTTGGCGACGAAGCCGATTCCGCAGGCGTCGTGTTCGAAGCGCGGATCGTAAAGGCCCTGCGCCGCGGGCAGCCCGTTCTGGATGATTTCGTCGCTCATGTTGGATCCCGTACTGCTCGGGGCCCCCTGCCGGCGCCGGTCTTGACCCGGTCTAGCCTCGATTGCTGCTGCTGGCCGATCGGTTGCCGGTCGGGCTTCCGTTGCCTGCGGTCGCGGTCTTTTGGCCCGACTCGGGGGAGGCAGGAGATGCTGAAACTCTCGCTCAGGATTCAATTTCGTTCGCCACCAAGCGCCGAACGGGTCCGAGTCCTAACCCGCCCGGCTGAAAACTGAAATAGGCGGATTCCCCCATAGTATTTAAGTTCAGTAAAGATTATCCCCGGCACAACGGCAGCGTGTTAAATCAATTGTTTTTATAAGCTGAATAAGCAGAGTTAATAGTCGCGCCCTCTGCGGTCCCTGACTTTTCCCGGATTCTTGAGCGGTGGCCAAGGTATTGAGATTGTGCCACTGCCGATGTCAAGTGTGCGGCACCTGCCGATATTTCGTCACTTTGGGAGTGCCCCAGACAGCACCAGTTTGCAGTCTTTGAAGTAAGTATCTGATAAACAATGACTTAATGTGCCAGCGAGGGTTCATTCGATTGGCAATTTACTTGCCATGACGGACCCAGACACTCTTGGAGCCTGACGAACATGCTCAGAATAACCACAATCGACCAAGTCGAGAAAATGATCATCAAGCTTGAGGGGAAGCTTTCAGGCCCCTGGGTGGAAGCATTTTCAAGCCACTGGCAAAAGTCCAGGGACGCGTTTGGGGGCAGGAAAGTCGAGGTGGATTTGTCAGGTTTGACGTTCGTAGATACCGCGGGTAAGAAACTTCTTTGCTCAATTTCATGCGAGGGTGCGCGAATGGTCGGTTCAGGGCTTATGCCCAAGGCCCTGGTTGAGGAGATTTGTGCAGAAGATTCCGGCGAAAAATCTCAGAAGGGGTTTGACCTGTCCAAGCAGAAAGCCGCGCACCTGATCGCGCTTCTGGTATTCGCTTTGCTGTCAGCAGCGTCAACTCGCGCGCAGGACACGACGACGGTGCGATTAACCCTTCGCGATGCGGTCGCGACTGCGCTGAAGGAAAATCCACAGGTGCAAATTGCCACTCTGAACTTCGCCGAGAGCCACCAGGATCAATCGATCGCTCGCTCGGCGCTGCTGCCGCAGGCGGGAGTTGAGGTTCTCGACCGTGCGACGCGCTTCGACCTGTACGCCGAGTTTGGAAGCAAATTTCCCGGCATCCCCGAGCACGCCGGGCCTTTCCAGTTTTTCCAGGCCGGCCCCAGTATGAGCATGCCGCTTCTGGACTTTACCCTGTGGCGGCGTTGGCAGGCGGCACATCAGGGAGTGAACGCCAGCCAGGCGGACGAGTCAACGGTTCATGAGCAGATCGTGCTGTTGGTCGTCTCGCAATATTTATCGGGAATGCGCGCCAATGCTGCAGTCAAAGCAGCGCAATCACGAGTGGACCTGGCGCAAGCGCTTTACGATCAGGCCAGCGACTTGCAAAAGCACGGGGCCGGCACCGGCATCGATACGCTGCGCGCGAACGTCGAGCTGCAAAACGAGAAGCAGCATCTTCTGGAGGCGCAGACTCAGCAGAAAGTGGCTCTTTACGGACTGGCGCGCCTGCTCAATCTTGATCCGCATCGCGACATCGAATTGGCGGACTCACCGGGCTTCTACGAAACGCCGGAAATTGACGAGACACAGAGCCTTGAGCAGGCTTACGGCGAGCGTCCGGAAATGAAGACCCTGCTGGCGAGAGTGCAAGAGGCGGAGTTAGCGCGTCGGGGAGCGAGCGAGTCACGCCTGCCGACCTTGAACTTCTACGGCACCTGGGGTGAGCAGGGATTATCCGCCCCCAGCGCGATTCCAGCCTACATTTATCAAGTCACCGTGGACGTGCCGCTGTTCACGGGCGGGCGAATTCACGCCGACATCGCGAAGGACAATATCGAGATTAAGAAGCTGAACGCCCAGGAGGCTGATCTTCGCAACCAGATTGCTTTGGAAGTCAAGACGTCGGTGGCACAGCTTGACGCCGCGCGTCACGAGGTTGACGTAGCCAACCTGGGACTGAACCTTGCACACGAGGAAGTCTCCCAGGCGCGAGACCGCTTCCAGGCGGGAGTGGCCAACAACATTGAAGTCGTCAACGCGCAGGACGCCCTGGCGCGCGCCAATGATAATCAGATTGAGGCGCTCTACCGTTACAACCAATCCCGTGCGGACTTTTCACGGGCGATCGGCCAGATTGAGGCCCTGTATTCCAAGTAGCGCCGGTCTTGCGTCGGGTTTGAAAGCGCGGGCCACCACTCGCAACAAGCAACATGAAGGATGCTGACCATGCCAACCAGAGATCCGAACCTTGATGAGCTCGAAAAAGAATTAGGCCGCGAGGTGCCGCAAAGCCTTCCTTCCGAGGGCAAGTCCCCCTCGCGTTGGGCAGACCCCAAGGTTCGCTGGTCGGCTCTGGGCGCAGCGGCCGTGCTGGCGATTCTGGTGGGGGGATTGCTGGCGTACTACCACGATCGCGTCTCGACAGACGACGCGCAAGTGGACGGACACGTCGTCCCAATCGCCAGCAAGATTTACGGAACCGTCGCGGAAGTGTTGATCAAAGACAACCAGCAGGTAAAAGCCGGGCAGGTTTTGGTTCGCATCGACCCGCGCGATTACCAGGCGCGCCTGGACCAGGCCCGAGCGGCGCTATCACTGGCCGAAGCCCAGGCCCGAGCGGCGGGTGTGGGAATTCCCCTGACGCAGGAAACCACGGCCAGCGGCACCTCCAGCGCGGATGCCGAGCTTGCCTCCGCCCAGGCGAATTATGACAAGGCCACGTTCACATATGAAAGAGATTCCACCGCGGATTTGGAATATGCTCGCGACAACGTGGCCGCTGCGCAGGCCGACAATGACCGCGCCCAGGCTGATTTGACCCGCATGAAGCCCCTGCTTGCGAAAGATGAAATCTCCCAGCAGCAATTTGACTCGTATCAGGCTGCGGCGCGCGTGGCGGAAAGCCAATTGAAGGCCGCGAGCGAAAAGCTGAATTCCGCGCAGAAAGGTGCGGACATTGCGCGCCAGTCGATGCTGGCGGCGAAGGCTCAGGTGGACCAGGCCCGCGCGGCCGTGGCGCAGGCGCAGGCAAACAACAAGCAGGTGACCATTCACGAAGCGGACCAGGCGTCCGCCGAAGCCGCCGTGGCCAAGGCCCGCGCGGACGTTGAAGCGGCGGACCTGGATTTGAGTTACGCCACGATCACCGCGCCCAGCGACGGAGTGGTGACTAGGAAGTCGGTGGAGGTGGGCCAGATTATTCAACCCGGCCAGGGACTGTTCACCCTGATTCCGCTTAACGACGTCTGGGTGACGGCCAACTTCAAGGAGACGCAGCTTGCCAAGGTGCGGCCTGGCCAGAAGGCGGAGATCGACGTCGACATGTACGGGCAGACGGTGACGGGATATGTGGATTCCATCGCCAGCGCCACCGGCGCTCGGCTGAGCCTGCTGCCGCCCGAGAACGCCACAGGAAACTACGTGAAAGTCGTGCAGCGAATTCCCGTAAAAATTCTGCTGGACCCGGATTCCTCCCGAAAAGCAATTCTTCGCCCCGGAATGAATGTGGAGGCCACGATTATCACGAAGTAAAGTCATGAACGGCCTACTGAACAGAAATCGTGAAGACGCCGCCACCAACCCGTGGCTGATCGCCTTGACCGTCATGCTGGCGACCTTCCTGGAAGTGCTGGACACGAGCGTCGCCAACGTGTCGCTGCCGCACATTGCCGGCGACCTTTCGGCCGGTGTCGATGAAAGCACCTGGGTGCTGACGTCCTACCTGGTTTCAAACGCCATCATTCTGCCGCTCACCGGCTGGCTGTCATCGCTCTTCGGGCGCAAGCGCTTCTTCATGGTCTGCGTGGGAATCTTCACGGTTTGTTCATTCCTCTGCGGAATCGCTCCCAGCCTGGGCCTGCTGGTTTTGTTTCGCGTGTTGCAGGGCGCGGGGGGCGGCGCGCTTCAACCGATTTCGCAAGCGATTCTGGTGGAGAGTTTTCCCAAGGAAAAGCACGGCATGGCCATGGCGATTTACGGCATGGGCGTGGTGGTAGCGCCCATCATCGGCCCCACGCTGGGCGGCTGGATTACGGACAACTACTCCTGGCGCTGGATTTTCTTCATCAACATTCCCGTGGGCGTGATTTCGCTCATTTTGACCGCGCTCCTGATCTTTGACCCGCCGTACCTGATTCGCAAGAACCTGCGCACACTAAAGATCGACTACATCGGCCTGGGCCTGCTGAGCGTGGGATTGGGCTTTATGCAGGTTGTGCTCGATAAGGGCGAGCGCGAGGACTGGTTCGGCTCGAACTTCATCATCGCATGCGCCATCATCGGCGGCGTCGGGCTGATCGGCGGCTTTATCTGGGAGCTTACGCGCGAGGACCCGGTGGTGGACTTCCACTTACTGAAAGACCGGAACTTCATGCTGGCCTCGTTCACCATGTTCATGATGGGGTTCGTGCTTTACGGCACCACCGTGCTGTTGCCCCTGATGCTGCAA
>JASHTY010000044.1 GCA_030040315.1 Terriglobia bacterium | reverse complement strand
CTGCGAGCCCAATTCCGTCTGGGCTTTGAGAAGTTCCACGATGAACTGATTCAGCATGACAAGGGCCTGGCGAAACCCTGAGCCGCGCGATTTGCAATTTCGATTGATCGGAGCAATGTTGTGAAAGACCAACTTGAAACCCTCGTGAACCAAATGATCGAGGGCGAGATTCTATTTCTCGATGCGGTTTCAGAATTTGAGAAGCGGTTTATCAAGAAGATGCTGGAGAGGAACAGAGGCAACCACTCCAAGACCGCCACAGCGCTCGGCATCCATCGCAATACGCTCAGCCGCAAGGTGGACGAACTGGGCCTTGACCACCGCCCCAAACGCCGCGCCCGCCGTTTAGCGCGGGGAGCGTCCCGCCCGGGCCGCTAGACTTCTCATATCTAAGTTAAGCATATCTAGTATAGCAATCCTCTTAATGGAATGTCATTAAGGGAGTTAAGGCAGAGCTGCGACTGGAACGCCGGCGACCTGCCTGTAAGATGGTTACCTGCCCGTGCTCGGTGAAGCATGCGTGGTTGAATGCCGGGCCGGCGGCTTGTTGGGTTGAGGTTTGTCCGGCAGATCGGAAGTAACCTCGCCGACCAGAGTTAATATCAGGCTTGGGCTTGCGACGTAGGAATCCAAATTTCCTTTGAATGTAAGCAAGTCACCCTTCTGCAGGTTCTTAACGTTGGGTTGGGTTGAATCCTTCAACTCGACGTCGTACTTGTCCTCAGACTTCGTGGTGTCCAGAATCGCAATGCGGACCAGATAAGTGCCGGCGTCCGTTCCCTTTTCAACGCTTGCGACGGTCCCGCCTGACCCATAGGCCTGTCCCTTAAGTGAATCCCAGGCAGTCTGCGCCGTGCTCCCCCCCAATGTCAGCGGGTATGTCATTGTATTGAAGGCGTCAATGACCTGATTGCCTGTCTGCTTCGGCGCCTCAGGCTTGGCGGCAATCTTGAAGCCGTCAGGAGGATTGGGCTGCGTAGCAGCCTGGGTTTCGAGATCCTGGAACCCGGTATCCGTTCCGTGGTACGCGACATACTTCTGCTTTAGATAGGTATCCCATTGTCCCACATTGGGGTCATTCTTTGCTTTCCCCAGAGCGATGGCGCGCGCGTAATACCAGATACCATCATCGTTATCCGGGGGCGTGGATGAGAGCTCAGCAATCGCCAAGCGATAGACGGTGTAGTAGTCAGTGGGATTATCGGTGGCCGCCGCCTTCAGCGAGTTGATGGCGTTTGCGTAATCCTTCTTTTGGAGTGCCACAAATCCAATGGTGCTATTGAAAAGCGCACGTTTGGCTGTCACATAGGTTGTGTAATCCTGCTGGGACACATTTGCAGGCTTTTGGAGTTTGGAAAGCACGTCCAAACCGTGATGTGCGTCACTGTCTGCCTTCGAAAGCTTGGCGTCTTTGTCGGGGTCCGTATCCTTGTAAGTAAACGGGAATACGTAGCTGACAAATGCCAGGGCATCCAGGTTATTGGGATCAGCGCCCAGCACCTTTCTGGCGGCGCCAACAGCGTCATCTGTTTTGTTCTCCTTGGCGTATACGGTCATTTCAACCGTGTAAGCGCCCGAGATGAAATCGGAGGTCGGAAACTTTTGGATGAAAGCCTGGGCAAGCGACAGTTGCTTGTCGGCGTCCGTCTCCTTCGCCATAGCGGCATAAGCGTCATACTCATCCCGGCTCTTCCATTGCGGGCCCGAAGCTTGTCCGCCCGCAGCCGCCTGGGGCGCGGCCTCCAGTCGCGTCATAGGGTTCAAGGGAACCGGTAGGCCGGAGCGGTTTGCGGGCTCGGCGGCCGCAGCGGCGCAGCAGAAACTGATCAACAAGCTAAGGGTCCACAGCGCAGTGGTCTTCTTCATTGCTTCACTACCTCGATGTGAAATTGTGAATCGCAGGTGACCTGGGCGCACCCACTTCCGCAACGCCGGGAAACCTCTTCATCCCTAACGCGGGGTCGGATTTTTGAACAACTTGCGATCCTTCGGGTGTCTCTAACCAAATACCAATTCTCGAGCGACTTTTCAAGTTAAATTTCATAACGCCGCCCGGCTCTCTTACTTTTGATGCAAAATAGCAGGACGGCGTCGGCGCAAAACAGCCTTTCTTTTGCTGCGCCTGCCTCCAGCCTCCGTCGTGGTTGGGGACGAGATTGTAGCGCGGCTGTCCCCAGCCGCGTAACCCTCGCGGGTGGTGACACCCGCGCTACAGTCCGTGATTCGCTTGCGGCCACCAGCCCGTCCCTTCTAAAATCGCCTTTTGATGGATGACCTTCCACCTACTCATGAGAGGCTGCAAGAGCGCGCCGAACTGGCCGCCGTCACCTCCACTCGCCGCGAAATCGAGAGCCTCTGCAAGGAAGCTGCAAGAGAAGTCCTGATGGGACTGGCGCGCAATCCGCACTTGCAGGAGCGGGACCTGCTTCGCCTGCTGGCACGCAAGGACCTTGCGCACGAGGTGGTACGTGAACTTGCGCAGCACAAGGAGGTCAGGAAGAATTATGCCGTCCAGCTTGCCCTGGTGCGGCACCCCAAGACGCCACGCCTGGTTTCCGTTCCGTTGATGAAGTTCTTCTATGTCTTTGACCTGCTGCGCGTCGCTCAAACGCCGGCTGTTCCCACGGACATCAAAATGCTCGCCGAGGAAACCATCCTGAAGAAGCTTGAAGGCATGCCGCGCGGAGAAAGGATCTCGCTCGCCCGCCGGGGCACGGGGCGGCTTGCCGCGAGCCTGATGGCTGAGCCCGACCTGGAGCTGCTCCGTGCCGCGCTGGACAATCCCAGCCTGACGGAAGGCAACCTGCTCAAGGTTCTTGCCCGTGACGGCCTGCATCCGGTCATCGTGGAGCAGATTGCACAGCACGAGCGATGGTCGCGCCATTATCACCTGCGCCTTGCCCTGATTCGCAACCCGCTCACCCCTTTCTCCCGAGTACTCGCTTTCCTGCCCGACCTCGCAATCACAGATTTGCGCGACATCTGCCTGGACCACCGCATGCCCGATACCGTGCGCAAATACATTGAGGCGCATTGCGCCGCACGTTTGGACAAGCAGCGCGTTGTCCCGCCCCCCGGTGTATAGTTAAGAGGGGCTTCTCTGGAGAGCTATGCCATTGGACGCACGATTTGCCGAACCTCTGCGTTTCCCTACGCTGCGCCGCGAAAGCGGTCCCTTGTCTCCAGTGGAAGCGCTCTCACCCGCCTGGCAAGAAACGGTCCGCCTGCTTTTTCGTCCCTTCGTGGCGCGCCGCTGGATTTCATTGAGCCTGGTGTGCCTGTTCCTGGGCGGAGGCACATCCACGGCGGCGTTCCAGTGGAGCTTCGGAGCACTGCCGGTAGACCTGCACCCGGCGGACATGCTGCTGCGCGTTCGCGGAGTGATTGGCCAACACGTCATTCTGATTATTCTGGCGGTTGTCCTCAGTCTTGCTCTTGTGCTCGGCGTCATCTATGCGCGTTGCATTCTGCGATTCGTCCTGGTGGAGGCGGTGATTCAGCATCACATCTCGGTCCGCTCCGCATGGGAGCGATCGAGAAGTGCCGGCCGATCTTACTTCCGCTGGCTGGTCGGAATCGTGGGCGCAATTATGGCGCTGGTCTTCGGAGCCATGCTTGTATCCCTTCGTTTTCTGAATCCTCTCCTTGCTGCCGGCCATCCATCCTGGATTGCCTCGCTGCTTTTGGTAAACGAACTGGTAGCGGTGGTTCTAATCGGCCTGGCAGTTGCGATCACCATTACTCTAACCGATGATCTGGTTGCGCCCGTAATGTACGCCCGCCGCGTCACTCTTGCCGCCGCCTGGCGAGAAGTATGGGAAATTTCGCGCCGCGACTCCGGCATGTTCCTCTTCTACATCGTCATGCGATTCGCCGCGTCAATGGGAATCAGCATTATCGCGCTCTTCATACTTTTCCCGGTATTGATGGGACTCTCTTCGGGGGCGCTGGTGGGGGCAGCGCTTGTCATCTTCACCCTGCGCGCATTCGGATTGGCATGGGTCTGGAATCCTTTAACGATTTTTCTGGGCATCGTTGCCCTGAGCATTTTCACCGGTCTGCTCTTCGCCCTCCTGAGTGTGGTGGGCATGCCTGGTCAAGCCTTTCTGCAAAACTACGGTCTGCGCTTCATTGCCTCAAGAATCCCAGCCGTGGAAGACTGCTGTGTCGCCTTCTTGCCTCCGCGCGGTCGCTTGTAAAGGTTCGGCCACGGCGCGCCGCCGATGGTAGAATTGTAGGGTATGGCGGGTAATGGCACTATTGCCTCAGTCTGCGCGCTGGCGCTTTGGATTGGCGCTTGCCCCAGGCGCCAGGGTCCGGCAAGCGCGGTGGTTTACGTGCCGGCTCAGGCCATGGCTCCGAATGCTGCTGAAGCGAACCCGCCGAGCGTTTGGGTGATTGAAGAGCCTGCTCCGCCGCCCGAGCCGGAGGCCACGCCTCCGCCCACTACGCCACAGCCCACTCCGCAGCGCCATATCACGCGTCACGAGCCGGCTACCACATCCGCCGAGCCAGATGACACCTCCACGCAGGAAGTCCCCGAAACTCCACCCGCCGAAGTCCCGGCGCTTGAGCCCCAGGAAAGTTCGGCCCAGGAGAACAACCTTCGCGGGCAGGTTCAGACCTTGCAGCAGAATGTCCGCGAGCGCATGAGCCGCCTGAATATGGCGCGCCTTTCCGCCAACGAACGCAAGACGCTCGACGACGCCAACACGTTTCTGGCGCAGTCAGCTCGCGCCTATGAAAGCGGCGATTACCAGAGGGCGCTTAACCTGGCTCGCAAAGCTTCACTTCTGGTCGCCGCACTGGAATGAACCTCGTTTGCCAGCATCCCAGCGCGCTCTCTGGAAGGAGCTCCACGGCGAGTGTAAACCGCGACGGTGTGCGAGCCGGATTGCCAAACAAGACGCAGCGGGCATACACTGACCATTGTTTTATCATAGACATTCCGGCTTCGAACGGAATAAACGATGCGAACTAAGTCGTTGGTTTCGACTTAATCATATTCATCCGATCAGATTACCTTGTGCCGGCCTAATGTTTTCAATAACTTCTGGGGTAATCCCCATAACAGAGCGTTCAACGTCCTTCGTCCTGTTCTCTCGCTGTTACTCCTACCGTTTTTGAAGCCGCTTTATTTTCAACAACTTCTGGGGTAATCCCTATAATAGAGTGTTCGAGGGTGTTTCCCATTTGCCTTCGCCTCAATTCAACGAAATAGCCCTCAAATTCCCAGTGGTCAAGTGCGATCCGCTCGTTATTCTCGACGTGTTGTGACCGGCCGAGCTTCGCTCGAAGCTCCAATTTGGACAACGGAGAGAGAATCCGATTGCTTCAGAAAAGAATTCAAAGTGCCTGCCTCAAATCCGTTTTTCCGGTACTACAATTTACATATTACCATATGGTATAATTGACGTCTAGCGGTTTGCAACCAAACTGCTTGCAGACGTGACCCAAGCTCTGCCTCAGATCGAATTGCGCTATGACTCCGGGTCCTCCGAAGCGGCTGCGCACCGCTAAACCCATGGCCAGAACGGCTTGACATCCTTAGGTGCGCGGCGGGAGACTGATGAGTTCATTGTAGCCGATGTCGACTGCTCACCTTCCCTGGTGACGCAGTGGCGAGGCTCGCTTCACGCATTGAGGAGCGCATGCGGTTTCCCCCGGCAATTCCCGACGGGCCTGGACGAAACTCGCCCTTGCTTACCTTCCTGGCTGCAAATTTGCTCGTCATTTTTGTGGGCGCGGCATACGCGCAAACCACGGAGGCCCCGGAAATCGCCTCGCGCGAAGAAGAGCCCGCATTCAAGTTGCTGGCGCAGCGCAATTTGGTCCTGGTGCGCGTGGTGGTGCGCGACGCGCGGGGGGCAGTGGTCAGCAACCTGCAACAGGCGGATTTTCAACTCTTCGACCGAGGCAAGAAGCAGGCGATTCTGAACTTCTCCATGGAGAAGCCGCTTGAGAACGCACGGCAGCAGCCTGGTCCCAGCGCGAGCATGGGAACGGGATCGACGCCGCAAATCCCCGATCAGCCCGCGCCGGACCTCCCACGCCGGTTTCTGGGGCTCTTTTTCGACGATATCAACACAGACTTTGAGGGTCTGGCGCGCTCTCGGCAGGCCGCGCAGCGTTTTCTGGCCCATGCCGTTCAGCCCGGAGACCGTGTGGGCATTTTCACCTCATCGGGCATCAAGCAGTTGGATTTCACTTCCGACCTGGCCAGCGTGCAGCAGGTGCTTCTGGCTCTCCAGCCCCGGCCGATGTCAACACCGGATACGTGCGTGACAATTCTGCCCTACGAGGCCTACTTGATTGTGGAGCTGCAAGACCAGCAGGCGATCAGTGTGGCGACGCAAGAGCTGAGGAATTGCGGGTTGATATCCGGCGGAGGTGGATCAAGCGGGGGAGGACGATCGGGCGGTGGAGCGTCGTCGGGAAAGTCGGGCGGCTCCTCCAGCTCTTCCAGTTCTTCCGGGGGGCGTGGCGGCGGGAGCGCCTCCGGCTCGACGACCAACAGCGAAGTGCAGGGATACGCCCAGCGCGTCGAAACCGAATCCGAGAACGCCTCGCGAACCACCTTGAGCAGCATCGAATCGCTGGTTCGCCGCATGGAATCCTTGCCGGGGCAGCGAAACATCGTAATTGTTTCAGAGGGATTCCTGAGCGAGATGCTGCTCACCGAGCTTGATAAGATTGCGAATCGCGCGCTGCGCTCGAATGTGATCATCAACGCCATTGATGCGCGGGGAATGTACGTTGATTCCCAGTTTGATGCCTCGCAGCAATCACCCGCCAACACGCTGAGCACGGGCGTCATGGTGCAAAAGGAAGCTCTGATGAAGGCCAGCGCGCAGGAGCAAAGCAACGCGCTTGCTGCACTGGCGCAAAGCACGGGCGGCATTTTTTTTGAAAACAGCAATGATTTGGAGGATGGTTTGCGCCGCGCGTCAGCCGTGCCGGAGACGTACTACCTGTTGGCGTTTTCACCGCAGAACCTGAAGCTGGACGGAGCATTCCACCCTCTCAAGGTCAGTGTGGTGTCGGGCCGCGGCCTGATTATTGAAGCTCGCAAGGGCTATTTTGCTCCGGCCAAGCCTGCCGACCCTGCCGCGCAGGAAAAAGAAGAAATTCAGGAGGCGGTCTTCTCGCAAGATGAGATGCGGGGCCTGCCCATCGACGTCCACACCGAGTTCTTCATGAAGTCCCGCACGGACGGCCAGGTGGACGTCGACACGCACCTCGATTTGCGAAAGGTGCAGTTCCACCGGGAGGCGGACCGCAACGTTGACCGCCTGACGTTCGCGGTGGCGCTCTTTGATCGGGACGGCCATTTCGCCGGCGGCCAGCAGAAGGTGGTGGAATTGCGCCTGCGGGATGTCACCCTGCAGAAATATCTGCAAACCGGAATTACCATTCAGTCGGAAGTTGCCGTTGCGCCAGGAACCTATCTGGTGCGCACGGTGGTGCGTGAGGCGGAGAGCGGGCAAATCTCCGGCATGAATCGCACGGTCGACATTCCGTATTAGGAGCAGAAGTCATGCGGCGGCTTTCGCGCCTTACGATCCTTGCCATTTTCCTGTCCCTCAGTGAGCTGTCGCCGACGCCTGCCCTGACGCCGGGTGATCCAGCCCAGAACAAGCCCGCGGCAGAAACGCCGTCAACCACTGGAGTCATAAAGACCGAAACCAACCTGGTGCTGGTGGATGTAGCGGTTACCGGCAAGAAGCAGGAATACCTGAAAGACCTCGGGCAGAATGACTTCCACATCTTTGAAGATGGCGCTGAGCAAAACATCGTGAGCTTTACACGCGAGGCCGAAATCAAGCCGGACGCTCCGGGCCATGATCGCTACATGGTGCTGTTCTTCGATGACACCTCCTTGCCACGGAGCGCCGACCAGATGGTGGCGCGCCAGGCCGCGGCGAAATTCGTGGAGGCCTACGCCTCTCCCCACCGGCTGATGGCGGTCATGGATTACGGCGGCGCACTCATCGTGGCCCAGAACTTCACGGCCAAGGGTGATTTGCTGAACCAGGCGGTCATCAACCCCAAGCCTTCCGCGGTCCACACCAATGGCGGAGGAGGAAGAGGCGATAAGGATGCCAGGGATGCTGCCATCCGCGCCCTGCTGCTGGCCATTCGCAACGTTGCCGAAGGGCTGAGGCCCATACCCGGCCGCAAGGTGATCATTCTTTTTTCCGGTGGGTTTCCGACCGACACTGACACGGAGTTCGATTTTGACAATACCCTCGACGCCCTGAATAAAGCCAATGTGGGCGTGTATTCGCTCGGCGCACAGGGATTGGAGGCCCGCCAACCGAGTCCGCCGATCAGCTCGCCGGGGCCCATATCCAGCGCGAGCGCGAACAGCCAGACCCGGCGGCAACAAGCCCCGCGGCCGACAGGAATGGGCGGGGGGCCGGAGGCCTACTATCAGGTCCTGCACGTTTTTTCCGCTCATACCGGAGGCTTCCCCATCCTCAATACCAATGACCTAGTGGGGGGCATGGAGCAGGTTGCCCAGGAAATGGAGCAAAGCTACGTGCTCGGTTACGTCCCTCCCACGCCAACGCACGAAGGCGACTACCACCACATTCGGGTGAAGGTGGACGTGAAAGGAACAGAGGTGCGAGCGCGCGACGGCTACTTCGACGTGAAGGCTCCGGACCTGCTGGCCGCCAAACCCGAAGGCAAGGCACTGGAGGCGCACGCCGCTGCCACGGACGCCGGCGAAATTCCCATTGAGATTGCGACTCCCTACTTCTATGTGCAACCCGGCGTGGCGCTGGTCGATCTGAGCTTGTCGATTCCGGGTTCAGCCCTGGAGTTTGAGAAGGAAAAGGGGCAGTTCCATTCGCACCTGGATGTTCTGGGAATCGCCTATCGCGATGATGGCTCGGTGGCGGCGCGCTTCAGCGACACGGTGAAAGTGGATGTGGGCAAGGAAGGTGAAGAGCAAGCTGCCAAATCGCCTTTTGCCTATCAGAAGTGCTTCAGAATCGCGCCCGGCAAATACATCCTGAAGGTCCTGCTGACTGGCGGGGGTCAGAAATTCGGGAAGAGCGAACTTCCTCTAAACGTAAGCCCCTTCACCGGCAATGAACTTACTCTCAGCGGCCCCGCCTTTGGGGACAAAATCCTGGCCCTCGCTCCGCAATTGGCGGATGTCGACACGGGGCTGCTGGAGAACACCAAGCCCCTGATCGCGAATGGCGTGCAAATTCAGCCTTCCGCCAATACGCACTTCTCAACGATGCACCCCGCCACCGTATATCTGGAAATTTATGAGCCTTTGCTGAAGACGGGGCCTGTGCGCGTGATGGTGGTATTCAAGCTGGTCGATCTCAAAACGATGCAGACGGTGTTTTACTCCGGCCCGGTCGGGTTGGACCAAAACGTGCGCGCAGGCGTTCCGTTGGTACCCGTGGCCTTCAAACTTCCTTTCGAAAATGTTCCACCGGGCAATTACCGTATTGATTTCTGGAGCCTTGACTCCGCGGGGAAAGGCTCCCCGGTGCGCAGCCGCGAGATTTCCGTGGAATAATGCGTTGCCTTTTCGATCGTATCCTCGGCCAGAGCTGAGCGGATTGCTTAGCGAATAATCTGGAACCTAACCTAACGTTTTTCAGGACACGCTTCCGCGCCCCTATCAGCTTGCAGAACGTCTCCACCTTGGTATGATACGTCCCCACAAAGGAGAGCCGATGGCAGACTTGGGCGCGGTGGTCATCACAGGAGCATCGACGGGAATCGGTGAAGCGTGCGCGCTGCACCTGGACTCGCTGGGGTACCGGGTATTTGCGGGAATTCGCAAAGCTGCGGACGGAGACTCGCTGCGCAAGCGAGCCTCCGCGCGGCTCACGCCGATTCGTCTGGACGTCAGCGACGAGGCGGAAGTAAAGGTCGCAGCACAAAACGTCACGGAAGCGCTGGGCGGCGCCGGTCTGACGGGATTGGTCAACAACGCCGGAATTGTCGTGAGCGGAATGCTGGAGTTTCTCCCGCTCGACGAGCTCCGGCATCAGTTGGAGGTCAACGTCATCGGGCAGATCGCCGTCACCCAGGCTTTTCTGCCGGCGCTTCGCAAGGCTCACGGCCGCATTGTGAATATCGGCTCGGTCAGCGGCCTGATTTCCGGGCCTTTTACGGGGGCATATTCCGCTTCCAAGTTCGCGCTCGAAGCGCTGACGGATTCTTTGCGCCTGGAACTGCGTCCCTGGAATATTCACGTCTCGATTGTGGAGCCGGCATTCATTCAAACTCCCATTGTGGGCAAAGCCATGGCCGCGGCGGACGCGCTTCGGGAGCAGCTTCCCGAGGAAGCCCTTCAGTTGTACGGTCCCGCCGTGCGCGCGGTTCGTGAGGCGACCGCGGCGGATGCGGCGAAGGGAGCGGCCACGGACGTGGTGGCGAATGCGGTGGCGCACTCGCTTTCCGCCCGCCGCCCGCGCACACGCTACATGGTCGGCAACCCGTCGGCGCTGCAGCTTCGCCTGCAGATTCGCTTCTTCCGTTCCCTGCCGGACCGCTGGCGCGACGCCCTGATTGCTCGACACCTGGGGATAAAGTAGGAGACTGCTCATGGCGCTTTACTTCTCCGCTCACGCCACCGCCTGCCTTACCAAGCAAGCCATACGAGAGCTGATGCTCAAGATTGTGAATGCCCGGGAAGTCAATGTGCGGCGCTGCGTGGCCAGCCAGATTGGCGGGCGGATTCTGACGGAGATCGAGGCGCCCGACCAGCCCACGGTCGAAAAATTCTTCCAGTCGATTTTCATGAAGCACGAGTGGATCATGCGGATCGACCTGGAGGCGCATGACAGCGCCGTGACGGAATATTGAATACGGTTCTATATGGAAAATGCCTTTACTGTAGCGCCGACCTGCAAGTATCCCACGGCAAAGTCGCGGCCGGGCGAGGGCCACCCGGTTAGTCAACTTGACAAGTGTCCTCTTCAAAGATATTCTTAGCTCAAAATTGCATCGGGAAATAGTGAACGTTTCCCGGGCGACGGATTGCACGACTGCTCAGACCGCACCTGCATTTGCGTCGGGACTTAGGGCTTTAATTCCACGCCTAATCGTCGATTAGCGGCACTGAACTCCCGCACAGGAATTCAACCGCTGAAACCCAGGAGGACGCTTATGCTCTCACCGAATCAATACGGAGTATTTTGGAAACTTTGGGGGCTCATGTTGTGCCTCGTATGGACGAGTGTAAGCCTGTGGGCCCAAACCACGGGAACGGGGAACATTTCGGGGACGATTACGGACGCCACTGGCGCGGTAGTTCCCGGCGCGCAAATTGTCGCCACGCAAACCGCCACGGGTATTTCCCACACCACCAACGCCGACTCCAAGGGCTATTTCGTCCTTTCCTCGCTTCAAATCGGCGAATACGACATCAAGGTCTCGTGCTCGGGGTTCAGCACGGTCGACCGCAAGGGCATCATCCTCACCGCGGATACCACCGTGGCCGTCAATATAACCCTCACAGTGGGAGCAACGACGCAAACCATAACCGTAACAGGCGAGTCGCCCGTGCTCCAGACGGAAAGCGGCGCAGTGAATACTCTGGTCACCAGCCGCCAGGTGCAGGAACTTGCGCTCAACGGCCGCAATTTCACGCAGCTCCTTACTCTGGGTCCGGGCGTGAATTCCGCCGTAACGGGTGAACGCATGGGAGTGGGGCAGGAAGGCAATCCGCAGATTTCCGTCAACGGCGGCAGGATCAATGCCGTGGAATATACCTACGACGGTATTCTGGCGATGGATACGGGCGGAAATCGCGGTCTGGACCTCTTCCCCACCATGGAAGCCATTGATGAGGTGCAGATCCACAAGAGCAATTATACGGCGGACACGGGAAGTTACGGATACGGGCAGGTGAACCTGGTCACCAAATCCGGAGGGCGTGAATACCACGGGGCGGTGTACGAAGCCAACGGCAACGCCGCTCTCGACGGGCGCAATTTCTTCTCCGCCACGGTAAGCCCCTTCAACCAGAACATGTTCGGCTATACGATTGGCGGACCGGTGTTCCACTCGCCCAGCAGCCCGCGGCACGACAAGCTGTTCTTCTTCTGGTCGGAGGGCTGGAACTGGCGGATTGGCCCGGAGTACGTCAGCGCCACATCGCCGCCGCAAAGTGTTTTTACCGATACCACTCCCACACAATCCCAGCGCGAGGGGGTTTTCACCACGACCATCACCAACCCGGCCACGGGCACGCCCTTTCCCAATGACACCATCCCCTCAACCTCCATCGACGCCAACGCGACCTTCATCCTCAACAAATTCTTCCCACTGCCCAACCGGGCGGGCTCGCCCAATTACTCTTACTCATCGGACACTTTCACCGATTGGCGCGAAGAGTTGGGGCGCGTCGATTACCGCATCAACGACAAGATGTCATTGATGGCGCGATACGCACATGACAACTGGTGGGAGAATGAAAGCATATTGGTGGGCACTTATACCGACTTCCCCACTACGCCCGGCTTCATCTCCAAACCGGGCCAGAACATGGTGTTGGCGCTGACAAATTCTTTCAGCCCCAGGACGGTCAACCAGTTTACCGTTGGATATTCGCGGAACCACATCACCACGATTCCCGGCGCCGACGCGCAACGCACCGGCCTCAATATTCCCACCATCTTCAACGACAACAATCTGAACATCATTCCCAGTATCAGCGTCTCCGGGTTTGCGGGAGTGGGAGCGACGGGATTCTCCAACAACGCCAACAATCTCTACACCTATCGCGACGATTTTACCCGCCAGGAAGGCCAGCACACTTTGAAGGCAGGTTTCGATTCCGTCCGGATCCAGAAGTTTGTGTTTAACCCTTACACCAACCAGCAAGGGACGTTCACCTTCAATGGCTCAATCACTGGCAATGCGCTGGCGGATTTTCTTCTCGGCGATACTTATGAATATACCGAACAGGCCACTGTTCCTTTCGAGTATCTCTTCGGCACCGATTATGAAATGTACTTTCAAGATGACTGGAAGGTGCGGCCGAATCTGACTTTGAACCTTGGGCTTCGGGAAATCATCTACGTCTCGTGCCCGGACGGATACGAGAAATATAACAATATTTCCGACTTCATCCCCTCGCTCTATGTCGCCTCCGAGGCGCCGACGGTGATGGCCAACGGCCGCCTGGTGCCCGGGACGGGGAATCCCCTGAATGGAATCATCACACCCACCAGCCGGGGAGGGCTGACGGGTCTGGACCAGGCCTTGGAAACTCCGCGCTATGGCAACCTGGGGCCGCGTTTTGGCTTTGCATATTCGCCGGGATCAGATCGCAAAACGGTTGTTCGGGGCGGGTATGGGATTTTCTATCATTGGGACAATGACAACCAGCAAAGCCTTTCCACCAATCCGCCCTTCTCAAAGTCGGCCTCGATCTTCGACACCAGCCTCGATAATCCGTCGGGCGGGACGGGTGCCACATTCCCGGCGGGCCTAACCTCCGAGGATCCTTATTACCTCTACCCGCAAGTACAGCAGTGGAGCTTGACCGTGGCGAGGGAATTGCCCACCCACACCGTGCTCTCAGTCGGCTATGTTGGAAACCATGCCGGCCATCTCGATCAATCCTTCAACATCAATCAGCCGCAACCGAATTTGGCCGTGGCGAACGGAACGAACCTCAGCACGGCCGTCCCCTTCCTCGGATACGGCAGCATCAACGAGGATGACCGGAACTCGGCGGCGGAATACAACGGCTTGCAAGTGGACGCCCGCCACCATTTCGCCAATGGGATTTCGTTTGAAGTCGCCTACACGTGGTCAAAGGATCATTGCTGGCAGGTGGGGCAGAACACGTGGACTCAACAGGATGAGCCCGGACTTTGCAGCGTAGATCAGCCGCAGAACTTCATGGTGAATTACGTTTATCAATTGCCGTTTTACAAGAATCAGGCCGGGGCCGTCGGCAAACTCTTGGGCGGATGGGAAGTGAGCGGAATCACCGCGCAGGCTTCTGGATACCCCTTCACCATCAGCGAAACGGGGGACCGTTCAGGAACGGGGAACGCCGGCCGGCCCAACTGGGTGGGGCCGCTGGATATTCAACCCGAAAACGTATCCAATTATTTCAGCACGGCGGCCTTTGCGCTCCAGCCGCTCGGGCAATTTGGAGACGAAGGCGCCTACATTCTGCGTGGGCCGGGACGAGGCTTCTGGAATTTCAGTTTTACCAAAAACACCACCATTCCCTGGTTCCAGGATAAGAAAGCTACTCTCAAGTTTCGCGCCGACCTCTACAATGCGTTCAACCAGGTTTCTTTCAACAACGTCGGGACAACCTACGCGAGCGCCACTTTCGGCCAGTTGACTGGCGCGCTTGATCCACGCGACGCGGATTTTGAACTTGAGATACTTTTCTGAGCAGGGTACGCGGGAGACGTGCTGATTTCGAAATTTCAAATATGAGCTTCCTGCAGGGGAGAGAGGGCCGGGGTGGGGTGCGTTCATCCCCAGGAAGGTAATCTCCACATGACTCATCGAAGTTAATCCTGAGCCACCACCATGCTCCGCTTGCATTTCCCGCTTGTTTCGCTGCAATCTTTGTGGTACGAATACCTTGCCAGTTGGTGTCAAATATTTTCCTTACAGCAAGCGGAGAGATCGAAACTGCGGACCCGGGGACCGGCCGAGATACCGGAAGTCCATAGGTTCTGCGAGAGGAGATGACAGCATGGCATTCTGTGCAAAGTGTGGTGGTCAGTTGGCAGAGGGCGTGACATTTTGCGCGGCTTGTGGCGCGCCCGCAGGTGGAGGCGCGGTGGCAGCGGCTCCGGTTGCCGCCACGGGCAGCGGCCTGGCTCCCAATGTCGCGGGAGCGCTGGCCTACGTTACCATTATCCCGGCGATTCTCTTCCTGGTGATGGATCCGTACAACAAAGACAGGTTCATCAAGTTCCATTCCTTCCAGTGCCTGTTCTTCGCCGCCTCCATGTTTGTGTTGTCGATCGCGATGATGTTTGTGGGATTCATCCTGGCCTTCGTTCCCGTCGTGGGCTGGATCCTGGACATGCTCATCTGGCTGGCCATTGGCTTGGGATCGTTGATCCTGGTGATCTTCATGATCTACAAGGCCTACAGCGGCGAGAAATTCATGCTGCCCGTGATTGGCAAACTCGCGGATGAGCAAGCGTCGAAGTAATTGCCTGGTTCGCAAGGATTTTCGGATCGAAAACGCAGCATTGGTATGTCCCGTAGCCTGCAGTTCCTCCTTCCGCCGGGGCCGAACACCGTTCGGCCCATGGCCTTCTCCATCGGCTGACCGGCACTCCGAAAGTCCCGCAATTCCTCTTGACAATTTCCACCCGCACGGGCAACTTTGACAGTTTCGCCCTCGTTAAGAATTCAGGGCGATGACGCTATGGGGACATCATCCTCCAAACCCACGTCGGTACTCGTCTGTTTTCATGACCGATGTTTTGATGGCGCCTGCTCGGCGGCGGTGTTCACGCGCTTTTACCGGCAGTGCATCAACTCGGGGGCGGACTTTCGCTACCAGGGCATGATGCACCGCGCCGGGCAATTATTCGACCCCGGCCTGTTCAGCGCCGATGAGAATGTGATTGTCGACTTCAAGTACGCCAGCTCCGACAAGCTGACCTGGTGGTTCGATCATCATCAAAGCGCCTTCCTTACGGAGGCCGATGCCGAGCACTTCCGCACTCACCAGAATGGACAGAAATTCTACAACCCGGATTACAAGTCCTGCACGAAATTCATTGCTGATATCACCGGCCAAAAGTTCGGCTTCCAGGCCCCCGATCTGAAAGAACTGGTCTTCTGGGCGGACCTGATCGATGGCGCGCAATATCCGGACATTCGCACGGCGGTGGAAATGCGCGAGCCGGCGACGCAATTGACGCTGGTGATCGAAGGAACCAGCGAGCCGGACTTCTGCGTGCGCCTGATCCCTGAGCTCATCTCCAAACCGCTTAAAGATATCATCGCGCTGCCGCACATCCAGAAGGCGTTCGAGGGTCTCTATGCTCAGCACTTGAAATCCATTGAGCTGATCCGCTCACGCGCGAGGCTGGAAGGCGGAGTGGTTTACTTTGACCTCACGGACCAGCCGGTGGAAGGGTTCAATAAGTTCATCCCCTATTATCTTTTTCCAGACTCGGTTTATTGCGTGGGACTGAGCAAGTCAAAGGAGCGAATCAAAATCGCCGTGGGCAGCAACCCCTGGAACAATTCGCCCAAGACTGCAAACCTGGCGAGCATATGCGAGAGATACGGGGGCGGCGGCCATCCCAAGGTGGCGGCAATTTCCCTGCCACCACAGGATTCGGAGCGTGCCCACCATGTTGCCACTGAAATCGTGGGGGAACTTCGCAGGAGCGTGAATTCGGGAGGCAAGCTGTAGCGTCGATCCCGCCTGGGCAGGACCGCCGCCTCAGACGCCCTAAACCCTTGATACCAAGCGCCGGGTATGGTAATAAGGTAGAGCTATTTCATACCACCAAAGCCAGTCTCCTGGCATTTGTGCTTTACGTGGCTGTCGAAATGCGGGGAAGGGTTTCAGGGGCAGGGTTGAGGCCCTTGGGGATTAAGTTCAGACCGTTAATTGAGTGTTGGGCACTAGTGCGCTGAGCGGACCGCTTGACGACGCGCGAGGGCGCGACTGCCGCCAGGGAAGGTGAGGGCCGTGGCCGAAACTACGGGGAATGACGCAAAGGCCATCCATGTATCCATGTTCGCACTGTCGGACATGGGCCGCGTCCGCAAAAATAACGAAGACAATTTTGTAATCTGCAATCTGACGACGGGAGAAGTGGGCATTTCACCTTCCCTTCAGGAGCACACCGTCGGACCGCTGGGCTCATTGTTCATGGTTGCGGATGGAATGGGCGGCGAAGCCAGCGGGGAAATCGCCAGCCAACTCGCCGCCGTAACCGTCCCCAAGCGCCTGTACGACAACCTGAAGTCGCTTGGAACGGCGAGTGAAGCCAATTTCGTCATCCTGCTGCGCGAAGCCATTGAATACGCCAATCAGATCATTTACCAGAAGGCCCTGGCCACGCCCGCCTACCGCGGCATGGGAACTACCACCACGGCGTCCGCGCTCTTCGGCCAGCACCTGTTTGTCGGACAGGTGGGCGACTCGCGCTGCTATCTGATTCGCAACAAGCAGATCACGCGCTTGACCCGCGACCAGACTTTCCTGAATTACCTTCAGGATATCGGCGCGGAAATGCCCGCCGATCCGGAGAAGGATAATCGTAAAAGCATTCTGACCCAGGCGGTGGGGAGCAGCGAAACGCTGGACGTTAAGGTAACTTACGTCCGAATGAACCAGGGCGACCGCATCCTGATCTGCTGCGACGGTTTATACAACATGGTGCCTGAGCCCGATCTGCTGGAGCTCGGCGCCGGAGGAGAGGGGCTGCAGGAGATCTGTAAAGCCCTGATTGAAAAGGCCAACGCCAACGGCGGAACCGACAACATTACCGTAATCGTGGCGGAGTTCAGCGGGCACGGCCTTCCTGCCATGGACGGGACTCCGGTCGAGTGCAAAGAATTCAAAGAAGAAGACTTTAAGCCGCAAGCCTGAGAAGTGATCAGTTGTCCGTTGATTCCACCGGTCCGCTTGAGAAGCCCGGGCGACCGCAAACGGGCCACTGCAGACAAAGTGCTGTAGCCATGAAATGCCCCACATGCGGGGAAATCAATGAGACGGGATATCGATTTTGCCGCGTCTGTGGCGGAACGATGGACCAGGCCGTAGAGGCCAGCCCCACCATTGGCACCCCGCCGCCGGCGACCAAGCGAATGGAGGCCGTCAAGGCCCCGCCCCGTGCCGGAGCTCCCCCTTCCCCCCAGGCGTTTCGATTGGTCGGAACTTCCGGAATGCTCTCCGGCCGAACCTTCAATATCACCCCCAAGGGCCTGATCGTGGGCAGAGACTCGAGCAAAGCCCAGATCGTCCTCGCCGACGATCAAATCTCCCGTCAACACGCCTGGGTGGGGCTGAATGACGCCGGGCAAATCATTCTGCGCGACCGCGAGTCCGCCAACGGGTCGTTTGTAAATTCAACACGCGTGCAGGAAGCGTTTCTAAAGCCCAACGATGCAGTATCGTTTGGCGCCGGGGCCAAGCATCAATTCCGCGTTGAATCGTACGTTCCCGTCGTGGCGGCGCCGGTGGTGCGCAAGACCGACACGGGGGCAGACGGCGAGGTCCACACTTCACTCATCAGCCAGGCAGACATCGCCGCCGCGCAGCAGCAGGACCGCGCGGGTGGCGGCACGGTGGCCATCAAGCTGACCGACGTAATGGCGCGCCCGCACGTCGAGTTGATTGTCGACAAGTTCGCCGTCAAGAGTGAAGACATTCCCGACGGCGGCCTGCTGATTGGACGCGACCCGGCCCGCTGCCAAATGGTTCTGGACCACGTCTCCGTCTCCGCAGTGCACGCCCAATTCTCACTGAAAGGTGACGGCTGTGAGCTGATCGATCGATCCGCAAACGGCACGTTCGTGAACGGCATTCGCGTCAAGACGGCCGATTTGCACGACGGCGATTACATCACTTTCGGACGCTACAGTGGCAAGTCCCTCATCTTCCGCTCCGGCCTCGAGCCGCAGCTCAAGATGGAGAACATCGACCTGACCAAAGACCATCTGGTCATCGGCCGCGACCCGGGCTGCGACGTGGTGATCGCCCACCCCGTGGTTTCCAAAAAGCACGCCGAAATCGTGAAGCAGAACGGCAAAAGCCTGATCGTGGACCTGGGCTCCGTGAACGGCACGTTTGTGAATGGCATCCGCGTGAAGCGCCACGAGCTGCAGGAGCTGGACCGCGTGGTGATCGGGCCTTCGGAGCTGCACTTCCACGGCGGCGCGCTGACTCACGTTCCCGATCGCCGCGTGGTTCGCCTCGATTCCGTGCACCTGAATTTCCAGGTCACCGACCGCAACACCGGCCAGCCGAAGCTGCTGCTTGACGATCTCTCGCTGGTGGTGAAGCCCAAGGAGCTGATCGGCCTGCTGGGTCCGAGCGGTGCGGGCAAAACCACGCTGATGAACGCGCTCAACGGCTTCGTGAAGCCCACCAGCGGCAAGGTGCTCTACAATGGCGTCGACCTGTATCAGAACCTGGACGCGATGAAGTCCACCATCGGCTTCGTCCCGCAGGAAGACATCATGCACCGGCAATTGACGGTGCGCCGCTGCCTCTATTACGCCGCCAAGCTGCGTCTTTCCGACGACATTTCCGAGGACGAAATCAACCGCCGCGTGGAAGAGATGCTTGACACGCTGAAGCTCGACCCGCAGCGCTGGGACAATCCGGTCTCTACGCTCAGCGGCGGGCAGCGCAAACGCGTGAGCCTGGGCATCGAACTGCTTCCCAAGCCCGGCGTACTTTTCCTCGATGAGCCGACGGCCGGCCTCGACCCCCGCACGGAAACCCTGATGATGATGCTTTTCCGCCAGCTCGCCAACCAGGGCTCAACGATCATCATCACCACGCACCTGCTGGGCTCATTCGGCGTGCTCGACAAAGTGGTGGTCATGGTGCAGGGCCGCCTGGCCTATTACGGCCCGGGAACGAAATTCCTGGAATACTTCAAGGCGGAAACGCCGCCTGACGTTTACGACGACCTGACGGACAACAACACCGTTCCCTACGCGCTCGAGCTGAAGAAAAAATTCCAGGCCGCGCCCCTTTATCAGAACCTGGTGGTGGAGCCGCAGCGCAAGATCCCGGCGGAAAGCGGCCAGGCCACGGGAACGCAGGAGCACGCGCGGCAGGAAAAGCGCTTCAGCCTGCGCCAATTCGGAACACTGCTGCAGCGCACCTGGGAGCTGAAGTTCAGCGACCGCGCGCAAACCGTGCTGCTTTTCGGGCAGGCACCGCTGGTGGCCGTGCTGGTGGCCCTGATGGCCAGCGGACCCAACCAGGTGCAAACCATTTTCATGGCCATGTTCAGCGCGCTCTGGTTTGGCTGCTCGAACGCCGTGCGCGAAATCGTAGATGAACAGACCATCTACAAACGTGAGCGCCAGACGGGGCTGAAGATCCCTTCGTACATCATGTCGAAGGTGGTGGTGCTGTCCTTCGTCGCCTTCGTACAGTGCTTTTCCGTCGTGTTGATCTGCCTGTTCGTTAATCACGCCCTGTCGCTCAGCCTGCCGGAAGCGGGCGCGGCCATCCTGATCATGTTCCTGGTGGCCGCGAATGGATCATTGATCGGCCTGCTGATTTCCAGCCTGGTTTCGACGCCGGAAAAAGCCCTGACGCTCTTCCCGCTGGTGCTGATTCCCGAGCTTCTGCTCTGCGGGCTGTTCCTGCCGGTGCGGCCGATTCAAACCATCATCCCGGTCACGGTGGAGCAGCTTCTGGAAGGCAAAATGTTCGCCCAGCCCGAGGCGAAGGCGAAAGTCGCGAGCATGGAACAGCAGGCCGCCGCAGACGATGCCGCGCGCCTGAAGGCCGAGCAGGGGCAATTCGGCCATCTGGTGGTGGGCGCAACCAATCCCTCACCCCAGACCATGGCCTTGTTTCACAAATACACTCCCGCTCCCATCGACGGCATGAGCGCGCCCATCCGCTGGATCTCCACGCTGGCGATTTCGCGCTGGGGACTGGAAGCGCTCTCCGACCTGTGCGTGCACGGCGCCCACTCCACACAGGACTACGCCTACAAGATCGTCAACACCGTCACTCTCTCACTCCACCCGGACGACGTCCCGGATCTGGAGGCGGGGCTGGAAGCGCCCCCTGAAGCCATCATGGCGGGTGAGGGCTTTCCCCTTCCTTCGCACTTCTGGCGCGACAAGGGGCCCTATCTGGCCATCATGACCGGCTATGCCCTGCTGATGCTCGTGTGCATTCTGGTCGTCATGAAACGCAAGGACGTGAAGTAGTGCTTTTCAAAGGAGATAACATGGATTCAGGCATATCTACAGTTAGAAACCTTCTTTATATCGTTCTGGTGATGACGCTGCTCTCCATCTTTGCGAATTTCTACGTGGGGTCGGAACTGGCCCGAAACAGCGATGAGCTGGTGGCCCTGCGCCAGCTTCTGGCCAAGGAAATGACCAGCACCGCGCTCGCGCAGTCGGCCGAGCTCCAGAAGAAAATGGATATGCTCAATCAGGACGCCGAGGGCATTGACGCCAAACTGCAGAAGGCCCAGGACTCATTTGTAGCGAGGATGAACGTCGAGCTGCCGCGCATCATGGACAATTATATCCGCACGCGCATGCCGCAGGTTGAGCGCGAAGCGATGCAGCAGATACCGCGCTAAGATTTGGTCATTTGGTGATTTTGCCATTAGTCCATTGAATGACTCGGTTGTTGGATAGGCACCTGCGGCAGGCTAAGCTTGGTGGGTCAGTAAACCATTGGAGAGGTGGATCAATGAACCAACCGCGAGATGATCAAATTCTCGCCTTAGTTTCCGCTCTTCAAGTCCACATGAAATAGCTGCTCACCCATAAAGAACTCATCTCCGTCAATGAGCTCAATTTCGGAGCGTACGCGGCGGTAGACTCCATTGCGGCTGCGCAGGTCCTGCAAAAGGAATCGCCCCGGCTGGGCGACAATGCGCGCATGTGTGCCGGACATATAAGGATCGTCTTTGAAGACCAGGTCGCCCGTGGTGCGGCCAAGCGTCGTCTCAGGCTTATCGAGTTTGAATTCCGCCACCACCTCACCGTTCAGTTTGATGTGTTCCAGCTTGGAGGTCAGCGGCCCCTTTTGCAGTTTGGGAACGCTCCAAACCATCGTCCCTTCCACAGGTTGATCCTTGTTGCCGGATTCCTCCAGGCTCTGGGTGACGAAGCGGAAAAGCTCGCGCCCCAGCAGGAAGACGTCGCCGGGGCTAAGTTCGCTGTCCTGCCGCTGGCGAATGAATGAGCCGTTCTGACTGGTCAGATCCTTCAGCATCAATTTTCCGTCGCGAATGGAAACGGAAGCGTGGCGGGGTGACAGCAGCATGTCCTGCGCGTAGGTCAGGTCGCAATTTTCGCGGCCGATCACAGTTTCCTTGATTACGGGAACAGTTTTGCCGATTGAGCCGTCCGGCTTCTTTTCGGAAATCTGGGCCTCAATGCGGGGCGCGGCGCGCAATCCGGAAAAAACCACGGTGCCGCCTCCCATTGCCGCGTCCGGAATGTTGACCCTCGGAGGCGGCGCCGGCGGCCCGGGAGGCGGCGTGGCCGGGCGCGGGGATTGTGGAACAGCGGTTCGACCGGCGAGCGACGCCGGCGGAGGAGGAATCACCGGGCGCGGCGGCGGCGATGGCGGCGCGGCTGGACGCGGTGGCGGTGGGGCCGGCGGCCGTGCCCCAATCGAAGGTGGCGGTGGCGGAACCGCAGGGCGCGGCGGTGGGGGTGGCGGAGTACCGGGCCGGGCCGCAGGCGGCGGTGGCGGTGGCGGAGCCACGGGCCGCGCAGGAGGCGTAGCTGGGGTCGCGGTAGCCGGCAATGCCGTCCCGCAGTATCCGCAGAATTTACTTCCTTGTGGAAATGACTTGTGGCACTTCGGGCACATCACTTGCGGCACTGGTACAACTCCTGTGGGCCTTGGTGCAACCGGGGGAGCAGGCGGCACCGCTGTTGGCATCGATGGTGATGCCACCGCGCCTACATTTGGCGGCTTTCCACAACGCACGCACACCTCTGCCGAGGCTGGATTCATGGCCCCGCACGATCCGCAGCGCATATAGCGTATTGTTCCCTGCTCGTTTGCGTCAGCAGCCATATTCTATGCCCATCACATTTTTTTGGTCGGCTCTACTGGCCGGTGGCTTTAATCCAAATGGGGTTAGTATAGCAGCGAAATTCATTATTGCCACTGTTTCGTGTGATGGCCACCAACCGAATGTAAAGCCAGTTGGGGCTTGCCTCCTTCAATACCCCGTGAAGATCAAAAGGAACCAGGCCGTTGCTGGCGAGGACTTTGCCGGCCGGAATCGGAACCTCCACCGGCGGCTGCTCTCCGGCGCTGGTTCCGACAATAAGCTGAATCGACTGCAGGGGTCCGAATTCGTCGCTGCTGACCCACTCGAGCTGCAAGGGGGGCAGGGAATTCAAGGAGCTAGAGATCTCACCTCCAATGCCAATGTCCCCGGCATCATCGAGCGAGCCGTTGGAATTGGTATCGAAGCCGGCGGCGAGCAGCGGACCCGTGCTCATGACCGTGTGGCCATCGTGAAGTGCGCGCAGCACGTTTTCGCCGCGCGCCCCCATGCCGGCGGGGG